>NZ_JBVJLO010000040.1:0-23275 GCF_055584685.1 Streptomyces sp. NPDC102258
GCTCCAACGCCGTCAGCGCCGCACCGATCTCCGAACCCAGCAGCATCGTGCCGGTCGCCTCTACCGTGACCTGCACGATCAGGGGGAGGTCCCCCGCCCCGCACCGGTCCAGCGCCCGCCGGGCGCCGATGACGGCGGCCTTGGTCTGGAGGAGGTCCTGGGTGGTCTCCACCAGCAGGGCGTCGGCGCCGCCATGGATCAGGCCCTCGGCGTTCTGCTGGTAGGCCTCGCGCAGGGGCTCGTACCGCACGTGTCCGAGCGTGGGCAGTTTGGTGCCGGGGCCCATGGAGCCGAGGACCCAGCGGGGGCGGCCGTCCCGGGCGGTGTACGCGTCGGCCGACGCGCGGGCGATGCGGGCGCCCGCCTCGGCGAGCTCGTAGAGGCGACCCTCCACCCCGTACTCGGCGAGGGCGGCCAGGTTCGTCCCGAAGGTGTTGGTCTCGACGCAGTCGACGCCCACCGCGAAGTACGCGTCGTGCACGGAGCGCACGATGTCGGGGCGGGTGACGTTCAGGATCTCGTTGCAGCCCTCCAGCCCGAGGAAGTCCTCGTCCGTGGGGTCGGCGGCCTGGAGCATCGTGCCCATGGCGCCGTCCGCGACCACCACGCGGGTCGCCAGCTCCGCGCGCAGTGAGCGCCTCATCGCAGCCCCCTCAGGTGTGCGGACAGTTCCGTTTCGCTCGCCGGGCCGTACGTGGCACGGAGCCGGGCCAACAGGGGTTCCCGGGAGAGCCGGTACTCCTGGGTGCCGGTGTGGCCGAGTACGGTCGCCGCGACCGCGCAGCCCAGCTGGGCCGCGTACCGCTCGGGTATGCCCCAGGCCGTCCCGGCGAGGAATCCGGCGCGGAAGGCGTCGCCGACGCCGGTGGGGTCGACGACCTCCGCGACCTCGACGGCGGGCACGGTCAGCGTCGGCCGGCCCGCCGCGCGGATCCGTACGCCGGCCTCGCCATCGGTGGTGATCCAGGAGCCGACCCGGGCCAGTACCTGCGCTTCGGTCAGGCCGGAGCGCTCGCACAGCAGGGCGGACTCGTACGCGTTGGTGAACAGGCGCCCGGCGCCGTCGATCAGCTCGCGCACCTCGGCCCGGGTCAGCCGGGCCAGCTGCTGGGAGGGGTCCGAGGCGAAGGTGAGGCCCAGCTCACGGCAGGCGGCCGTATGGCGGAGCATGGCTTCCGGGTCGTCCGGCGAGACCACGACCAGGTCGGGCCGTCCGCAGCGGGCGACGACCTCCCGCAGGTCGATCGCGCGGGCTTCGGCCATGGCGCCCGCGTAGAAGGTGGCGATCTGGTTCTGGTCGGCGTCGGTGGTGCACACGAAGCGGGCCGTGTGGAGGGTGTCGCTCACCCGGACCGGGTCGGTGTCGACGCCGTGGTCCTTGAGCCATACCCGGTAGGGCTCGAAGTCGGCGCCCACCGCGCCCACCAGCAGCGGGCGCAGTCCGAGGACGCCCAGGCCGAAGGCGATGTTCGCCGCCACGCCGCCGCGCCGTACGTCCAGTCCGTCGGCGAGGAACGACAGGGAGACCCGGTCCAGTTGGTCCGCCAGCAGTTGTTCGGCGAATCGGCCGGGGAAGGTCAGCAGGTGATCGGTCGCGATGGATCCCGTGACAGCGATGCGCATCTCAGACCCCGGCGGCCTGGCGCAGGGCCTCGGCGCGGTCGGTGCGTTCCCAGGTGAAGTCGGGGAGTTCGCGGCCGAAGTGGCCGTAGGCGGCGGTCTGGGCGTAGATGGGCCGCAGCAGGTCGAGGTCGCGGATGATCGCGGCGGGGCGCAGGTCGAAGACGCGGGTGACGGCTTCCTGGATGCGCTCATCCGGCAGGGTGCCGGTGCCGAAGGTCTCCACGAACAGGCCGACGGGCTCGGCCTTGCCGATGGCGTACGCGACCTGGACCTCACAGCGGGCGGCCAGCCCGGCGGCCACCACGTTCTTGGCGACCCAGCGCATGGCGTACGCGGCGGAACGGTCGACCTTCGACGGGTCCTTGCCGGAGAAGGCGCCACCGCCGTGGCGGGCCATGCCGCCGTAGGTGTCGATGATGATCTTGCGGCCGGTGAGGCCGGCGTCGCCCATCGGGCCGCCGATCTCGAAGCGGCCGGTCGGGTTCACCAGCAGCCGGTAGCCCTCGGTCACCAGCTTGATGCCCTCGGCGGCGAGTTCCGCGAGGACGTGTTCGACGACGAACTCGCGGATGTCGGGGGTGAGCAGCGCGTCCAGGTCGATGTCGGCCGCGTGCTGCGAGGAGACGACCACGGTGTCCAGGCGGACGGGCTGGTCGCCGTCGTACTCGATGGTGACCTGCGTCTTCCCGTCGGGACGGAGGTAGGGGACGAGGCCGTCCTTGCGGACCTGCGTGAGGCGGCGCGAGAGCTTGTGCGCGAGGTGGATCGGCAGCGGCATCAGCTCGGGCGTCTCGTCGCAGGCGTAGCCGAACATCAGGCCCTGGTCGCCCGCGCCCTGCTGGTCCAGCTCGTCCCCTTCGCCCTCCACCCGCTGCTCGTAGGCGGTGTCCACGCCTTGCGCGATGTCGGGCGATTGCGCGCCGATGGACACCGACACACCGCAGGAGGCGCCGTCGAAGCCCTTCTTGGACGAGTCGTAACCGATGTCGAGGATGGCGGCGCGGACGAGTTCGGGGATCGGCGCGTAGGCGGTGGTGGTTACCTCGCCGGCGATGTGGACCTGGCCGGTGGTGATGAGCGTCTCGACCGCCACGCGGGAGGCCGGGTCCGCGCGCAGCAGCGCGTCCAGGACGGTGTCGCTGATCCGGTCGGCGATCTTGTCGGGGTGTCCCTCGGTCACGGACTCCGAGGTGAACAGGCGTGTGCTCATGCCTGCACCGCCTGGGCCGCCTCGGCCGACTCGGCCGGCCGCCCGGCGAAGAAGTGGGTCTCGATCGCGTCGAGGGTGCGGATCTCGTCGACCTCCAGGGTCTCCATCTGGATCGCCCGGCCGCTGTGCTGTTCCAGCAGGAAGACGAACTCGACGAAGGACAGCGAGTCGATGAGCCGGGTCTCGATGAGGTCCAGGTCGGGGGCGATGTCGTCCAGGTCCTCGTGGCGGGCGAGGAGCCAGTTCTTCATGAGCTGCAGACCTTCGGACATGGTGTCTCTCCTTGAAGTGCGGTGTGTGGGTGGGGTGTGGGGCTCCGCCACCGGGGGGCCAGCGGGCGGTCCGGGCGGTCCCGGGTCGGTGTCCCCCAGGACCGGGGCGGCGACGGCGACCGCGTAGTCCACGTCGTGGCTGATGGTCACGGTGATCGCGGCGATGCCGGACTCGGCGGCCAACGCGGCCGCCGGGCCGCGGAGTTCGACGAGGGGCCAGCCGCCTTCGGAGCGCCGTACGACGATGTCCCGCCAGGGCAGGAGCACGCCTGTGACGCGGAGGGTCTTGAACGCCGCCTCCTTGGCGGCGATCCGCCCGCACAGGCTCAGGACGTCGAGCCGGGTGGAGGTGTGGCAGTCGGCGAGTTCGCCGGGGGTGAGCACGCGCTGGAAGAAGTCCTCGCCGTAGAGGCCGAGGAGCCGGCGGACACGGGTGACGGACACGATGTCCATGCCGAGGTTCGCCCAGCCCGGGCCGCCCGCCGGCGGGGCGACGGGTCGGGTCGGCATCTCAGAGCGCCGGCCCCGCCGCGGCGGCGGCGCGTACGGCGGCGGTCGCCGCCTCCCAGCCGCCGTGGCGCCGGGTGAGGGCGGACAGCCAGCGTTCCAGGCCGAAGGCGACGCAGCTGGTGTACGCCGGGCCGCCGCCGGAGGCCAGCGGGATGTCGCAGCGGTCGCCGAAGAAGTTGCGGTGGGTGTTGACCGAGGCGATGGCGAGGTCCTCGTACAGGAACTCGTGCTTGACCGGGGTCAGGCGCTGGAGGACCGCCTTGGAGCCGCCCTTGTCGAAGAAGGGGTCGCAGGCCGCCTCGCGGCGCAGCGGCAGGTCCAGGGCCTCGGCGAAGGCGTTGATCCGGGCGGTGAAGGCGGTCAGGTGCGCCTCGGCGTGTTCGCGGGTGCCGATGGCGACGATCTCCCGCATTCGGAAGCCCAGTTGGCGCCGCAGCCCCTCGTAGTGGGTTTCCTTGCGGAAGCACCAGCCGACGACGGTGACGAGCTCGTCGTCGGCGGCCGGGCGGCCCTGGTGGTCGATGTAGACGGCGTAACAGGACGCGGAGGGCAGGCCGAGGGCGGCCGGCTCCAGGGCGTCGCAGGGGAAACAGCCCGTGTCGGTACAGAACTCGCTGGTCTCCCTGACGTCCAGGTTCAGCGGGGCGGCGACGACGGCCTGGTGGGGGAAGTTGTCGTAGTAGTCGAGCCGGGCCAGGTCGGCGGCGGGCAG
Source organism: Streptomyces sp. NPDC102258 (assembly GCF_055584685.1). Lineage (NCBI taxonomy): Bacteria > Bacillati > Actinomycetota > Actinomycetes > Kitasatosporales > Streptomycetaceae > Streptomyces > Streptomyces sp. NPDC102258. The sequence goes on from NZ_JBVJLO010000040.1 coordinate 4,328, forward strand.
CAGCGGGGGCATGGTCATGGACCGGGCGCCCGCGCCCACGCCCCAGCCCTCGAAGGTGTCGTCGAGCAGCCGCAGCAGCGCGGTGCCCTCGGGGCCCAGCGAAGGCAGGCCGGTGGGGGCGGTGGCGGTGGCGGCGGTGCTGGTGGTCGTGATGGTCACGGGGGGATCACCTCTCGGACGGCGGTCGGCCCTCTCAGACGACGGGCAGTACGTCGTCCGTGAAGATCCCGGTCTTCAGGAAGAAGCCGAGGGGCTTGCGGATGGTCTTGCGCTCGAAGGGGCGCCGGCGTGCGTCGGCGACCAGCGCGTTGCGCAGGGCGATCGGGTCGGCGATGCCCGCGTCGCGGTAGACGTGGGGGTTGTATAGGGAGTTGACGCTGTAGACCACGTACCGCTTGAGGTAGGCCTCGACCTCGGCGACGCGGTCGGCGGAGACCGCCTCCCGCATGCGGGTGAAGAGCAGGGAGACCAGTTCGCGGCCGAAGGCGATGTGCCGGGACTCGTCCTGGTGGTGGATGCGGTTGACCTCGCGGATGGTGTGGCACAGCGTCTCGTCGCGCGCCATCCGGGTGTTGTAGTGGTCGACGAGCTCCTCGAAGAAGAGGATCCGGGCGAACACGAGGAAGTTCTCCACCTCCGGCTCCCAGGCGGAGTCGGCGCGCAGGGCGGTGGAGCCGTAGATCTTGTCGCCGTAGCGGCGGCAGAACTCGGCGAAGAACCACATGTGTTCGTTCTCCTCACCGATGAAGTGGTGGAAGAAGTCGGACGGCACCTCGAAGCCGGGCATGTGGATCCGGCCGACGACCTCGATGAGGAGTTCGCGGATGCCGTGCACGTTGAGGCTGTAGAAGTTGATGCTCTCCCACTTGGAGAGGCGCTGGAGGGTCTCCTCGCCGAGCTCCTCGTAGAAGGGGGTGCCGTAGACGGTGAGCAGTTCGGGGGTCATCCACATGCGGCCCTCGTCGAGCTTCTCGGGCCAGTCGAACTGCTGGTACGGGTTGTAGTACTCCTCGATGGAACGGGAGCTCAGCCGGTCCAGGACTTCCAGGAACCGGTCGCTGACCGGCAGGGGGGCGCTGACGCCCATGGGGTCTCCTCGGGGTGGGGTGGTGGGGCGCCGGGCTGGGGGGCGGGGGCGGCGCGGACCGCGGGTCTACGGCCGGACTTCGTACACGGCGTTGACGGGGGTCTCGGTGGCCCGGCGCCAGCGGGTGAAGCCGGCCTCCTCGGCGATGGCGCGGAAGGCCTGCTCGCCGGAGTGGTTGCCGAGGGCGTGCGGGCCGCGCTGGGCGACGGCCACGGGCAGGCACATCACGGCGGAGAGGGCCATGAACATGCGGGCGGCGGGGGTCTGGGTGTCGATGTCGGCGGGCGAGACGTTCGACTCGACGAGCATCCAGGTGCCGTCGGCGTCCAGGGACTTGTGGACGTGCTGGGCGGCGGAGACCGGGTCGCCCATGTCGTGCAGGGCGTTGAAGAAGGTGACCAGGTCGTAGCCGGTGCCGGGGTAGTCGTCGGCGGAGGCGACCTCGAAGACGACCCGGTCGGAGAGTCCGGCCTCATCGGCGAGCCGGCGAGCCAGCGAGATGGCCTCTTCGGAGTAGTCGAAGCCGTACACGGTCGCCTCGGGGAAGGCCTTGGCGATGAGCAGGGTGGTGTGCCCGACGCCGCAGCCGACGTCGGCGACGGTGCCGCCCGCGGCGAGCTTGCCGGTGACGCCGGTGAGGGCGGGCAGCCAGTCGGGGACGAGGCGGTGCTCGTAGGTGGGCTGGAAGAAGCTGCCCATGCCGGTGTCGAGGGCGGGGTCGTGCTCGGCCCAGCCGACGCCCTCTCCGGTGCGGTAGGCGTCGACGAGGAGGTCCTCGGTCGCGTACAGCGCCTTGAGGGCGGTGAAGAACCCGGCGGCGTAGGTGACGGCGTCCGGGTCGGCGAGGACGGGGGCGTGCTCGGCGGGCAGCGCGTACGTGCCCGCCTCCGCGTCGCGCACCACGTACCCGGCGCTCAGCTGGGCGTGCAGCCACTCCTCGGCGTACCGGGCGTCGATGCCGGTGTGTGCGGCGAGGCCGGCGGGGGTGAGCGGGCCGGCCGCGGCGAGCGCCCGGTACAGGCCGAGGCGTTCGCCGAGGGCGACGGTCAGGCCGCGTACGGCGGCGCCGGCGTCGTCGATGACGCGCTGGTGGAACGCGGGGGTGCTGCCGGTCATGCCGCTCTCACCTCTGCGGTCGGGAGGTCACAGGTGAACAGGAAGGAACGCGGGACGCGCGGGACGGCGCGGGCCGGGACGGGGTAGGGCCAGCGGCCGAAGTCGGCGCCGGTCTCGCCCGGCTGGCGGACCTCGCGGACGTCCCAGCCGCACTCCGCGAGGAGCTGCTCGGGGGTTTCCGTGCCGAACAGCCACGGATTGCCGTCCTCCTCCAGGCAGTTGAGGAAGGCGCGGGAGAGCGGGTTCTCCAGGGCGGCCCGGCTGATGACGTCTCCGAGGAGGACGGAGCCGGGCGCGGCCTGCGCGGCGAGCGTGGAGATGAGGTGGCGCACCGCCTGCTCGGGGAGGAAGAAGAGCAGTCCTTCGACGACCCACAGCACCGGCTCGGCCGGGTTCCAGCCGGCGGCGCGCAGCGGGCCGGTCCAGTCCTCGGTGAGGTCGACGGGGACGGTGACGCGCGTGCGTCCGGCGGGCGCGGGCTCGCCGGCCAGCATGTCCGCCTTGACCTCCAGGAGGGCGGGGCGGTCGAGTTCGTAGACGGTGACGCCGTCCGGCCACGGCAGCCGGTAGAAGCGGGTGTCCATGCCGGCGGCGAGGAAGACGACCTGGCGGATGCCATGGTCCTCGACGGCGCGGACGATGGCCCGGTCGAGGTAGGTGGTGCGGATGGCGAGGAACGGTACGGTTCCGGCGCCGGCGTAGCGGTCCAGCAGGTCGAAGCCGATGGTGTCGGCGACGGTGCGCGCGTACGGATCGGCGAACAGCCGGTCCTCGCGGTCGGTCTCCAGGGCGCGCGCTGCGGCGGTCCACTGGGCGGTGCGGGATACGGCCTCCACGGGAGGTCTCCCTTCACTTCGGCGGGTGGGGTGGGGTGGTGCGGGGCCGGCCACCCGGGTGTCGGGGGCGGCGGCCCGGTGACGGCGTTTCAGGCCAGGGAGCGGACGCGGACCACGGGGTCCTGCGCGGCGCACGCCGAGACGGGGTGTGCGGCGTCGGTCCCGGCGGGCCGCCGCTGGAAGATGCTGTGCAGGATCATGCTGAAGACGACGTTCCCGTCGCGGTCCACCAGCGTGCACTTGGGCTGGACGACCCCGGTGGCCGGGTTGAACGGCGAGGGGCGCGAGCCCAGGATCTCGACGCGCGCCGTGAGCACGTCGCCGGGGCGCACGGGCCGCAGGTAGCGGATCTCGTCGACGCCCGGTGAGCCGGTACAGGCGCTGTAGGCGAGCAGGCCGTCGACGTAGCGCCGCATGAACATCGAGGCGCTGTGCCAGCCGCTGGCGATGAGACCGCCGAACGGGGACTGCGCCGCGAGCTCCGGGTCGGTGTGGAAGGGCTGCGGGTCGAAGCGCCTGCCGAACTCCCGCACCTCCTCGGCGGTGACGGTGACGGTGCCGAGCTCGTGGACGTCACCGGTCCGGAAGTCCTCGAAGTAGCGCATCACGCGCCCCCCTTGACGTAGCGGAGTGGTTGTTTCTCTGGCGTGAACCAATCTACGAATCCGCCTATTATTTTGTCAACCCAAAAGAAGACCGCAGTGCCTGTTCTATGTCGCGCCACAGGTCTTCGGGGTCCTCGATGCCCACCGACATCCGCACCAGGCCCGCGCCGATGCCCGCCCGGGCCAACGCCCCCTCGTCCAGCTCCCGGTGGGAGGTGCTCGCGGGGTGGGTGACCAGCGTTTCCACCCCGCCCAGGGAGAGGGCGAGGCGCGCCACCCGGACGCCTTCGACGAAGGCCCGGCCGGCCGCGCGGCCGCCGGTCAGCTCGAAGGAGACGAGGCCGCCGCCGCCCGAGAGGAGCGCGCGAGCCCGTACGGACGAGGGGTGCGTTCCCAGCCACGGCCAGTGCACGGCCGCCACCGCCGGGTGGCCGGCCAGCCGGTCGGTGAGCAGAGCGGCGCCGGCGCAGTGCGCGCGCATCCGCAGCGGCAGCGTGGCGATGCCGCGCAGCGTCAGCCAGGCGGCGAACGGGTCGGCGGCGGCGCCGAGTTCGACGGTCCGCGGCCACACCTCGCGGCGCAGGGCGTCATCGGCGAAGACGGCCGCCCCGCCGATGACGTCGGAGTGCCCGGCGAGGTACTTGGTGGTGGAGTGGAGCACGATGTCGGCGCCGTGCTCGATCGGGCGGCACAGCACGGGCGAGGCCAGCGAGTTGTCCACGGCGCCGATGACGCCGTGGCGGCGGGCCGCCGCCAGCAGCCCCGGCAGGTCCGGGACGTGGGCCGTGGGGTTCGCGATGGTCTCCAGGAGCAGCAGCCGGGTGCGCGGCCCGGTGAGCGCCTCGAACTCCGCGACGTCGTCACCGCCGATGTACGCGACCTCGACGCCGAAGCGGTGCTCCAGGTCGCTCAGCGCGGCGTACGTTCCCCCGTACAGGCAGCGCTGCGCGACCACCCGGTCGCCGGGGCGCAGCAGCGCGAGCAGGATCCCGCTGATGGCGCCCATGCCGGAGGCGAAGGCGAGGGCGCAGGCCCCGCCCTCCAGGTCGGCGAGGGTCCGCTCCAGGGCGCGTACGGTCGGGTTGCCGCGGCGGCCGTACACGTACGCGCCGTCGGGTCCGGCCATGGCGCCGGCGAGCGCGTCGGCGGAGTCGAAGGCGAAGGCGGAGGACTGCACGAGCGGCACGGACAGCGGCCGGCTCACGGGGTGGTCGGTGCCCTCGTGGGCCGCCGCGAGGTGCACGGCGCGGGTACGGATGTCTCGCATCGGGGGGGTTTCCCTTCGTCGTCGGGGTGTTGAAACAGGCGGGCTGGTTGGTTTTGGCTTACGGGTCGGGCGGGCCGGGCGCGCGCGGGATGTGGAAAAGGGGGCGCCCGACGTCCGGGGAGGACGTCGGGCGACCCCTTGGGCGGGCGCGGGTGGCCGCGTCCGTCAGACCCCCGCCTTCTCGGCGCGCGGCGCCCCGGCGTCGGAGGCGGCAGCGGCGGCGGGCCGGTCGCTCTTCATGGTGAGGAACGTGATCACCGCTCCGGCGGCCGCGATGCCGGCGGCCCCGAGGAACGCGGCGCTGAAGCCGTCGGTGAGGGCGGGCAGGTCGCCCAGCTGTCCGGCGCCCTGGGTGGTGGCGAGGGCGGTCAGCGCGGCCAGGCCGAGGGCCGAGCCCACGTTGTACGTGGTGTTGACGATGCCGGAGGCCAGACCGGCCTGCTCCTGCGGGGCGCCGGCCATCGCGGCCATCATCGACGGGATGTAGGCGAGCGCCATGCCGAGCGCGGCGACGAGCGAGGCGGGCAGGACGTCGACGAGGAAGGTGCCGGTCGGCTCGACGGCGGACAGCCAGACCAGCCCGGCGGCGAGGACCAGCAGGCCGCCCGCGATCAGCGGCTTCGCACCGAACCGGCCCAGCAGGCGGGCGGTGATCGCCGTCATGAAGATCATCAGCAGCACGGTCATGGGGAGCAGGGCGGCGCCGGAGGCGAAGGCACCGTAGTGCAGGACCTGCTGGAGGTAGAGGTTGAGGAAGTACCACATCGGGATCCAGGCGGCGCCGAGCAGCGTCATGGCCAGGTTGGCCGAGCCGAGCCGCGGGATCCGCCACACGTTGAGCGGCATCAGCGGCTCGCGGACGGTCTTCTGGACCACGAAGAAGAGGGCGAGCAGGACGGCCGCGCCGATCAGCTCCAGCACGGTGGCGGTGGCGCCCCAGCCGGTCTCGGGGGCCCGGACGACGGCGAAGACGGCGAGCGCGAGTCCGGCGGTGACGGCGACGGCGCCGAGGACGTCGACGGAGCCGCGGCGGGCCTGGACGGCGGGCAGCAGCCTGGTGGCGGCGAGGGTCGCGAGGCCGATCGGCACGTAGATGATGAACACCCACGGCCAGCTCATCCACTCGGTGAACACACCGCCGAGGAACACGCCGGCCGTGCCGCCCGCGGGCGCGGCGGCGCCGTAGAGGGCCATCGCCTTGCCGAGCTCCTTGGGGTTGTGCCCGAAGAGCATCATCAGCAGGGTCATCGCGGACGGGGCGATCAGCGCGCCGCCGACGCCCTGGACGGCGCGGCCGGCGATCTCGACGGCGGCGCTCTGCGCGGCGGCGGCGAGCACCGAGCCGACGATCATGGTCGCCCAGCCGGTGGCGAAGATCTTGCGCGCGCCGAACAGGTCCGAGAGCCGGCCGCCGAGCAGGAGCAGCCCGCCGAAGACGATGACGTAGGCGTTGAAGACCCACTGCAGCTCGCCCTGCGAGAAGCCGAGGTCCTTCTGCATCTCGGGGAGCGCGACTCCGATGATCGAGGTGTCCATGATCACCATGAACTGTGCGGTGGCAAGCACGCCAAGTGCCCACCAGCGCCGGGGATTGACGGTTGACATTGCCCTGACCTCTCCTCTACCCATACCCCTGGGGGGTACCTACGCGGAGCAACGTAGCATACCCATGGGGGGTATGTAAGGGAGGGTGCGGGCCCTTGCCCGGGCAGGCCTCCGGCCCCGCCCGGGGAGGGCGGGGCCGGAGGTGCGGGATCAGCGCGGCGCGGGGGCGAGGCCCGCCGGCCGGCTGGTGAAGGTGCCCCGGCCCTGCGTGCGGCCGCGCAGGCGGGACGCGTAGCCGAAGAGTTCGGCCAGCGGCACCGTCGCCGTGATCACGGCGGTGCCGGCCCGCGCGGTGGAGCCCGTGACCCGGCCCCGGCGAGCCGCGAGGTCACCGAGGACTCCTCCGACCGCGTCCTCGGGGAGGGTCACCGTGACCTCCGCGACCGGTTCGAGGAGCTCCAGCGTGCTCGCGCGCAGGGCCTCGCGCAGCGCGAAGCGGCCCGCCGCCCGGAACGCCATCTCCGAGGAGTCCTTTGAGTGGGTCGCCCCGTCCGTGAGGACCACCCGCAGCCCCGTCACCGGGTGCCCGGCGAGCGGGCCCTCGGCGAGCGCGTCCCGGCAGCCGGCCTCGACGGCGCGCGCGTACTCCTGCGGGACCCGGCCGCCGGTGACCTGCGACCGGAACACGAAGCCCGGCTCCTCCTCTCCGGGCTCGACGTCGATGACGACGTGGGCGAACTGCCCGGCGCCGCCGTCCTGTTTGACGTGCCGGTACACGAAACCGGTCACCCCGCGCACCACGGTCTCCCGGTACGAGACCTGCGGGCGGCCGACGGACACCTCCAGCCCGTGGCCCCGGCGGATCTTCTCCACCGCCACCTCCAGGTGCAGTTCGCCCATCCCCGACAGCACGGTCTGCCCGGTCTCCGCGTCCGTGCGCACGACCAGCGAGGGGTCCTCCTCGACCAGCCGGGCCAGCGCGGTCGCGAGCCGGCCGGTGTCCGTGCCGCGGTGCGCCTCGACCGCCACCGACACCACCGGCTCCGCCACCGGGGGCGGCTCCAGCAGCAGCGGCGCGCCCGGCGCGCACAGGGTCGTGCCCGCCCGGGCGGCCTTGAGGCCGATCACGGCGACGATGTCACCGGCGAACGCCTCCTCCCGTTCCTCGTGCCGGTCGGCCTGCACGCGCAGGATCCGCCCGACGCGTTCCGTACGGCCCGTCGCCGGATCGCGTACCGCGTCGCCCTTGCGCAGGGTGCCCGCGTAGACCCGCAGGAAGGTCAGCCGTCCGGTGGCCGTCGCCGTCACCTTGAAGGCGAGGGCGGCGAGCGGCTGCGCCGGGTCGGGGGCGCGTTCGCGTTCCGTGCCGTCGGGGGCCGTGCCGCGGACCGGCGGCAGGTCGGACGGCGCGGGCAGGTAGTCCCGTACGGCGTCCAGCAGGGGTTCGATCCCGCGGTTGCGGTACGCCGAGCCGCACAGCACCACCACGGCCTCCCGGGCGAGGGTCAGCTCGCGCAGGGCCCGTACCAGGGTCCGCTCGGTGAGCGCCGAGGCCGCGCAGAACTCCTCCAGTGCCTCCGGGTGGAGCTCGGCGACCGCCTCCTCCAGGATCCGGCGGCGGCGCAGGGCCTCCGCGCGCAGCGGTTCGGCGACCTCCTCCACCGCGTACGCGGTCCCGTCCGCGCCCGCGCGCCACATCAGGGCGCGCATGCGCAGCAGGTCGACGACGCCGGTGAAGCCGTCCTCGCGGCCGACGGGCAGCTGGACCACCAGCGGGATCACGCCGAGCCGGTCCCGGATCGAGGCGACGGCCGTGTCGAGGTCGGCGCCCGCCCGGTCCAGCTTGTTCACGAACGCGATCCTCGGCACGCCGTGCCGGTCGGCCTGCCGCCACACGGACTCGCTCTGCGGTTCGACTCCGGCGACGGCGTCGAACACCGCGACGGCCCCGTCGAGCACGCGCAGGGAACGCTCCACCTCGTCGGCGAAGTCGACGTGCCCGGGGGTGTCGATGAGGTTCACGCGGTGGCCGCCCCAGGTGCAGCTGACGGCCGCGGCGGAGATGGTGATGCCGCGGTCGCGCTCCTGGGGGTCGAAGTCGGTGACGGTGGTGCCGTCGTGGACCTCGCCGCGCTTGTGGACGGCTCCGGTCGCGAAGAGGATCCGCTCGGTGACGGTGGTCTTGCCGGCGTCGACGTGGGCGAGGATGCCGAGGTTACGGAGGGTGGCGAGGGGGTTCGCGGTGCTGACAGGACGGTCGGTGCGCATGGCCCGGGGCCTTTCGGTGCCGAGGGGCGAAGTGGAGCGGGGCGGCGCGATGGCGGACGCGGGTCCACGGCCCGGCGCGGCGCGCGCGGCGGCTTCGGGAGCGCCGGGCGGGGCGGGGCAGGGGGGACCCAAGGTGCGTCAGGGGCGGGCGGTGACGGCCGCGCAGCCGTTACCGCGCGCCGCGGGACACCAGGATCACGTCGTACCGGGACGGGGGAACGGCGGCGGCGGTGCGGTGCGTGCGCATGGCCGGTTCCCCTTCTCTTCGCTCGGCAACGGGTACGCGGCCGCCCTGTCGGCGGCGCGTGGGGCGAGTCTACGAGCGGCGGCCGGGGCGGGGCACGGGGTTTTTCCGGCCGCCGCCCCGTGACGGGCTGGGCTGACGTTACGTCAGGAGCCGTGCGCGCAGCCGCTCGGTGACGGCGGGCGTGATGCCGACGGCGTCGGTGAGGTAGCCGGCCGGGGACCCGTAACGGGTGGTGAGGTCGGCGAGGACCAGGGACATGACGGTGGCCGGCGCGCGCCCGTACGAGGGCCAGCGCAGGGTGCGTCCCGGGTGGGCGGCGCGCCAGTCGGCGGTGAGGCGCTCGGTGGCCAGCTCGGTGAGGGCGAAGTCGGCCAGGACCTCTTCCTCGGAGACCTCCAGCAGGGTGAGCACGAGGGCGGCGACGAGCCCGGTGCGGTCCTTGCCGGAGGTGCAGTGGAAGACGGCGGGGCCGGGGCCGTCGGCGATGAGCTCGATGGCCCGGCGGATCTCCTCGGTCCCGTCCTCGGCGACCTCCGCGAAACGGTCGGCGAGGTAGCGCCAGGGGTCGAGGGCGGGGTCGACGGCGGCCTGGTCGTACGGCCGGTGCTCGATGCTGAGGTTGGCATACGTAAACCGCTCGGGCTGCGGTATCCGGCCCTTGGCCTCGATCTCCCAGGGGTAGCGCAGGTCGATCACGGTCCGGACGCCGAGCTCCATGAAGCGGTCCCAGTCGGCGCCCTGGAGCTTGCCGAGGGAGTCGGCCCGGTACAGGCGCCCCCAGGCGAGGGTCCGGCCGTCGGCGGTCCGGTAGCCGCCGAGGTCGCGGAAGTTGTGCAGCCGCTCGAAGGGGACGTGGCGGCGGCCGGCCGGCGGTGCGGTGTGCGTCAAGACAACTCCGTGCTGGTACGGGACGGTTGTCTGCCCAGCATGCCGCAGGGCGCTAGGAGGCGCGGAGTCCGGGCGGCGGCGCGGCCGGGTAGAAGCGGCGGCAGTCGCGGAGCATGCCCTCGGGCGAGAGGGTGAACACGTCGACGAACTCGCTCTGCTGCGGGGCGAGCCGACCCATCGCGATCACGCAGTCGCCCTCGGCGACGATCCGGGTGATGTGGTGCCGGGACCCGGTGCCCGCCGGCCGCTCCAGGTCGGCGCCGAGGGCGGTGCCGGCGTGCAGCAGGGAGCCGTACCCGTCCAGGTCCCCGGTGTCGAGGTAGTGGTAGGCGAGACGCACATGGTCCACCCCGGAGGCGGTGACGACCCGGCTGGGCGTCAGCCGCCCCCCGGCGTGCCGACTGGTCATGGGAGGTCCTTTCGTACGGCCGCACCCGCTCTCCGGATGCCGACGTCCCCACGATCCGCCGACGCCACAACTCCGGGCTATCCCGGGCCTATCGCGTTCACCACCACGCAATCTCCACACCATGGACACCGGGGAGGTGTTCGGGGAGACTGACCCCGCGCTCCACCCGTTCTCTGGTGTGCCTCCAGCTGGGAGAATCATGACCGTTTCGCCCGGCGGGGCTCCGCACACCCCGGACACGGTGGTGTTCCGCATCCTCGGACCGCTCCAGGTGACCGGTCCGCGCGGTCCGGTGCGGATCCCCCCGGGGCGGCAGGAGGTCATCCTCGCCGCGCTGCTGCTGGAGGCGGACCGGGTCGTCAGCACGGACTATCTGGTGGACCTGATCTGGGACGACGAGCCGCCGGACACGGCACGGACGCAGGTGCAGATCTGCGTGTCGCGACTGCGGAAGGTCTTCACGACGGCCGCGATCGCCGCCGCCATCACCACCCGGCCGCCGGGGTACGCCCTCAAGACGGAGGGCGACCTCGTCGACGCGGCGGTGTTCGCCCGCCGGGTCGCGCAGGCGCGGACGCTGCGCAAGCGGGGGGAGACCGCCGAGGCGGTGGAACTGCTGCGGGCCGCCGGTGAGTTGTGGCAGGGCGACTGCCTGAGCGGGGTGTCGAGCGAGACGCTGCGCAGCAAGGCGCTCCAGCTGGACGAGGAACGGCTGACGGCTGCCGAGACCCGCATCGAACTGGAACTCGACCTGGGGCGCCACCACCAGCTGGTCGGGGAGATCCAGCTGCTGGTACGGGTCCACCCGCTGCGGGAGCGGCTGCGCGGGCAGCTGATGCTGGCGCTGTACCGGTCGGGCCGGCAGGCGGAGGCGCTGGAGAGCTACCGGGTCGGGCGCGAGCTGCTGGTGGAGGAACTCGGCCTGGAACCCGGGGACGAGCTGCGCGGCCTGGAACGGGCCATCCTCTCGGGCGCGGTCCCACCCCTCCCCCCGACCCGCACCCCGTACACCCCGGCCCCGCGCGACACCCCACCGGACACCCCGTGGGGCACGCCCCCCGCCGGCCCGACCGACACCCCGGCCGACCGCTGGGGCACCCCCGCCGCCGGCCCGACCGGCGGCACGTCCGGCTCGCGGAACGGCCCCGCCGATGCGTCGGCCGTCCTGACGGCGGGTCCCTGGAACGGTCCCGCCGACGCGGCGGGTGGCGCGGTGGCCGCCAGCTGGAACGGCCCCACCGACGCGGCGGGCGTCCCGGCGGCCCGGGCGGCGGAGGCGTCCGCCTCCGGCGGGCCGGATGCCGATGCCGTCTGGCCGGCGGCCGGTCGGGCCGTCGCGCACGCCTGGCCGACGCACGGGACAACGGGCCCGACCGGCGAAGCCACCGCAGGCGACTGGGCGGCGGGCGGACCAACGGGCCCCACCGGCGAAGCTGCCGGGGGCGTCTGGGCAGCGGGCGGACCGGGTGACCTGGCCACCGGAGGTGCCCGAGGCGACTGGGCTGCGGGCGGCCGGGCCGCCGGAGGGTCGACGCACGGGATGGCGGGCTCAGTCGGCGAAGCCGCCGCAGGCGTCTGGGCGGCAGACAGACCGGCGGGCCGCGTCGCCGGAACAGCCGGGGGCGACTGGGCTGCGGGCGGACCGGGCGGTGGCGCCCGCCCCGGCGAGCCGGTGGGGGCCGCCGCAGTCGCGGGGGCGGCCTGGGCTGCGGAGGGTGCGAACGGCGGGGTCGTGTCCGCGGTGGCGGCCGGGGCGGTGGACGTCGCCATCCGGGGTTTCGTCGGCGCTCTGCCCACACCCTTCGGCGGGGGTTACCCCGGACCGGCCCAGCCGGGCGGAGCCTCCGGGTCCAGACCCGGGACACACGCCGTCCTCCCCGGCGAGCCCGCCCGGCACCCCGGCACGTCGGTCGGGGCCCCCGCCGACAGACCCGCGCCGGGGACGTACCCGGGGACCACCGCCTCCCACGGCGGCGCCGCCGGAGCCACCGGACCGTATCCCAGCGACGCCGCACAGCCGGCGCCCCGCCCCCACCTGCCCGGCGCCCCCGTCGAGAGGCCTCGGCAGTTGCCCGCCGACACCTCCGACTTCGTCGGGGACGAGGCGCGGATCGTCCGCGTCGAGCAGGCCCTCCTCGGAGCCCCCGACGGCACCGGCCCCGGCACCGCCCGCCGCGCCGTCGGGGTCGCCGTCATCGTCGGCAAGCCCGGCACCGGCAAGTCCACCCTGGCCACCCACATCGCGCACCGGCTCAGCGAAACCGCCTTCCCCGACGGCCAGTTGTACTGCGATCTCCGCGGCACCGGCACCCCCGCCACCTCCGGCGAGGTGCTGGGCCGGTTCCTGCGCGCCCTCGGCATCCCCGGCCCGGTGATCCCCGAGTCGCAGGACGAGCGCGCCGAGATGTACCGCACGCTCCTCGCCTCCCGCCGCCTGCTGGTGGTGCTGGACGACGCCGCGTCCGAGAGCCAGGTACGGCCCCTGCTGCCCGGCAGCAACACCTGCGCGGTGCTCGTCACCAGCCGGGTCCGGCTCACCGGCCTGCCGGGGGCGCACCGCGTCGAGCTGGACGTGATGGGCACCGAGCACGCCGTCGAGCTGCTGGTCCGCGTCATCGGCCAGGACCGCGTGGCCCGCGAGCCGGCGGCGGTCGAGGCGCTGATCCGGACCGTCGGCGGCCTGCCGCTCGCGCTGCGGATCGTCGCGGCCCGGCTCGCGGCCCGCCCGCACTGGACGCTGGCGTCGATGGTGCACCGGCTCGCCAACGAACGGCACCGCCTGGACGAGCTGACCCACGGCGAGATGACGATGCGGGCCAGCCTCTCCCTCACCCACGACGGTCTGGCGTCGGAGGACCGCCGGCTGCTGCGCCTGCTCAGCCTGGCCCAGGGGCAGACCCTGCCGGGCTGGCTCGCCGGGGCGCTGCTGGACGATCCGCGGCCGTTCGCCTCGGATCTGCTCGAACCGCTGGTCGACGTACAGATGCTGGACGTCGTCGGGGTGGAGTCCACGGGCGGGTTCCGCTACCGCTTCCACGAGATCATCCGGGTGTTCGCGCGCGAGCAGCTCGCCGCGCACCACGAGCCGGCCGACCAGCAGGCGGCCACCGCCCGCATGCTGGGCGGCTGGATGTCGCTGGCGGAGCAGGCCCACCGGCGCATCTACGGCGGCGACTTCACCGTGCTGCACGGCTCCGCGCCGCGCTGGGAGCCCCCGGCGAGCCTCGTCGACGAGCTGCTGGTGGACCCGCTGGGGTGGCTCGACAGCGAGCACGCGAATCTCGTGCAGGCGGTCGAGCACGCCGCCCGGGAGCAGATGGACGAGCTGTGCTGGGACCTGGCCACCACCCTGGCCACCCTCTTCGAGGGGCGCGGCTACCTGGACGACTGGGAGCGTACGCACCGGCTCGCGCTGGAGTCGGCGCGGGCGGCCGGGAACACGCGCGGCACGGCGGCGCTGCTGAGCTCGCTCGGGGTGCTCTACCTCGGGCGGAGCCAGAGCGAGGAGTCCCGGTCGGCGCTGACGACGGCGCTCGGGCTGTTCCAGGAGCTGGACGACCGGCAGGGGCTCGCGCTGTGCCACCGCGACCTGGCGCTGCTGGAGCGGATGCGGGGCAACGAGGACCACGCCCTCTCCCTGTACGACCGGGCGCTACGCGACTTCGACCAGGCGGGTGACGTGGTGGGCCGGGCGATCGTGCTGACCCAGAGCGCGCACATCTGGATGCGGCGGGGCCAGAGTTCGGCGGCGCAGAGCCGGCTCGACGAGGCGCTCGGCATCTACCGTTCCGTGGGGTACACCGGCGGTCAGGCCCGGACCCTGCGCAGGGCGGGGCAGTTGCTCCAGGGGCAGGGGGAGCACGAGCGGGCGGTGAACACGTACACCGAGGTGCTGGAGCTGTGCCGGGAGAGCGGTGACGTGATCGGTGAGGGGCACCTGTTACGGGATCTGGGGCACGCGCACGCCGAGATGGGGCGGTGCGAGGCGGCCCGCGGCTTCTACGCGCAGGCCCTGTCGGTGCGGGAGCAGATCATGGACCAGGGCGGTGCCGCCCTGGTGCGCCTGGACCTGGCGCGGCTGCTGACGGCGAGCGGCGGCGCCGGGGAGCGGTCGCGCTCCCGGGAGCTGCTGGAGAGCGCGGTACGGGCGTTCCGCGACCGGGGGATGGAGCGGGAACTCGCCGAGGCCGTCAAGCTGTTGGGCGCTTCCTGACAGGACGGACGGCGGCGGGTCGGGCGGCCGGTGGCCGGCGGCGGTGGCCGACGGCCGGGTCCGGGTCCGGGCCCGGTTCCCCTCGGGGCGTTCAGTCCCACGGGTTGGTGGCCGTGGAGGTGCTCGGCGCGGGGGTGGCCTGCGGGGCGGTGGTACCGGCGGTGGTGCCGTTGGTGGCGGGGCCGTCGGCCTGGGCGGCCTGCGTACCGAGCACCGCGGCTCCGGCGATGGCGACGGTGACGAGGGCGGCGCGGAGGGCGGGGGCGAGGTTCATGTCGGGTCCTTTCGTCGGTGCGCTCCGGGTTTCCGGGGCGCTTCCTGCTTTCTGGACCACAACGTAGGAACGGCCGGAATCCCCGCACCGGCCCCGCCCCTATCCCCGCGCTATCACGTCCTGCTTGAGCGGACCTATATTCCGCCCGGCGGTGATAGCGGCGGGTACGGCCGGGGCCCGATCGGCCGGAGATGCCCGGGGGATAGCGCGCTGCCGAGGATGGGGAGCAGGAACCGGGTCGTCACCCCTGACCTCGCCGTTCCCCCACACCGTCACCGGGAGCGCCTCTATGAACGCCCATGGGAACACCGAAACGACCACCCGGGTGGGAGCTTTGATACGGGCCCACCGGCTGCGCATCGGGCTCACGCAGCGGGAGCTGGCCGACCTCTCGACGATCAGCGTGCGCGCCATCCGCGATCTGGAGCAGGGCAAGGCCAGACGGCCCCGCCCCGACACGGTGCGACTGATGGCGGACGCGCTGCGGCTGGGCCCCCGGGCCCGGGCCGCCCTGGAGGCCGCGGCCCAGCAGGGCCGGGCGGGCGGCCAGGCCTGGGCCCTGCCCCCGGCGCCCCCGACCGCGCTGCACGCGATGCCGGGGCGGGACGCGGAGTCGGCGGTCCTGGAGCGGGAGCTCCGCGAGGGCGGCGAGCGGCTGGTGAACGTGGTGGGGCTGGGCGGGGTCGGCAAGACGCGGATCGCGCTGGAGGTCGCCGAACGGCTGCACCGGGCGGGCATACCGGTGCTGTGGCACGCCTTCCCGGGCGCGACGGCCGACTATCTGCCTTGCGGCGGGGTGGAGTTGGGCGGCCGGGTGGCCGAGACGGTGGCCTGGCTCTACGGGACCACCCCCGCGACGGGAGCGGACACGGCGGACACGGCGGGCCCGGCAGACACGGCAGGTCCGGCGTCCGGCGGCCCGCCCGAACTCCTGGGCGAACAGCCGGTGTTGCTGGTACTCGACGGCGCCCCGGCGACCCCTCCCCGGTTCGACCGGCTGACCGCCCTGTTGCGCGCCTGCCCGGGGCTGCGCCTGCTGGTCACCTCGGAGCGGCCGTGGGAGACGCCCGGGGAGCGGATCTTCCTGCTGTCCCCGCTGGAGGTCCCCGCGCGGGGCACGACGCCCGAAGCGGCCGCGGCGGCCCCGGCCGTACGGGTGTTCCTGGACCAGGTCCGGCGCGTACGGCCCGAGTTCACGGCCGGGCCGGCCGAGCTGGAGCGGGCGGCCTGGCTCTGCCGGCGGCTGGACGGGCACCCGGGGGCGCTCGCGGCGGCCGCGTCCTGGCTGGTGGTCTGCGACCTGACGACCCTGTGCCACAGCCTGGACGCCGATCCCGTCGCCCTCCTCGACCACCTCGGCGGCGGCCCGGGCGCCGACGGCTTCCGGACGGCCCTGCACCGGCGCGCGGCCCGCCTGTCCGCCGGGGCCCGCGAGCTGATGGACGCCCTGTGCGCGGCGGAACCGGACGGCCACGACGCGGAGTTCGGGCTGGTGGAGGTGGCGGCGCTGACGGGGCGCGGCCTGCCGGAGTCCGGCCGGATGCTGCGCGAGCTGCTGATCGGCGGCATGGTCCGGGCCGCGCACGAGAGCGACGGCTCCCGCTTCCGCGTCCTGGGCCTGGTCCGCGCCGCCCTCCACCGGACCCCGCAACGCGCCTGATGCCGCCGGACCGCCCCTTCCCCCCGAACTGCTGCCGGAGTGCCGGAGCAACTGCCGCCGCGGTCCGCGGGCCGCGGGTTGTATGACGTACGGCCGGACGGCACGCCCCCGGCGCATCCGGATGAACGGATCGACGGATCGACGGATCCACGAGTCGACGGATCCGGGGATCCAGGGATCCACGGACTCACGGATCCACGGACTCACGGACTCACGGATCCACCCCACCACCACCCTCCCGAGGAGCCTCCGCATGTCTCCCACCGCGTCCGAACAGAGCAGCGCGCACGGGCCGGCCGCTGTGCGGCTGCCCCTGTCGGCGGCGCAGCGCGACATCTGGACGGCCCACGGCCTCGACGGCACCGGCTGCCGCTACAACATCGGGGAGTACCGGGAGCTCACGGGCTCCCTCGACATCACCCTGCTGGCCCGCGCCTGGTACCAGCTGGCCCGCGAGGCCGACGTCCTGCGCGTCCGGGGCACCGGCTCCGACGAGGACGGCGGCCTGTGGCAGGAGCTGCACCCGGAGCCGGCGGGACGGTCCCTGCGCATCGTCGACCTGGACGGCGAGCCCGACCCGGCGGCGGCGGGCCGCGCCTGGATGGCGGCGGAGCTGGCCCGGCCGTTCGATCTGGAGGCGGACTGGCTCACCCGGCACGTCCTGGTCCGGGCGGGCCGGACCGAGGGCGGCGAGCAGCGCTGGTACTACTTCCACGCCTTCCACCACCTGGTGATCGACGGCCTCGGCATCGCCCTGCTCGACCAGCGGCTCGTCGAACTGTACGAGCGCGCGGCGGCCGGTGAGCCCTGGGGCCCGAGCCCGTTCGGCTCCCTGGCGGAGCTGCTGGCCGAGGACGACGCCTACCGCAGTTCGCCGGAAGGGGCCGCGGACCGCGCCCACTGGGCCGGGCACCTCACCGGACTGCCGCCGACGCCGCGCCTCGGGGAGGGCCGGACCGGCCGTACGGCGCCGGGTGCGCTGCCCTTCGTACGCCGGACCGTGGTGCTCCCGCCGGAGCGGGCGGAGCGGCTGCGGGAGGTGGCGCGGGCGCAGCGGGCGCCGTGGTCGATGCTGGTCATCGCGCTGGTGGCGGCGTACGTGCACCGGGCCGGCGGAAGCCCGGAGCTGGTGCTGGGCCTGCCGGTGACCGGCCGGCGCACCGAGCTGGCCCGCCGGACCCCGGGCATGATGTCGAACGTCGTGCCGCTACGGGTCGCGGTCCCGGCGGGCACGACCACGGCCGGGCTGCTGGCCTCGGTGGTCACCGAAACGCGCCGGGCCCTGAAGCACCAGCGCACCCGGTACGAGGACATGTGCCGCGACCTGGGTCTGGGCGAGGCGGAGCGGCGGATCACGGCCCCGCTGATCAACATCATGGCGTTCACACCGGGCATGCGTTTCTGCGGGCTGCCGACCTCGCAGCACAACCTGAGCAACGGGCCGGTGGAGGACCTGGCGGTCGGCGTGTACGACGTGGGGCCGGATGACGGTCTGCGGATCGACTTCGACGCGGCGCCCGAGGTGTGCGACATCGACGCGGTCGCGGGACACCAGGACCGGTTCCTGCGGTTCGTGGACGCCGCGTTGTCGGCTCCCCTCGAACTTCCGCTCGCCGAGGTTGATTTGCTGGGCGCGGCGGAGCGGCGTCAGGTGCTGGAGGAGTGGACGGGGATCCGCGTCGACACCCCCCGGGAGACGCTGGTCGACCGTTTCGAAGCACAGGCCCGGCTACGCCCCGACGCCCGCGCCCTCGTCTTCGGCGGCCAGGAAACCACCTACGCCGACCTCGACACCCGCGCCAACCAGCTCGCCCACCACCTCACCACCACCACCGGCCTCGGCCGCGGCGACCTGGCCGGCATCCTCCTCGACCGGAGCACCGACTTCGCCATCACCCTCCTCGCCGTCCTCAAAACCGGCGCCGGCTACGCCCTCCTCGACCCCGAGTTCCCCGCCGAACGCCTCACCCGCACCGCCCAGGACGCCTCGATCACCACCCTGATCACCGACACCACCCACCACACCCGACTGACCGGAAACAGCTGGACGACCGTACGCATCGACACCGACGCCGAAACCATCGCGAAACAGCCCGCCACACCCCTCTCCGTCCCCCTCACCTGGGACGACGCCGCCTGCGTCATGTTCACCTCCGGCTCCACCGGCCGGCCCAAAGGCATCCTGTCCTCCCACCGCAACCTCGTCTCCACCCTCACCGCCCAGACCTACGCCACCTTCGGACCCGGTGAAACCTTCCTCCAGTGCTCCCCCGTCTCCTGGGACGCCTTCAGCCTCGAATTCTGGGGCGCCCTCCTCCACGGCGGCACCACCATCCTCCAACCCGGACAACGCCCGGAGCCCGCGGTGATCGCGGAGCTGTCGCAGGCACACGCCGTCACGATGCTGCAACTGTCGTCGAGCCTGTTCAACTACCTGACCGACGAGCACCCCGAGACCTTCACCACCACCCGCATCGCCTACACCGGCGGCGAACCCGCCTCACCCACCCACGTCCACCGACTCCACCAAACA
>NZ_JBVJLO010000041.1:0-23239 GCF_055584685.1 Streptomyces sp. NPDC102258
CACCTCAACCTCACCGGCGTCACTCGATCAGTGACCACGCTGAAAACGCTCAGTGTCCCCTGTTGATGCTCGCGCGAGGCACCCTCGGGTCGGCGACTTCCCGTCCCAGCGCCGGAACAGGCCCGGGTGGGGCCCGGAGGGAGAGTCGCGGCTGCCGCAGTGGTGACGGCGGTGACGGTCGGGTCCATGTCCCGAAGCCTTGTGTCCGCGTCCCTGAGGGTCCTCGCGCCATCGATACCGCGCCCGTCGGTGGGGACCAACGCCGGTGCTGGTCTGATCCGGTCCGGGACGCGAGGATCGCGTCGGGCACCAGGCGGCGCGGAGGCTTAGCCAGCTCCGGCCGCCCGCGCGAGCTCCGGGGAATCCGCGCGGATCGGATCCGCCGCCCTGGTCGAGCTGCCCGAGCGGACGCGGGACACCTACCTTCCTGCTGGCCGCCTGCCTGTGCGGCGCGCCCCCTTCGTGGCCATGCGGATCATCCAGGAGGTCCCACTGCGCGGAAAGCTGACCGATCCTGAGCAGCCAGTGGGCGTACGGACCTCCTGGCCGCTCCCGGTCGGCGGATCTCACTGACTGCTGGTGACTGGCAAGACGACTTCGGTTGAAGGTTCAGGCACGCATGTTGTCCTCGTACGGATCGAGTGCGAGCTCCAACAACGCGTCGATGCGGCGGATGCTCTCCTGGACCGCCCTGTGGTCCGGGGCCACGCCGTAGATCCTGCCCAGGCAGCTCAGAGTGCCGTTGCGCCAGTCGAGCAGGGTTCCGGGCTGCACCGCGGGACTGAACTCGATCACCCCGGGCAGCCTACGGATCTCCCGGACTCCTCGCAGGTGCCGCACGACGGCGGCGCGGACGGGGGCGGGGGGCAGGTACTCGTACCCGACCCGTGGAGGGTCTTCGTTCGTTTGGGCGAAGGGCACCCCGAGGGCCGCGCAGAGCGCTGCTCTCAGGAGGTCGGGGCCGCCCGCCGCCTGGAGGGTGGGGGCAGTACCGCCGCCGACCCTGCCGTTGACCTCGATCAGCCGAGGCCCTTCGGGTGTCAGCTTTATCTCGACATGGCTCACTCCGACGCCCATGTCGAGAGCGAGCAGCGCACGGAGTGCCAGCGCCTCGGCCTCGTGCAGCGGGCTGGCGGCCAGTGTGCAGGGGTACACCGTGCCCGTCTCCCGATAGGGGAAGGCCAGGGGCAACTTCCCGCAGACGGCGAGAACGCGATGCCCTGCGGCGTCCGTCATCGTCTCGACCGACACGTAGTCTCCCCATCCCGGCCCGGCAGTCGACGGCTCGCCGCCGAGCTGTTCCTCCAGGATCATCTCCGCACGGTGGGGGAGTCCGGCCAACTCCCGGCGCAGCTCGCGGAGGTCGGCGACGGAGACAGTGTTGCGGCTGCCGGCCCCGGAGCGGGGCTTGAGGACGGCGGGGAAGCCGACGTCCGCCGCTGCGGCCGTCGGATCCTGATCCGACGTGACGAGGCGGTGGCGCACCGGCGAGACGGAGGCGCATGCGAGGGCGGTCCGTTGCACGTCCTTGTCCGTCAGGGCCCGCGCGGTGTCGGGCGAGTGGTAGGCCCAGCCTGCCGCGGAAGCGACATCCGCCGTCCAACGGATGCGGGATTCGCTGAACGTGGTGATGGCTGCGACTTCCCGGCTGAGGAGGAGAGCCGCCGCCGTGTCGGGGAGCAGCCCTCGGACGTCGACGGTGTCGGCCGTGTGCGAGAGGATGGGCAGCGAGCCCGCCGCGTACTCATCCGAGGAGTCGTAAACCCAGAGAACGCGGCAGAGGTTGCGTGCGGCCTCGGCCACTGCGGTCGGGTTACCCGAGCCGAGCGCGTACACGACCGCGACGATCGGCCGGTTCGCATCGATGCGCGTCATGATTCCACTCCGAGGCCGGTGGGCGATGGTTCGTTGAGTGCGTGCTGTTGCTCAAGGGCGAGCAGATAGCCGAGATGTGTCCGGTTGCGCGCTCCCAGACGGGTCATCAGCTTAGACACGTGAGTACGGACCGACCGTTCGCTGATGCCCAGGCGGCGGGCTATGGCTGAGTCCTTGTCCTCCTCCGTGAACAGCCGGGTCAGGGTGCGCTGCATGTCGGACGTGATGCCATTGCCGTCATTGGGATCGCGTTTCGACGCGAAGGGCTCGGCGACGCGCCATGCGGCCTCGAACGTCTCGGCCAGGAAGCCCACGACGGACGGATGCCGGATGCGAAGCGCCGACGATTCGTCGTCTGCGGGGATGAACGCGATGCGTCGGTCGAAGATGATCAGCTTCGGGCACAGGATCGTCAGTGTCCGAACCTCCGCGCCCGCCCGGGTCATGCGTTCTGCGAACTCTGCGGTGGCGGAGTTGCGTCTGGCGCTGTGCTGGTAGAGCGTCCGCATGTGTACGCCGCGGTCGACCATAGCGGTGTCGCGGGGGCGGGCCTGTGCCAGCACCTCCGGTGGGTGCGGCCCGCCGGGCTGGACGGTCATCAGGCTGCTGGTGCACCGCGTGGCGGCGGCGTCCAGAAGGGCGCTGACGTCCCGGCGGTTCACCATGAGGAAGTCACCCGTCTCCACGTCCGCGGTTGGTGGGGGCACCTCGTCGAGTGCGGCCACGGCGAGGGTCACCTCGGCGATCCGTTTTCGGGCCTCTTGGAGCGAGTGGTGCATGGAGCCGACCAACCGCGCCGTGGT
Organism: Streptomyces sp. NPDC102258; assembly: GCF_055584685.1. Classification (NCBI taxonomy): domain Bacteria; kingdom Bacillati; phylum Actinomycetota; class Actinomycetes; order Kitasatosporales; family Streptomycetaceae; genus Streptomyces; species Streptomyces sp. NPDC102258. The sequence continues at coordinate 2,679 of NZ_JBVJLO010000041.1, forward strand.
CACTCCGGTGGCCGGGCTTGTGTACGCATCACGCTCATCGGCGGGTCGCAGCATGCCCAGTGACGTGAGCCTGGCGATCGCCGCACGAGCCTCGGCGTCCGTCACGTGGAGCTTGGAAGCGAGTTCGCCCGGGGTGTAGGTGCCGCCTCGGGGGGATTCTTCGTGGATCAGCTTCATAGCTGCGGTCGCAGTCGAAGCAGCGAAATCATCCGTTACTTGTGGTTTAGATAACATTCGTCCCTTCTTCCTCTTTGGGAACTTCCTGTTCGTGAACCCCTCCAGATGTTCACTTGTGCGTAACCGTCGTTCAAGATCTTTTCAGGCCGGGTACGCGGCCCAACTATTCGCGTCACGTGCCAGAAGACCCCGAGCCGGAGGAAGGGGCCGAAAGCGTGGGGAACCCGTGCGGTGTGAAGCCGACCCGCCTGGGAGAAGTCCATCAGCGCAGACGGCAGTCTCACCCGGAGGTTCCCGGTCGCGGCGGTCGAACGTTCGGCGCCGACCTGTGAGGCGCATCGACATCAGGGGGAAAGATGCTTCTCGCGCCCGAACACGTCGGGCCCGCAGCCCTCCGTTCCATGCTGGTCGAGCATGGCTACGGCGCTGTGGACGACCTGCCCGTCTTCCAGCCCATGGGGGAGGACAGCTGGGCATTCCGCTGCCGCGATCTCTGGGTCAGCGTGCGCAGGGACTTGCGGGGCCACGTGCCTGGCGCCTACGAGGCGGCCGAGGAGCTGCGTGGCTCCGGACTGGATTACGTACTGGCCCCAGTGGCCGGCACGGACGGCGCGGTGGTGCGCGAAGTGCAGGGATCCCCGGTCGTCGTGTTCCCCTTCGTGGAGGCGTCACCGCTGACGGGGCGGAGCGTCTCGACGCGGGACCTGGACCGCATTGTCGACATGCTGCAACGGGTCCATGCGTCACATGTTCAGGCCCATCTGCCCTCGGAGGACTTCCGGTTGAGCTTCGAGGGCGACCTCGTGGAGTGCCTGGCGTTCGCCGATGGTCCCGATCCGACCGGTCGCGGCGTTGCTGCAAGGCTCCACCGCCTGCTCGGTGCGCACCGGGAGCGATTGCGCGAGCTGCGCCAGGAGCAGGTCCGACTGGCCGCCATCTGTGCCGAGGAGCGTTCCCCGTGGGGTCTGACGCACGGCGAACCGAGCGCCCCCAACATCCTGCGCGGGGCCCATGGCCTGCTGCTCGCCGACTGGGGTGGAGCCATGTGGGGTCCGCCCGAGCGCGATTGGTTTCACCTGTGGAGGACGTTCGGCAAAGGCCCTGCGGGGCGGGCTGAGTTCATGCGCTTCTACGCCGTGAAGTGGATTCTCAGCGAGGTGGCGGAGTACGGGGCGATCCTCCGAAAGGGGCCCGAGGAGGACGAGGAAGTCAGGGCGATGTGGAGCAGGCTCGTCAACTATCTGCCCGAGTCCTGAAACCCACTGGCAACACTTCCGCGCAAGTCCGAATTATTCACTTCAAGGTGATTGGTGACGTCGTGTCTGTTGGTGAGTGGAACCTGCGCTCCGTAAGTGTGGGTGACGTTTCCTACCCCTATCACTATGGCGTTGACTGCCTGGAACCCATGGCTGCCTCCTTCGGCTCGTTCGACGCGGACCGCTTTCTCGTGGTGACTGACGACAACGTGCTGGGCCTGCACGGCGAACGCCTCCTTCCGGTCCTCTCCACGCTTGCCCCCGTCGAGGTCTTCAGCCGTCCGGCCGGGGACGGAGCCAAGTCCCTGCTCAATCTGGGCGCCTGCCTGGAGCAGGCCATCGGGGCCGGCATGACGCGTCGGTCGGTGGTCGTGGCCTTCGGCGGGGGAGTGCCCGGAAACCTCGCCGGCGTGGTGGCCTCCCTGCTCTTCCGTGGCGTGCGTCTCGTCCACGTGCCGACCACGACCGTCGCCGCGATGGACTCCGTGATCTCCCTCAAGCAGGCGATCAACAGCAGCCGCGGCAAGAACCACATCGGCACCTACCGCGCCCCGGAAGGCGTCTACCTCGATGCCCGCCTGCTGGCGACCCTGCCCGCCAAGCAGCTGCGCTCAGGACTGTGCGAGGCCACGAAGAACTGCCTCGCCATCCGGCCCGAGTCCGTGGACCTGATGCGGGACCGGCTGGGAGCGGGAGACCTGGCGTCCCCGGCGACTCTTCTCTGGCTCCTCGAGGAGAGCCTCGCGGCCAAGCGCGCGGTCATGGAGCGGGACACCTACGAACAGGGAGCCGGCCTGGTCCTGGAGTACGGGCACACGCTCGGCCATGCCGTGGAGCTCTGCGACCAGCGGCTACGGGGAGCCGACGGGCTCTCGCACGGTGAAGCCGTGATGCTCGGCATGATTGCCGCCGCTCGCATCTCCAGGGCCGCGGGCGGCCTGTCGGACACGGAGGTCGCCGTGCACGAGGAACTGGCAGAGGCCCTCGGTGTCGGGGCAACCGTGCCCTCCGGTCTCTCTGACGACGACGTCATGCAGGTCGTGCGGGCGGACAACAAGCGCGGATACCTCAACGTGTCCGACGAGGAGGCGGCGATGGTCCTGCTGCAACGGCTGGGCGAGCCCTTCGGCTCCAGGGACCTGCCGCTGACAGCTGTCCCGCTGGGCGCGGTCAAGGAAGCCCTCGGCACGCTGATGCCCGGATCCGGATCGTGAAGGCGCCCAAGCGCCCGCAGAGGGGTGGGAAGTGATGGCGGAGCGCCTTGCGCACGACGGCGGAGCACCAGTCTGGACCGGCGGATGGCCTCGGTGGCCCCAACCCGGTCCCGGAGCCGAGAGACGACTGCTCGAAACGCTCCACGGTGACCGCTGGGCTGTCAGCGGCCCCTGGACAGGCCATCGGCCCCAGGAGGCGGCACTGGCAGAGCGGTTCGCCGCGTTCGTCGGCGCCGGGTGGTGCGTGCCGGTGGACCACGGATCCAGCGCCCTGATCACCGCACTCCACGCGATCGGGGTGAAGCCGGGGGACGAGGTCATCGTCCCGGGGCTGACCTGGGTCGCCAGTGCCTCGGCCGTGGCGCGGGCGGGTGCCGTGCCGGTACTGGTCGACGTCGACCCGAGGACCATGTGCCTCGACCCTGCAGCCGTGGCCGAGGCAGTGACCCCTGCCACCGCCGCGATCATCGCCGTGCACCTCTACTCGGCGATGGCCGACATGGACACGCTTCAGGAGCTCGCCCGGCGCCATGGGATCGCGCTCATCGAGGACGCCGCGCAGGCCTACGGCGCGACATGGCGGGGACGCGGTGCCGGCAGTCTGGGAATCGCCGGGGCCTTCAGCGCCCAGCAGGGGAAGACGCTGACTTCGGGGGAGGGCGGACTGTTCGTCACCTCAGACCCCGATGTCCGCGAGCGGGCTGAGATGCTGCGCGGCGACGGCCGGCGGTACGGACCGGGCCCGCACGTGATCGGCCGCCCCGATCTGATCGACGGAGCTGTCGTTCAAGGCTGGAACATGCACATGACCGAGTTCCAGGCCGCACTCCTGCTCGACGGCCTGGAGCGGCTGGATGCGCAGAACCGCCGCCGCGCCGCCGCTGCCGAGGTGCTGGACGAGCTGCTTACCGAGCATGAGGATCTCGAAGCGGTCGTGGCCCATCCGCAGAACGACCGGCGCGCCTACTACCACTACGTCATCAGGCTCCGGGAAGGCGCCTTCGGCGGCCGCAGCGCCACGGCCGTCAGCGAGGCGCTGAGTGCGGAGCTCGGATACTGGGTCCACACTCCATACCACCCGCTGGACCGGCACCCGCTCTACGATCCGAGGCGGCTGCCCGGAGTCGTCGAACAGGGCCACGGAAAGGTCTTCGACCCCACGCGCTTCCACCTGCCCACGGCCCGGCGCGAGGCCGGGCGGTCCCTGGTGTTCCACCATGCGATGCTCCTCGGTACCTCGGACCATACCCATGCCATCGTCGAAGCATTCGCTAAGGTCCGGCGTCTCGCGCACTCGCTGCCCCCGGGGGGCGGCGAGTGACCGGAGTCTGGGTCCCGCCCGTACTGTCCCCGGAGGTCATGGACCTGATTGACCACGCTCTCGCACAGCGCGGCCGGACTCGGACGGGTGAGCCGGAGGTGTTCCGGCGATGGAGCATCTCCACCGTCGCCAGGGTGCCCACGGACCGGGGCGGGCCCGTGTGGTTCAAGGCCGTTCCGCCTGCCTTCGCCCACGAGGGCCGTCTCGCGGGATGGGTGGCGGCGGCGAAGCCGGAACACTCGGCCGCCGTGGTGGCCCATGGCGATGGCTGGCTCATCACGGACGACGTCGGCGCGGGACGCTTCGCGGCGAACACCGAGTACGAGCCCCGCGGGCATCCGCTCGAAGCCGCTGCGCGGATTCAGCGCGTATCGATAGGGCGCACCCGTGAACTGGTGCGACTCGGCTGCCCGGAGCGGGAGCCGGCGCAGTTCCATGAAGAGCTCGCCGCCCTCGCGGAGCGGTCCGATCTGCTGGCCGGGGAACAGGCCAATGCGCTGAGCAGGGTGCTGCCCTGGCTGTCCGAGCGGCTGGGGGCGCTGTGGGCCGACGGTATGCCGTCCGTGCTGGTGCACGGGGACATCCAACAGGGCAACGCCCACTGGACGGGGCGGTCGTGGGCGCTGATCGACTGGACGGACGCGGTGGTGACCCACCCGTTCGCCGAGCTGGCCCGCCCCCTCATGAGCGCCACGGCCGACCAGAAGCACCTGGCGGTGGAGTCCTTCGTCCGGGTGTGGGCCGAGATCGTGCCCCGTTCCATGGTCGAGCGAAGCATGCGTGCCGCCCCGCTCGTCGGCGCCGCAAATCAAGTGGTCAATTACTTCCGGATCGTCGACGGGATCGGCGGCGGGGACGGCCTGCACGAGCTGCTCACGGAGTGGCTGCGGCGAATGCTCCAGGAGTGTTCGCACTTGGCGCCGGCTTTTACAGGGAGACAGAAATGACGTATCGCCAGAGCTTTGCGTGGTGGTCGCTCGCGGAAGGTGCGATCCGCGTACCGAACCTTCTGGAGGCTGCTGCGGAGATCGGCTTCCGCGGTGTGGACTTCCTGCCGGCGGAGCTGTGGCGGACAGCCGCGGACCTGGGCCTGGAGCTGGTCGTCATCGACGGCCACGATTCGATCGACATCGGTTTCAACGACCGGTCGCACCACGCTGCGCTGGCCCAACAGGCGTGCCGCGCCCTGGAAACGGCCCACCGGGAAGGCGTCCACAACATCTCGGTCATGTCGGGCGTCGAGCACGTCCTCGACGACGCCGCGGCCATCGAGATGTGCGTGGAAGCGCTGGCACCCCTGGCAGAGGAGGCCGAACAGGCAGGCGTCGGGCTGCTGCTGGAGCCACTGAACACTAAAGTGGACCATCCGGGCCACCAGTGTAGGAGCACGGCATGGGGCGCTGCCGTGGTCGACGCGGTCGGCTCACCCGCCCTGCGTCTGCTGTACGACGCCTACCACATGCAGATCATGGAAGGCGACCTCCTCCGCACGATTGACGCGAACGCGCATCGCATTGGCCATTTCCATACAGCGGGCGTCCCGGGGCGCCACGAACTGGACTCCCGCCAGGAAGTGAACTGGACTGCGATCGCCGCGAAACTCCGGGAGCTCCGGTACAGGGGATTCGTTGGCCACGAGTTCATTCCGCAAGGGCACCCCGTGGAGGCGTTGCGGCAAGCCTATTCATTGTTCGATCCGGCGATCTGAGCGGCAGTCGTTCCCCGACGGAAACGGCCCACGCCCGTAGAGAAAGAAGTGATGTGCTCAGCGACAGCTTTGCCGAACCGGGAACCGCACGCACCGTCGTCGTGGGCGCGGGGCTCGCCGGACTGGAAGTCGCCGGTGAGCTGGCCCGCAGGGGTGTCGACGACGTCCTCGTCATCGAGGCGGGACCGGCCGACGACCTCCAGCACGTCAACGTCACCCACTCGTCCGAGCAGGCCATGCGCCTGTGGCTCGAGCCTGAGACCGACAGCACCTTCGCCCGCCCCTGGACCTCCCTGACTTCGCCGCACTACGAGGGAAGCTCCGGGCTGCGGCGCCGACTGGGAGGCCGGACCCTGTACTGGTACGGCGTGGTCCTTCCCCTGGAGGAGTGGGCCCATTCGGCTTCCGACTGGCCGGCTTCCGTCGTCCGCGATCTGCGCGAGTCATGGCGCGGCGGCCCGCCGCTGTACGCGCGCATCGAGCAGCGGCTGCTGGAGTGGGCCCGAGAGGCACGGCCCGGCAGCGAAGCCGTTGCCCTTCCGGCCCCGGTCGAAGCCGGCGGCCTGCGGCTTCTGCCCACCCCCCTGGCCCGGCGGGCGGTCCGCGGCCGGGCCGACGCCTGGTTCGCGTACTCGGGACTCGACGACTGGCGCGACCCGGTCTCGGGCCGCCCGGGCGATCTGCCGCCCGGGATACGCCTGATGGGCCGCACCGAGGCCGTCAACGTCGTGGTGCGCGAGGGCCGGGTGGGGGGCATCGTTGTCCGCCACCAGGACGGTTCCGCCGTGGAGATCCCCGCCGACAACGTCATCCTGTGCGCCGGCACGGTCGAGAACAGCCGCCTCGCCCTGCAGGCACTCACACCGGCGGATCATCCGGAGCCGGTGACGCTGCCGGGCCTTGCCGACCACATCGTGCAGGGCCTGCTCCTCAGGCTGGACGCCGAAAGCGCCACGCGGCTGCTCGAAACCGTCCCTGTCGGAAGCTACTACACGCCGTACGGTCCACCCGTCCGCTCCAACCTCTTCGTGGACGTACACCCGCAGGATGAGGACGGCACCCTGCTCATGGAGATCCGCGCCATGGGTGAGCAGACGGACGAGAACACGAGCCACGTACGGGCCACGCCGGGAGCCGAATACCCCTGGCCCATGACGGTCCATTCCGTCCCTTCGGAGACGGATCGCCAACTGATCGCGCTGCAACAGGAAGTCGTGCGCGAGTGCTACGCCCAGATCTGCGTGATCGCGGGAGTGCGGCAGCACGCGGTCGAGTTCGGGGACTACGGAGACCCGCGGCGCGGCAACGCGCTCGCCCTGCCCGAATCGGTGGCCGCCCTGGCTCCGGGAACGCCAGCCACCTGGTCGAACACCCTCGGAAGCGAGGACCACGAGGGAGGCACCCTCCCCCTGGGCGGCGTGCTCGACGAGAACCATGAGTTCCGCACCGTACCGGGACTCTTCGCGGCCGGCCCTTCGACCTTCCCGCGCCTTGGCGCGGCCAACCCCTCCCTGACGACACTGGCTCTCGCCCACCGGCTGGCCGCGCTCCTCTCCGACCGATCGGCACTGGCGGCGGTCCGGTCGGAGCGCGGAAGCGAGGTTCGATGACCGGCGCATCGGACCGCCAGGGACCGGATGTCCTGCTGGCGCACCGTCTGGCAGATCTGGCCGATCGCACAGCCCTATCGTGGTACTCCCGAGCGCCCGAGACCTTCGTGAAGAGCGACGGTTCCCCCGTGAGCGAGGCGGACCTGGCGGTGGAGGCGGCGATGCTCGATGTGCTCGCGGCCGAGAGACTGCACGACGGAGTCCTCTCCGAGGAATCCGGGGTCCGCGCGCCGCGCGCCCGCAGGCGCTGGATCATCGATCCCATCGACGGCACGCGCTCCTACCTCGCCGGCGGACGGGCATGGGGCACCCACATCGCCCTCCAGATCGATGGCCTCCTGTCTGTGGCGATCATGACGCGGCCGACCGAGCGGCTGAGGTGGTGGGCGGTGCGTGGTGCCGGTGCGTACCGCAGCACCGCCGACGATCCGCTCAGCACGACACGGCCTCTCTCGGTGTCCCGTGCGGTGCGACTGGCAGACGGCCGAGCCGCCGGCCTCGTGGAACCCGGATCAGCGGAGGCTGCGCTTCTCGCCGCGCACACCACGTGGGAGCAGGACAGCGTCTCGCCGGTCGCCGCACTCGTCGAAGGCCGCGTCGACATCCTGCTCGACGACGCCGGCAAAGCCTGGGACCAGGCGCCCGCCGTGCTCCTCGTCCGCGAAGCGGGTGGCTTCTTCACGGACCCTCGAGGCGGTGAGCGCTTCGACCTCGGCTGGGGCCTCTACGGCAACCCCCTGGTGCGCACCGAAGCCCTGCGCCTCCTCGGGCGCCCATGCGGGGACCGCTGACCGAGCGGCCCGCGGCCCCGGCCCGGCACCCGACGACTTTCCCCAACCACCGTTTCTCATCCTGCCTAATCAAGGAGCACACATGAGCCTCGTCGACGTCCACAACGAATGGGATCCGCTGGAAGAGGTCATCATCGGCTCCATCCAAGGGGCACAGATACCCGCTGCGGGAACCGATCTGTTCACGGTCGACTACGCGGACTTCGGCTCGCCGGACAGGATTCCCTCCGGGCCCTACCCCCAGCACGTCGTGGAGCAGACGCAGGAGGATCTGGAAGAGCTCAGCCGGTCCCTGACCAGCCTCGGCGTCACGGTGCGGCGTCCGCAGGACACGGACCACGCGGGTACCGTCGCCACTCCGGACTGGCAGACGGACGGACACTACAACTACTGCCCGCGAGACGTCCTGCTGACCATCGGTGACACGGTGATCGAGACCCCCATGGTGCTCCGGTCACGATTCCTGGAGCCGTTCGCCTACAAGAACCTGCTTCTGGAGTACTTCGACAGCGGCGCCCGTTGGCTTTCCGCCCCCAAGCCCCGCCTTACGGACGACATGTACGACGTCGCGCGCGAGCCGGGCCACCGACTGCTCGACATGGAGCCGGCCTTCGACGCGGCGAACATCCTGCGGTTCGGCACGGACATCCTCTACCTCGTCTCGGACAGCGGAAACGAGCGGGGCTGGAAGTGGCTCCAGTCCACCCTCGGCGACACCTACACGGTGCACCCCTGCCGTGACCTGTACGCCTCCACGCACGTCGACTCGACGATAGTGCCGCTCCGACCTGGTCTGGTCCTCCTCAACCCCTCCCGCGTCAACGACCGCAACATGCCGGACTTCCTGCGCGGCTGGGACAAGGTGTGGTGCCCCGAGCTGGAAGACATCGGTTTCATCGGGGACCGCCCCTACTGCTCCACTTGGATCGGCATGAACCTGCTGGTACTGAAGCCCAACCTGGTGGTCGCCGACGACAGGCAGCCGGAGCTCATGCGGACGCTGGAGAAGCACGGAGTCGAGGTGCTGCCGCAGCGGCTCACCCACGCCCGCTCTCTCGGAGGCTCGTTCCACTGCGTGTCCCTCGATGTCCGGCGGACCGGGACGCTGGAAACGTACCGCTAGTCCTCTCGCCCCGCAGAGAGCCCACGTCGCCGCGCCCGCACGAGCCAGCGGCAACAGATATCGGAAGGCCACGCATGGATGCCATCTCCAACCGCCTGAGGTTATTGCGGGTGCTGAAGGCTGCGCGAACACCGGTCGTCGCACCGCTCGCCGTTCTCCTGCTCGTCGAGAGCCTGGCGCCCGCGGCGTCGGCTCAGGCCCTGGCACTGCTGGTGGGCGAGCTCGACACGACGACGACGTCCGGTCTGTTCACCATGGCCCTGCTGCCCCTGGGTGTGTTCACGTGCGTGCTCGTGATGGGACACACAGCCGAGGCCCTGGTCGCCCCGCTGCGTTTCCTGGCGAGCGCGCGCATCGACGGGGAGCACCGGGAGCAGGTCGCCGGGGTCGTCGCGGGCCTCACCACGATCGAGCCGCTGGAGCGGCCGGACGTGCAGGTCCTCGTCCGTGAGGCGATGGCGGACCGCAGCCGCGGGTACGACTGCACCCCGGCCGACGGGGCCATAGGGCAGATCCGCTGGGCGGCGACGGTGATCGGAGCCGTCGCCGCCTGTGCGGTCCTTGCCTCCTACAGCTGGTGGATCGTTCCACTGGTACTGCTGCCCGCAGTGCTCAGCAGGGTGTTGCGAACCCGGGACGAATTCGCCCTGGCGCGGCTGTGGCGCGGAGCCACGGCCGGGGAGATGCACGCCGACGTTTGGCGGGAGGCGGCGGCGTCCGCGGGCGAAGGAAAGGACGTGCGCATCTTCGGGTTCTCCGACTGGATGATCCGACGCATGCAGCAGCATATCCGCAGTGCGAACGCCCCCTTGTGGAGCTACATCGCCGGCATGGTGCGCGGTTCGTGGAAGCATCTCCTGATCACCGTCGTCGGACTGATGCCGGCCTACGCTCTTGTTGCGTACAGCGCCGCGCGCGGAACGAGTGAAGTGGGCGTTGCCGCGGCCGTCTTCGCGGCCGCCTGGTCGCTGTTCCAGATCCTCGGTTCCGATCCGGACTCTTACCACATCCTCGGGGCCACCCGCGTACTCGACGCCTTCGACGCGCTGAAGCGGGTCACGGCTGACTCGGCGACGCGTAACGCGGTCGACCCCGAAGCCGACCGGCGCTGCCGGGAGCGCGAGACGCCGCCGCTCGTTCGCTTCGAAGGCGTCTCGTTCCGCTACTCGACCAATCCGAGCAACGTGCTCGACGCGCTCGATCTGGAGATCAGGCCCGGCGAGCTGCTGGCGGTCGTGGGATTGAACGGTGCCGGGAAGTCCACCCTGATCAAGCTGCTCAGCGGCCTGTACACACCGACCGCGGGCCGCATTTCCGTGGCAGGGGACGACCTCGCGCACATCGCTCCGGCAACGTGGCGCGGGAAGCTTTCCGTCGTGTTCCAGGACTTCGTCAAATACCAGCTCTCGGCCGCGGACAACATCTCGCTCGGCCAGGGCGGCGTCCCCCAGGACCGCCGCCTGGTGGAGGCCGCAGCGCAGGACGCTGGCTTCGAGGCCGTGCTGGCTGGGCTGCCCGACGGCTGGGACACCCCTCTGGCACGCAGCCGCACAGGTGGTGTGGACCTGTCGGGAGGGCAGTGGCAGCAGGTGGTCCTGAGCCGCGCGCTGTACGCGGTCCGACAGGGAGCCAGGGTCCTCGTTCTCGACGAACCTACGGCGCACCTCGACGTCCGGACGGAGTTTGAGGTCTTCGAGCGGATCGCCAAGACCCGCGCCGAAGCCAGCGTGGTCCTCATCTCCCACCGGCTGTCCACGGTGCGTCAGGCGGATCGTATCGTCCTGCTGGACGGCGGCCGCATCACCGAGTCCGGCACGCACGAGGAGCTCATGGCCGTCGGTGGCGCATACGCCGAGATGTTCGAGATCCAGGCCGAGCGGTTCCGCCGAGGCCACGACGACAGGCTTGAAGAGGAGGAGACCCGATGAGGCGGTACCTCACGCTCTGGCGGGAGCTGCTGGTCCAGTCGTGGCGCCGCCAGCGCAAGTACACCGCCGCCACGCTGGCGGCGATCGCGGGATCGGTCCTGGTGGTGGCAGTGTGCGCACTGGCGCTGAGGGAGGCCGTCGATGCCATCGTCAGGGGCGATACGGCTCGCGCCGTGGCCGCGGCGGCGTGTGCGGCCGGGGTATACGCGCTGAACCTGGTTCTCCAGACCACGGCCGACATGCTGCGGGTCACCGCCAACGACAGGCTGGGCCGGCTCTACCTCCATCCCCGGGTGCACCGGGACATGGCCGAGATCGAAGGCCTCGAACACCTGGAGCGCACTGACTTCCTGGACCGGGTGAGCATCGTCAGGTCCGGAACCGGACAGGTGAGCCTGAGCATGTGGACCGCGGTCATGGCCGTCGCCAACGTGCTCAAGCTGGTCGTGACCGTGGCCCTGCTCGGCTCGGTCACGCCGTGGCTCATCCTGCTCTTGGTCTTCGCGGTCGTCCCGGTGTGGTGCGACCACCGGGGGCAGGGACTCGTGAAGCGGGCCGAGGTGGAGACCGCGGAAGCGTACCGACTTCATCAGCACCTCGCCGGGCTGGCCGTCGGCGTGGCGTCGGGCAAGGACATCCGGGTCTCCGGCGCGGCGGCGGAGGTCGTCCGCAGGCAGAGCGAAGCCTGGCGGGCGGCCATGGGGCCGCGCTCACGGGTCCAGTTCGCGGCCGCGGCGTGGAAGCTGGCCGGATGGCTCGTGTTCACCACGGGGTTCGTCGGCTCCCTGGCCCTGCTGACGTACCTCGCGTCCCGCGGCCGCGGGACGGTCGGCGATCTGGTGCTCACGGTGACCATGGCAGCCAGCCTGCGCCAGACCGTTGCCAGTACGGTGATGAGCACCACGTCCACCGCCGGCTCCCGGCGGGTCCTCGACCCCTACCTCTGGCTCCAGGACTACGCGAGCACCGACCGGGCCCGTGCCCGGGGAGCGCAGATGCCGCCCAAGCGGCTACTCAAGGGCATCCACCTCCGGGACGTGACGTACTCGTACCCCGGCACCGACCGCCTGGCCCTCGACGGGATCACAACCGTGCTCCCGGCCGGTTCGGTCGTGGCCGTCGTGGGGGAGTACGGCTCCGGCAAGACGACGCTGGTGAAAATCCTCACCAAGCTCTACCGCGCCGACAACGGAAGCATCACGGTCGACGACGTGGAGCTCGCCTCCCTGGACACCCAGGCGTGGCGGGAGCGGTCGAGCGCCGCCTTCCAGGACTTCGGCAGGTTCCGCACGTCGTTCGCGGAGACGGTGGGCCTGGGCGACCTGAAGCATGTGGAGGACCGGGAGCGGATCTGGCAGGCCCTCAGGGAGACAGAGGCGACAGACCTCGTAGAACGGCTGCCGAACGGCCTCGACACGCAGCTGGGACGGGAACTGGGGGGCGTGGACCTGTCGGAGGGTCAGTGGCAGCGCACGGCCCTCGCCCGAGCCGCGATGCGTTCCGAACCTCTGCTCTTCGTACTCGACGAACCCACCGCGTCCCTTGACGCACCCAGTGAGCAGGCGATCTTCGAGCAGCAGATGGCACGGGCCCGAAGGAACGGACGGCACACCGGTGCGGTGACCATCGTGGTCTCCCACCGCTTCTCCACCGTCACGGACGCAGATCTGATCCTGGTGCTGGACAAGGGCCGGGTCGTCGAGAGCGGGAGCCACGACGAGCTCATGCGGCACAACGGGCGCTATGCCGAGCTCTACGGGATTCAGGCCACGGCGTACGCCGCGGACTGACGGCGACGGGTGGTGCCGGGGTCCCCGGTGCTTCAGAGATTGTTCATGTGAAGAGAAACGGACGAAATTCGATGGGCATTTCCGTCATCACCGGCGCGAGTTCGGGAATCGGTGCCGCCGCAGCCGTGGAGCTCACACGGCGTGGCAGGTCCGTCCTGATCACGGGCCGGTCACCGCAGAAGCTGCGTGCCGTTCACGAGAAGATGCTTTCGGTGGCACAGCAACAGTCCGCCGTCCCCCGCCCCATCGCGGCCGACCTCGCGAACCTCGGCGGTGTGCGCGAGCTGGCTGATCGCATTCTGGACGGCTTCCCGCAGGTGGACCTGCTCGTCAACAATGCTGCCGTCCAGCCCAGCCGCCGTCAGGAGTCCCCGGACGGATTCGAACTCGGCCTGGCGGTCAACCACTTGGCCCCCTTCTTGCTGACCAATCTGCTCGCACGGCGAATCCTGAGCAGCTCCGGCCAGGTGATCACCACGGCGTCGTCCTCGCACACCAAGGGGCGGTTCGACTTCGCCGATCTGCAGCTGCGACGAAGTTGGACGGGATCCCTATCGTACGGCCGCTCCAAGCTGGCCAACATCCTCTTCACCCACAGCCTGAGGGAGAACACGGGTCTGGTCGCGTCCTGCTTCCACCCCGGTGCCATCCGCACGGACATCAACCGCGACTCCCCGTTCGTGCGCATAGCGAAGCCCTTCGAGCGCTTCATTCTCGGGACTCCGGAAAAGGGTGCCGACACCATGGTGTGGCTTGCCGAAAGAGCCCCGGGACTAACGCCTGAAGCGCTGTACTACGCGGATCGCGAACCCGCGGAGATCAGCGACCTCGGCCGCGATCCGGAACTCGCCGCCCGGCTCTGGGCGGTCAGCATGGAGCTCACCGGCGCCGGCGAATGGCCGACCTCCTGATGTCCGCCGAGCCGTCCGACGCCGTCGAGCCCCGTGCCGCCGAGGCGTGGTGCGCGGCCAGTGCCGTGCTGCGCGACGACGGAACAGGAGCCACGGCCGACGAGGCGGCCGTCACGGCGATCCTCGCGACTGCCCTGCTGCTGCTCGTCGGACGCTACGAGCAGCAGCCTCACCCGTGTGCGGCCCTCGCCCGGCACACCACGCCGGACGATGCTGGTCAGCGGGGGCTGATCTCGGCCGAGGTGGAGCCAGGGCCCACTGGGAGCCGGCTGGTGGAACAGGTCACCCGCCGGCTGGCCGCACTGAAGCGGTCCGGAGTGGATGCGGCGTGGCCAGCGCCACCGAGCGGGCCCATGAAGGTGCTCATGACGGTGATGGATACCCCGGCATCCGAAGGTGTTCCCGAGGGTTATGACGCGCTCGTCCACCTCTCCGGAGATCACGGCGGTGGGCACCGGCTCACGGTGTCCAGCCCCGACGAACTGCTGGGGGCAGGTCTCGCCGAGGGTCTCGCCATGGTGTACGAGGCACTCCTGGAGTACCCCGAGCGCCCGGTCGACGAGCTAGCCGTCGTCACTGCGAACCACGTGGAACGGGTCCTGTCCCTCGGTCGCGGGGTCCGTGTGCCGATACCTGACCGGCCCGTCACCGACGCCGTGGAGTCCAGGTGCCGTCGGTCGCCGCAGGCCACGGCCCTCGCTCTGGGCGACACGACGATGACCTACGCCGAGCTCGACGCGGCCGCGACGGGGGTCGCGCACAGCCTGCGGGAACGGGGGGTGGCGGCCGGGGATGTGGTTGGCGTGCTCCTGGAGAGCTCGCCGCTGGCTGTCGTCGCACTGCTCGGGGTGTGGAAGGCGCGCGCGGCGTTCGTTCCGTTGGCGACGGCATTTCCCCAGGAGCGCATGCACGCCGTCCTGGCCGACGCGGGTGTCCGGGTGACGGTGACGGACCGCGCTCTGCGAGATCTGCTGCCCGCTCGGTTCGCGGCCGACTCGTTGCTCGTCGAGACGGTCGAACCGCGCGACCCACTCGAATCGCCCCGCCGTGCCGCTTCGTCATCCGACCTGGCGTACATCATGTACACGTCTGGGTCGACCGGCATGCCGAAGGGCGTCGAAGTCACCCACGCCGGCATCTGGCGGTTGATCCTCGACGAGCAGTACGTGGGGGTCCGTTCGACCGATGTCGTCCTCCAACTGGCATCGTTGGCATTCGACGCGTCCACCTTCGAGATATGGCCGTGCCTCGCCGCGGGTGGAAGGCTCGAGTTCGTACCGGAGAGCCGGCCGTCGCTGCGCGACATTGGGACCGCCGTCCGGGACAGGAAGGTATCGGTCCTCTGGCTGACGGCCGGGTTGTTCCACCACATGGTCCAGTACGAGGTCGAAAGCTTCCAGGGCGTCCGGAGGCTGCTGGTCGGTGGCGACGTGGTCTCGCCGTCGAAGGTCCTGACGGTCCTGGAGACGTGCCGCGGCATCGAGATCGTCAACGGTTACGGTCCCACCGAAGCCACGACGTTCACGTGCTGCCATCTCATCACGGCCCCCGAGCACCTATCGCGGTCCGCCGTACCGATCGGCCGGCCCATCGTCAACACGGACGTCGTCCTTGTCGACGGCGGCATGAACCCCGTCCCCTATGGGGCGATGGGCGAGCTGTGCGTAGCGGGGCCGGGAGTGGCGCGCGGGTACGCCAACCACCCCCTCCTCACGGGGGAGAAGTTCGTCACCCCGGACGACGGGCCCCTGAAAGGGATGCGTCTCTACCGGTCGGGCGACTACTGTCGGTGGGGGTCTGACGGGACGCTGCAATTCGTCGAGCGCCGCGACTTCCAGGTCAAGGTGCGTGGATACCGGGTCGACACGGCAGAAGTCGAATCGACTCTAGAAAGCTTTCCCGAGATAGCCCGGGCCGCTGTGATCGCAGCCGATGACAAGACCGGGTCGAAGCAGCTCATCGCAGTGATCGAGATGACCGAAGGCCTCGATCGGGACCGGGCTCTGCTGGCGGAACTGCGTACGCGCTGCTCGCGGCGGCTCCCGCCCTACATGGTTCCGCACCAGTGGCGATTCACGTCCACCTGGCCGCTCAACAGAAACGGAAAACTCGACCGCAGTGCCCTGCTCGCAGGGAAATGAGGCGAGGGGAGAGGAAGGACTGTAATGGAAGCCAGTATGATCGAAGAGAAGGCCCGGGTGGCCTGGGAAACTGCCATGGACGACGAGGTGCATGGCGAATCGGATTTCCTCGACGCCGGCGGTCATTCTTTTATGGCCATGCAGATCATCGCCAGGCTGGAGTCCGACCTGGATGTGCGGATCCCGCTGGGTCTGCTTTACGAGAATCCCAAGTTCTCCGCATTCGTGTCGGCTCTTGAGCAGCGCCTCGGACAAGTCGCGGGCTGACTTCAGGACGCGCTGCGCGTGGCCCGTGCCACACGGTGAGGTTCCCCCCTGTGCTCCTCGGCCGCCGCGACAGCGGCCGTGGAGCCTTCATGAGGCCCGAGAAGAGACTGTGCCATGGATCCCCTGACAGGCCCGCTGTCGTTCCAACAAGAAGACATCCTGCGCAAGATGAGGCATCACCCCGAGTCCGCTCCGGGGTACGACTACTGCTTCCTGTTCCGCCTGGGCGGGGCGGTCGACATCGACTGCCTGGTCCTGGCGATCGAGGACCTGCTCGCCCGCCATCCCGGGCTCCGTACGCGCATCGTGCGGCGTGACGGCGGCCATGCGCAGGAGATCCGGGCAGCCCTCGGTGGCTACGTCGGAATCGCCGACCGTCCGGGTGTCTCAGAGGATGGTCTGGTCAAGGAGCTGGTCGAGCAGCGGTACGTTCTCGACGCCGTGCTCGGCGGAAGCCGGCTGTTCCGGTCGGCGATCCACCGCACCCCGCACACCTACCTCTCGCTGACGGTAAACCACCTGGTCTACGACGGTTGGTCATTGATGCTGCTGTGGCGGGACCTGGCCGAGCTCTATGCCGCCCGGGTCGAGGAGCGACCTGCCGGCCTGCCGCCCGTGGGAGCAACCTATCTCCAATTTGCGTCGGCCCAGCGGGCTCGGTGGGAGAAGCGCGAGGAGTCGGCCACCGAGTTCTTGGCGAATACGGTGAAGGGCTACAGCGATCAGGTGTGCTGGCCCGACTCTGCGGAGGCCGGTCTCGTCCACGAATCCGACCTCGGCAACCACTCGTTCGACGTGGCGACCGCGTTGGTGGAACAGATTCGTGACGTGGCGCGTGCCGTCCGGATCTCCCCCTTCACCGTCCTTCTCTCGGCAACGGCGCTGGCTGTTTCCAGGGTCACGGGGAAAAGTGACCTGCTGTTGGGGACCGACACCTTCAACCGCGACGATTCGGTACGCCAGACAATCGGGCACTTCGTGAACACCCGCATCACTCGCGCCCGGATGGACCCGTCGGGTGCACTGGTCCATGCCGCTGCCGCCGTACGGCAGAGCTGGATGGAGGCCGATGATTTTGCGGACGTCTTCTCGGAAAAGGTGCTGGCTGACATCGGTGCCCCGTTCCCCCTCATGGTGAACATGCCGAGTCTGCCGTCACGGCTCGTCGGAGGCGAAGGCAGCCTACGGCTCCTGAATGCCGAAGCGACGCCCGTACCGATACCGGGCAGGAGCTCCACCTGGCGGGACTGCTATGTCACCTGGCTTCAGAGGGAACACACATACACGGGCGTCATAGGTCACCGCAGGGCCCGTGTCGACGCCGACACCGCGGCCCGCCTGGCGGAGGAGGTCGTGTCCGTCCTCGCGTCGCCGTTCGGATAGTGGTCGAGTACCGGAAGGGGCAGAAAGATGCGCATGGTCGGAATCGCGGACTGCAAGGTGCGGCCGGGGCGGCTCGTCCGATGGCGGGCCGGAGCCGCTGACCGCGTGGACCTCACCCGGGCGCATCCGCATCCGGCACCCCCCTCCGTCAACCAACAGGCCCGTCTCTCCTCCGCCCTGTCCGCCAGTGCCGCCGGGGCGCACGCGCCGCGCTGGTATGGCATCGCCGTCGACTTCCCGGGCGGTGTAGAAGATGATCTCCTGCGAAAGGCATTGCAGGACTTCGTGGCGCGCCACGAAGTCCTGCGCAGCGGATTCCATGTGGGCAGCGGGACCAGCAGGTTCGTCCTGGAGGCCGACGAGGTGGTCCTCGAACAACGGGAGAGAGGGGAGTACACCTCCCGGGAGGGAGCGCTGGCGGCGCTGAAGTCGATGTTCGACGCGGACACCGATCCCCTCACCTGGCCGGCTTACACGTTCGCGGCGGTCCTGGGCACCGACGGCGCGACTCTGTTCATGGCGTTCGACCATAGTGTCACGGACCTGCATTCGCTGGCTTTGGCCGCCGTGGAGATCCAGCAGCTGTACTTGGCGCGGTGCGGTCGCGAAGCACCGGTGTCGTCACCAGCAGGGAGCTTTCTGGATTTCTGCATCGAGGAACGTCGGGTTCCTCCGGCCAGGATCCTCGCCTCGGTCACCCGCTGGCGCGGTTTCACCGAGGCGGAGCAGGGGCGCCTCCCTCGATTTCCGCTTCACCTGGGTATCAATGAGGAGGAGGACGTTCCCCTCACGGCGGAGGAGATCGAACTGTGCGACGCGACAACCGCCGACATCTTCGAAGCGCGCTGTAGAACGGCGGGGGGCAGTCTCTTCGCGGGGCTGCTTGCCGCGCTCGGGATGATCTCGCGGAGTAGCTCGGATCAGGGGGTGCTACGGCTCCTGGCGCCTTACCAGACTAGGACGCCTGCCACCCGATCGGCGCTCGGCTGGTTCGTCAATGCCGTTCCGCTTGAATTGCGCATGGACGACGAGTCGAAATTCGACCGACTCGTTCCGCGTGCCCGTGCCGCCATCAGGCGTGCCTTTGAGTACCTGGATGTCCCGTTCGGGCTGGTGGAGCGGGAAACCGAGATGCAATCCTTCACGGGCTCAGGGGGGTGGATATCGTATATGGACTATCGCCCGTACGACGTTGCAGACCGCCCGGCGACGCTCGACGCCCAGATATTGACGAACCCGCGCCGAGGCCGGGAGCTGGACATCTGGATCAGCCGCACCAGGGACGGTGTGTCCGTGCATGCACGGTATCCCGACAATGCGGTGGCGAAGCGGAATGTGCGGGCATATTTGCGAGAGCTGGAGGAAGTCATTGAGCATCTCGTGATCCGAGATGAGGGACATCGGCCGACCAGGGCCCACAAGTGAGGTGGGGCGGACCCGAACGGGGGCAGCTTTGGGCTTGAGGCTTGAGGGGATTGGATGTGTCTCAGGCGCTGGCTTCTTATCCTCGGAGCCTGGCGAGCGTGCGCGGGGCGGACCGGACGACGCTTGTCGGTGGAGGGGATCCGTGGAACAGCTCTGGTTCTCGCGGTTTGCCGCGAAAGTCGGTCCTGGTCGGCTCCGTCGATCAGTTCCTCGTGTTGAAGCCGGTCCAGGTCGGTGAGCGTGTCGATATCCATGGTGGTCGCGCCTATTGCTGGAGCTCCAGCACGTCAGCGACCACGCAACTGACGTTGTCGGGGCCGCCTGAGCGGTTGGCCAAGGCGATGAGCTCGCGTACGGCCTGCTCGGGATCGGTGATGGTGGAGACGACCTGGTGCAAGTCCTCGGTCGCGACGACGGAGGAGAGGCCGTCCGAGCACAGCAGGTAGCGGTCCCCCCGTTGGGCGTCGTGCAGCTGAATGTCGGCGGCGGGATTGGATGCCCCGGCCAGGGCCCGCATCAGCAACGACCGCTGCGGGTGGGAGGCGGCTTCGTCCGCGGTGATGCGTCCCTCGTCGACCATCGACTGCACCAGCGTGTGGTCGTGGGTGATCTGGAAGAGCTCGCCGTCACGCAGCAGGTAGGCGCGGGAGTCGCCTATGTGGACCAGGGCCAGGTGGGAGCCGGTCCAGAGCATCGCGGTCAGGGTCGTACCTGCTTCGTTTGGCGCGTGGCCGGTGGAGACGACGCCGTGCACGGCCTGCTGGGCTTGGTCGACCGCGTCGCCCAGGGCGTTAAGGAGGTTGCCCGCCGGGATGCTGTCGCTCTCTAGGCGCTTGAGTACCTCGACGGCGGCCGCGCTGGCGGGGGCGCCGTCCGGGCCGAAGCCGTCGGCCACGGCGAGTAGCCGGGATCCTGCGTAGGCCGTGTCCTGGTTGCTGTCGCGGACCAGGCCGGTGTCGGACAGTGCGGCGTAGCGGATGTGCAGGGGGTTGGTGGTCGATGGCATGATGGGGTTTTTCCAGGACAGGTGGTCGACGAGGAAATTGGCCAGGTCCCGGCGCGCGGCGGTATCGGCTTCGATCCGGGCCCAGAACGCGCGGACCTCCTGCGCGGCTGCGGCTGCATCCAGCCCGCATACCTCGCGGATGTGGGCTAGGGGCATTCCGAGCCGGCGTAGCCAGGCCACCAGCTGGGCCCGCTCCAGTTGCCGGGGGGCGTAGAAGCGGTAGCCAGTCACCGGGTCGACCCGGGCCGGGGGCAGCAGACCGAGTTCGTCGTACAGGCGCAGTGCTTTCGGCGACAACCGGGACGCCTTCGCGAATGCCCCGATGGTCAGCAGCTCCATGCCTACTCCTCTTCGTGCCGGGCGTCTCACCCGGCCTCACTGATGCCGGGGCTCGCCCACAGGTGAAGGTCAATCAAAGACCAGACTTTGTGCGCTGGCAGCGGCGGGGCAGCCATCTAGGGCCTGTGTGAGGTTGCGATCAGTCGGCGGCTTTGAGGAGGTCGTCGATCC
>NZ_JBVJLO010000042.1:0-19926 GCF_055584685.1 Streptomyces sp. NPDC102258
ATCCGCTGACACCACGTTACTTACCAAACACCCAAGGCGGAACAAAACGCTCTTTAAGCTCGACTGCTACTTCATCGAAAAGGACCGCAAGAACTACCAGTCCCTGTCGGCGCTCGTGGCGGAAGCCCGGGAGCAGGGGATCTCAGCCCACGCCCTGCAGGGCCGTGTCGAGAAGCACCTGGACCATGTCCTTGAAGCCGCCGAAGGGTCACCGCTCTTCGCATTCCTCGACCCCTTCGGCCTCGGCGTCACCTTCGAGGCCCTCACGCAGCGGATCTTCGGGAGCCGTCGCCCCGGAGGCCAGCCCACCGAGGTCCTCCTCAACTTCAACGCCAACGCCGTACGCCGCTTCGGCGGCCTGCTCACCAGTACGAAAGAGATCCCCGGAAAGCCGGCAACCCTGAAGGCGATGGACGATGCCTGCGGCGGCGACTGGTGGCAGCAGGAGTTCCTGGACTCCGCGAACAACGCCGAGGCAGTGGACCGCATCACCGCCGGCTTCGCGATGCGGGTAGGGCGGGCTGTAGGAGCTGGCTCTTGGACCGTCGCGGTGCGCAACCGCGCGGACCTTCAGGTCGCCTACAACCTGGTCCACTTCAGCCGGCATAGGGTTGGCCTCTGGCTCTTCGGGGAAGCGGCCAGTCTTGCCCAGGTGGAATGGCGCCGTGCCTGTCTTCCTCCGGCCAGCTCCGACATGCTCTTCAACGCAGAGGACACGTTCGACGAGGAGGAAGAGACCCGCCGCCTCGGGTGGATCAAGACGATCCGCGCGAATCTGGAGGCCCTCCTCCGCACACACGGCAGCTTCATCGTCGGCGACCACCAGGGCGAGGTCCTGGCTGGGGTACTCGGCCAGGCCCGCGAGAAGCACGTCCGGGCAGCCATCAAGGAGCTCTACAAGGAGGGCAAAACCACCTGCACCGGAATCGGCGACGTGCGAAAGCTACGCGTGACTGGAGCACCCTGAGCCGCGGACGCCGCCGCTCTCAACACCGCCACGTGCCAGGGCTCCGAACTGCCTCGTCCGGAGCCCTGGCACGTGTCGCCGGTAGCCCCCCTTGGATACGACCCGGCAACCCGGCACTCCCCGAGAGGACCCCTGCGTGGACGCGCCGGGATACGACACCAGCGGCTTACCGGCCTGGAACGCCTCCCAGGCCGCCATCGACGCCTACGGCAAGCACCTGCCGGATATCCGGTTCATCGCCTCCCTGCTGGCTGGCTACCAGTCCGACCGCGAGGCCCTGACCGGACGACTCGCCCAGGGACGGGACGCCGTCCTCTCCGAGGTGAACCTCCTTGCCCTGGAGGCCCGCGACGATCTGCTGGAGGCCGGCGCCGTCCTGGACGCCCCGGCCCTTTTCCTGCACACCGGGCCCGTATCTGCCTGGCGAGGAACAGTCAACCGGATACGCATAGTGCCTGTGGCGTGAATCGCTCAGGTCAGTCCCCCAAGCCCGATCGCTTGAGACGCCGAGCGAATCGGACCAGTCCAACTGAGATACGGACCAGATCGTTTGAGACGGGACAGTTATGAAGTGCCTCGCCGAGGACGTTCCGCCGCTGACCTCTGACAGGTGATCTTGGCCGTTTGCCAGGTGAGTTTGACCGCCGCTGGGTTCCTGTCACCCCATCTCGGCCAGCGGCCAGCGGCCGGCGCTCGGTGAGGGGCGGTGGGATCAGTGATTGCGGAACGGTGCCCAGGGATCGGGGAGGGGAGCGCTCGGGTCCTCACCCTCGGTGGACAGTCCGACGTAGGCGCGTAGGGCGGGGCGGGTACCGGGGAGGCCGTACTGGGTGAACCGCTCGTGGAGGTCGGAGCCGAACAGCACGGGCTGGAAGTCCGCGGCGGTCAGCAGCTCGGCCAGGACCCTCAGCAACTCCCGGCGCCCAGCGGAGAGCTCGGCGAACACCGGTACGGTGTCCGCGGGGTCGAACAGGGCTTCCAGCAGGTTCTCGGCGCGGACGGCCAGCGGGCGGGGCACGACTCCGGTCTCCTCGATACGAGGCAGGGCGCGGACGATCTCCAGGAGAACCCCGTCCGGGTCCTCGGCGGCGCCCATCAGGTGCAGCAGACTGCGGACGGTGTAGCTGTGCAGGTCGCCCGCGTGGTGGGCGGTAGCGGTCTCGGGGGCCGGCCCGGCGCCGAAGGCCGCCAGCTCGGCGGCGATGCGCTCCGCAGGCGGCAGGCCGGGCACGGTGGCCGGGTGTGCAACCAGCAAGCGGGTCAGGGCGGTGGCGGCGGCCCAGCGCGGCAAGGGGTGCTCGTGGTCGAGGTAGTGCCGGAGTCGGCCGTCCGGGTCGTGGTCGGCGATCAGCCCGACCGAGACGAGGACCGTGGCGACGCAGACTGGGTCCCGCTCGCCGTCGAGGCAGGCCAGCAATGGGAGCAGGGTGGCGTCGGCCTCCTCGGGGAACCAGCCGAGGAGGTACGCGGTCTTGGTGCGGATCTCCGGGTCCTGGCCGTCGAGCAGTTCGAGCAGGGCGGGAAGCTGGGCGCGGACCGCGTCATAAGAGCGCAGTGCGCCCTCGCGGGCGTCGACGGGGTGCCCCGCCGCGCAGTACGCCCGTCCCTCGCACAGGTTCTTCAGCCGCTCCTCGTCGGTCTCGGCGGCGATCTGCTCGTCGTACCAGCGCAGATTCTCTTCGGGGCTGATGGCTGTGGCGCGCCACGCGGCGGTGTCGATGCCGAGCGGGAGGTCGTACTCGTCGTGCCAATCAATTGCCAGACGGGTCAGCAGCAGCACCGCGTCGGCCCGGGCGCCGACCGGGCCCGCGACAGCGATTCGGGTGAGGAACGGCACGGCGTACGGAGAGGCCGAGTACCGGGTGCCCTGGTGGAAGATGTTGCCGAACAAACTGCGGAAGGCGCTCTCTCGGGCCTCCTCGTCCAGCCCGCACACCATCCGGAGCTGGCCAGGCACGTCCTCGGCGCTGCCCGTAGGCGTGCCCCAGGGCTGCCCAGTCGATGTCGTCCAGCCCTGCCAGGAGATCGTCGGATCTTTTCATGATCCGTATGCTCGCAGGGACCGCTGACACCGTCCCGCAGGCGAGCTGTCTCCTTGAGCCCAGCGGTCAAACTCACCTGTCAATCGGTCAAGATCGCCTGTCAAAGGACAGCCGCCTTCCGTCACCCGCTCGGGGGAACGATTCCGTGTGGGTGACAGGCGGCTACCTCCTGTGGGTGACGCGTTGTCAGTGCCCGTTCGTAGCGTCCGGCCGTGACGATTCCACCGCCTGCGGGCGGTGCCTCCTCAAGGCGGTGACCTTCGGATGAGCCTCACCACCGGACTGCACAGTCCACGTACTCCGCTGCGCAGGTTCCTGGACCGCGAACTGTCAGCCGGCCCACGGCCGCTGCGCGAGTCCTTCCGCGCCCAGCACCAAACCGCCCACCTTCTGCTGCCCGGGCCCGGCGTCGGCACCGAGGCCGGCAACGTCGGCACCGCAATCGACCAGCGCCTGCGCCTCGCCTTCACGACGGCCGCACCCGTGGACCTGGCCACGGAGGCCGGGATCGACCTCACCGGCGGCATCGGCCGGGGAGCGGGGCTGCGGATGCGCGCGGTCGGCAACGAGCTCGCCGCGCGCCTGGCCGAGACCGTGCACCGCCTCGACCTCGACAACCGCGCGTTGTCGATGGACCGCGCCCACGACGAGGAGGAGGACCTGGCCCGCATGCTGCTCGCCGGCGCCTGGTACCAGGTGATGGCCCGCAACCCGTACGGATTCACCTACACACAGCTGTACCTCACCGCGCTGGAGAACCCCGGCGGCTTCACCCTCGACCGGCTCCTGCAGCTCCCCAACCAGGACATGGTCGACGACGTCGTCCACCAGCTCTACCTGGCCACCACCGGCCCCCTGGAGGCGCTGCGCGCCCGCACCCAGGCCCAGGACTGCGTCGGCGGGCCCACCTTCCCGGGCGCAGGCATCACCGCCGACGCCGACCTCGTGGTCGACGGCGTGCTGCTCGACTTCAAGAGCACCAAGCACCCCTTCGCCCGGGGCCTGTCCCAGCACACCGCGAACCAGCTGATCGGCTACCTGCTCCTCGACACCGCCGACCGCTACCGGATCGACACCCTGGGCCTCTACCTAACCCGCTCCGGCGTCCTCGCCAGCTGGCCCGTGGAGGAGTACCTCACTACAAAGCCAACAAGCCGTAGTCCGGGCTTCCGGGTCCGTATTCCTCTTCCTGCCCCTGTGTCATGTGACATCCCCTCCAGCTCGCCTGAGTCGAAACGAGCCTAGGGCCCCTTGCCTACCCAGGGGGCAAGCCGACGACAGGCCGTAGTCCGGGCTCTTCGACCACATCCGCGCTGTGATGCCCAAGCCCTGCCGCCCACGGGCAGGAGCGGCTCCATGTGCGCGCCGCCGCTGCCGGGCTGGGGAGCCGTATCCGCGTGGTCACACACCCCCACCTGGTGGCGTTGCCCCATCGCATCTACCCGGCCGCCCGGTCCGGGGTTGCGGGGGCGAGGGGTGCGACGGCGACGCCGACGCCGACGCCGAAGACCGGGTTCCCGGTCCGCTGCAGGAACAGATTGGCGACAAGCCCTAGGGCAGGCCCTTTCTGCAGATGAATCCACATCCGGCCAAAGAGTAGATATCAGGCCAAGTAGGTAGATAATCCGGTGGCACATACACCTGTTCGATAGGTTCACGCGGTCACATCATTGATCAACGAGATCGGAGACACGTGTTCCGCGCGAAGAGAAGGCTCACCGCGTCCTTATCCGCAGCGGCATCCGCCGCAGTGCTGTCCCTGGCAGCAGCCGCACCGGCGAGCGCGACTCCACCCACCGCTAGTTGCAGTGAAACGCATCAAGCCAGGATCATCTTTTGGGCGGTGGCGTGTTCGCAGCCCGGCCAGCCGGTGATCGGCGCCTTTGCCACCTGGCGAAACGTACCCATCACGTTCGACAGTGCGGCGCCCCAAGGGACGACAGTGCAGGCCTCGAACTACCTGACCATGGTGCCTAACACCGAGGGCGGCATGTTCGCCAACCATATCGAAGTCGGGCTATACGCGGAGAAAACCGGCCCATCGAGCAGTACGTACGGTCCGCGCTGGACCGAGGTCGGCAACAGCGGCGGCAAGACGCACGCCATCAGCGAGGGCATCGACCCGGACAAGCCGAACAACGTCAACCACACCTATATGACGATCCGCCAGGCCAGCGGCGACCAGTGGGACGTGCTGTATGACTTCAACTGGGTCGGCTCCACCACCGATCAGCTGAAAGTGCCGCGGGGCAACCCCAACCGCATCGACATCGGCCTTGAGGTCATGGGTCCCCAGTACGTAACGGTCCCCGAGATCACCAACCGGGCCCAGTACATGGACGAGAACAAGACCTGGTCCCGCTCCGCCACCGCGGACACCGCGCAGGCCATGAGCTTGGGCATCTGTGGCCAGAAGAGTCCGTGGGACCCGAACTTCACCTACACTCCCCCCAACTGCTTCAACACGAAGCTGACCGACAGCGCCAAGTTCACGCAGTGGGCCGTCAGCAAGCCCGGGCCGGCCGGTTCCTCCCTCGCTGCGCCGCGAACGGCTCCGTTCGCGGCGCAGTCGACACCCGGCCTGGCGGACCGTGCCCCGGCTGGCATGTTCAACGGGGCCGACCAGGGCGCGCTCGCCCGGTGTATGGCCGAGGACCCCAGCACCTGCCTTACGGCGGTGCCGGGGCTGGCCGAGTGCGTACGCACCGCCAAGCAATGCAACGCCGCCGCCCTGACACCCACGGCATCGCGCCCCACGCATGCACCGTCGGTGCGGTCCACAGAGCCGTCCCTTCCTTCGCCGGTGAATATCCGGGGCCGCGCTGCGGCGGCGTTCGGCGTCCCGCTGCAGGATGTGCACGTCAGCACCGGCAGCAGCGGCAACACCTCGGGTAAGAAGGTGCCTTCGGCGGCGACGCAGCCGGAAGCTGGTGCCGTCTGGACGGTGGAGTCCCAGGCCATGACCAAGGGACTTTCCGCCCGCGGCACCGCCGTCCACGGGTTCCGTGCCACCTACTCGGCCGCAAGCGGCCAGCTTCTTGACGCCTGCTGGGGGCAGATGTGCGCCCGATGACCCGTAATGAGCCTTCGCCAACTTGAAGTCGCAGGTCAAAGGGCTGGTGTGATCGCTTCCCGGGGTGCTCGTGCTGGTCGCGGGCGGAAGTCTGCGGACAAGATCGTCCGTCAGCGGTCGACTTCGAGGTTCGTCAGGACGAGCAGAGCGCGTAGTAGTTGGGTAGCGCGGGCGGGATCGGTACGAAGCTTGGTGAGGATCCGCCAGTTCTTGAGGTGGGCGAAACCATGTTCGACTGGTGAGACCAATGGGCCCGGGGCGCCATCTCATTGGGTAACAGTCCGCACCCAGGGGGAGTTATGAATCATCGCTCAGGCCGTGTACTCGGTATGACTGTCGCCGCGTTAATCAGCCTAGTCGGTTGCGGCAGCAGTAAGGACGGCTCTGCGCCCGAGTCCCGCTCGTCTGCCGTACCTGAGTACGTTGCCGCCTACCGCGCCGGATACACCGCGGGCAAGGCCGTCTACGACTCCTCGGGCAAGGGCGCGGCTGTGCGCGAGACCGTATGGGGCGGCTGTACCCGCCGGGCCCTGCAGGCCGGCAGCGCCGCCGAGATGGATCGTGGCTCCTGGGTGCGAGGCTGCCTCAACGGCGTCGCCAACGCCCCTGAGCAGTTGCCCAGCGGCCCCATGACCAAGCGGACCACGGATGCAAAAATGCTGGAGCGGTTCCGTGCCTGGGCTCGCACCAGGGGTGAGGCGCAGCAAGTCGACCACGCCCGCATGCTGGTCACAGTCCAACTGACCGAACAGGACTATGACGTTGAATTGAGCACGGACTACCCGGCAGAGTCCGGAAATCCTGGACCTGAATCGCTTGCCCAGAGTTTCGTCGAGTGGTGGGACGGTGACCGTGGCCGGGACGGTATCGCCAGGAACGTTCTGGTCCTTGGGGCAGATGGAAAGAGGCTGACCGCACAGCGCATCTGAGGAGTCAACGGCCCTGCTGCGCTGGCTCTTCGGCAGCTTCACCGAAAGTGCCGAAGAGTCGGTTCCTGCGCGCTGTAGCCGGGCGGCCTCTACGATCCGGTGCATGCTGGATCCCGAGCTGCTGGAACGGATCACCGCGCGACGCGTGGAACTGGACGAACTCGAAGAACGGCTGGCCAAACAGCTGGCAGAGGTACAGATCGAGCGGGACGAGCTCGCCGTCGCCGAACGGGTCCTTGAGCGGATGACCGAGAAGCTCGCCGAGGAACGCGCCTCGGACCTACCGGTGCCCGGGCAGGTGGCTGGACGGGCGGTGATGCTTGTCCCGCACCGCGAACCGGGCGTGGAGGAGAGCGCGCTGCCGCCGGACTATCAGCGCATCCTCGCCGTTGTACGGCAGGCCGCCGGACCGGTCATGGCCCGCGAGGTCGGCGAGATGGTGGGGGTGGACGTCAGCGCGCGGGCCAAGCTGGAACCGCTACGCAGCAAGCTGGTCAGACTCGACGATCGCGGCTGGCTGCGGAAACTCCCCGACGGTCGGTTCACCACGCGCCTGTGACCAGGAACACCGCCGCTCGGAGGAGCTCGGCACGGGCGTAACCGGGTTGCCCCCGGGGGCCGTTGGAATTGTGTGACGAATACCAAAGAGCGCGCCGAGGACACCCGCCCGCTTGTCTACCAGTGCCGTCTGTCGCTGTCCACGCGCACCGTCAACCACCTCGCCGATCTGCTCAGGCGCCATCTGAACGCGATTGGGTCCCGGTGGCGGATCCTGCCGCCGGGAAAGATCGCGGTGATCGTCCTGGCCGTACTGCGCCACGACCAGCGCCTGGCCGACATGGCCGGCGGCAACGACGTGTCCGAGTCCACCGTCCGGCGCTGGCGGGACGAGCTGATCGGGCTGCTCGCCGCCCATGCGCCGCGTCTGGACCGCGCCCTGAAGAAAGTCGTCAAGCAGGGCGGGGAGGTGGTCCTGATCGACGGCACCCTCATCCGCACCCAGCGCCGCACCGGAAGGGCCGACCGGCGGAACTATTCCGGCAAGCACCGCAGCCACGGCCTGCACTTCCTCGCCCTGACCGACGAAAACGGCCGCCTGATCTGGATCTCCGCCGCCCGGACCGGCCGCACCCACGACAACACGGCGGCCCGCCACGACCACATCCTGGCCCACCTGCGCGCGGCCGGTCTCGGTGCCCTCGCAGACCTTGGCTTCCGCGGCCTGGACAACGACGTACTCGACCCTGTGATCGTCACTGGCTACACCGCCACCCGCACCCACAAGCTCACCCCGGGCCAGAAGACCGCCAACCGCGTCCTCGCCGTGGGACGTGCACCGGTCGAACATGGTTTCGCCCACCTCAAGAACTGGCGGATCCTCACCAAACTTCGTACCGATCCCGCCCGCGCTACCCAACTACTACGCGCTCTGCGCGTCCTGACGAACCTCGAAGTCGACCGCTGACGGACGATCTTGTCCGCAGACTTCCGCCCGCGACCAGCACGAGCACCCCGGGAACCGATCACACCAGCCCTTTGACCTGCGACTTCAAGTTGGCGAAGGCTCAATGCCCCCCGTTCAGGAGCCCCTATGCGCCTGCCCCGTGACCCTATGACCGGTCAGCGCCGCGCTCCTCTGGCCTGCCGGACGAGCGCGGTGTTCGCGGCCCTGTTCGCCCTTCTCCTCACCAGCGTGACGGCTGCGACCGCCGCCCCGGAGGAAACGATTCGCCAGGCCGTCTCAGCCGACGGCCCGGCCGCCGACGAGGGGAACCTGCGCACCGAGTGCGCTGCCCACCCCGAAGCCAAGACCAAGAAGGGCTGGATCAAGAACCGCTTCGAGACGTGCGTGCACCAGCCCGTCTACCTCAAGCTCCTTGACGACAAGCGGCGGCTACGCGGCGAGCTATGGTTCGACCTGTGGATGCTCGGCTTCTCTTACGACGGTTCCCGCCGCGTGGACTACGTCACCAGCATCGAGAACATCCGGACCAAGGCCGTTGCTGGCGAGAACCCGGCTACCTGGAAGCTCGGACAGTCCTTCTCGGACTCGATCAATGCCTCCGCCAGTGACCCCAACCCGGCCATGACCAAACCACCGGTGACCACACGCGAGGACACCATCGAGCAGTGGAAGACCAAGCCCCAGTGGGTGCTGACCTACACTTCCCCCGACACCGGCCGTCTGGACGCTGCCAACGCTCAGCGCGTCGCCGGGCAGGTCACCCTCGCCATGAACATCACGTCACCGACAGCCGTGCCGTGGGTCGACTCGAACATGGCGTACTCCAACGTCCGCTTCGACTACACCGGGCGAGCTGCCGGAAAGTACAAGGGCACGGTGTTCGTCGAGGCCCGTGTCGAGCTGACCATGAGTCTGAAAGACCCGGAAGTCGATCAGAGCGCCCGGCACATCCTCGACGCCCAGCAGCTGCCTGAACGCACCTTCCCCTCGTGGCCCGGCAAGTCGGTCCCAGGGTCCAGTGAGCCCCTGCACCGACTGATCAACCGCGACAAGCAGGACGCCAACCGGGACGTGGCGATCGCCACCTGCAACGATGTCTGGGGCAACTACGAAGGCAGTGGCTTGGAGTGCGACGAGTATCCGTTCTCCAGTACCTACGAAGGCGCCGCGAAGAACGACAACCGCTATAGCGCCCGGCTCATAGACGGCCGCGACAACCGCAAGGGAGGCGAACGCATCCAGAAGGTATACGAGGAGAACCGCATCCTCGACAACGACCCGTTCTACGTCAAGATCGTTCCCTGAGACCAGCCGAGGACTCCCGTGACCATCCTTGCCGAACACCGGCTGCTGGCCGTCCCCGACCGCCGGGTCATCGAGCTGTACGACGCCGACGCCTACGTCGGCACATCAGCCGTCCTGGACCAGCTCGATGAGCATGTGGTGGCGGGCGACGGGTACCACCTCTACATCGGCAGCCTGCAGAGCGGTGTGGGCGTCGAAGTCACCATCAGGGTCCACGACGTCCCACCGGCCACGTGGCCGGACGCCGACGGCAGCACAGAACTGACCTTGGAGTGCGCAACCGGCAGCCTGATCGTCGGCGAGTTCACCGCGGGAGTCGCCGGAGAAGTCGAACTCCCCCGTCCCGGGGTCTACGGGGTCCGCGCCTCCTGGCAGGGACGCGAGTCCACAGCCCACCAAGCTTCCGCCATCCGCATGCGCGCCGTCGAGGACCAGTGGAGCCGAGCAGCCACACGACAGGCACTGGACACCATCGCAGGCTCCGAAACGTACTGCTTCGACATGTGGTATCTCCACGAACCCGAAGACGACGACTTGGAATGACAGGAGCCTGACCAACACCGGTGAGGCCGGCGCGGAGCGCGCCGGCCTCACCGCCGCTCACAGCGACGGCGAAGCCCGCAGCATCGCCTCAACAGCAGTTCCACATCGGGCTGTCCGGTCGATGCAGGGGGCGGATCTTCCTCTTCCGGGGTGCGGCTTCCTCTTGCCGGGTCAGTCTGCCCGTCCCGGGGATCGGAAGTACCCGGGGATCGGAAGTACCCGGCACCTGGTCGCCACGCACGGCGAGGCCTTCGACCTGTGGCAGCTCCCCGCCCTCCAGTACGGCATCGCCCCCGAGCACGCCTGGGCCCCCGACACCCTGTCGCTGACCATCACCAAGTTCACCACCCTCCTGCACACCCTTCTCGCCCAGCACGTGCGCGCCGCCAAGGCATGGTCAGGCCGGGGCCGTCGGCTTCGCCGATGATGCCGCCGACGTCCAAGGTGGAGGGCAGGCTGGAGGAAGCGGCCGTGCGGGAAGAGGGGGTGGTCGTGCGGGCCAGGATCCGCCGGGCTGCGGTGAGCCCGCCGCAGCCGACAACGTCGAGGGTGAGCGCGGCCGGCCGGATCCCGGCAAGGACAGCGGGCGCATCGTCGGTCAGGGTGAGACGATCCCCCACTGCGAGCGGCAGGGAGCGCAGGTTCGGTAGACGCGGGGGTCGTGGGTGGGTGCCGGGTCCTCCAACCAGACCAGCGCCGCCGGGTCGGCGGCCGCGGCGAATTCGGCCGCGACGGCCGGCGGCCAGCTGCCGACGGCGTCACAGCCAGGCGGCATGCAGGCGGACCGTGGGCGCGATCAACTCTGGCATCCGGCAAAGATACTGTCCGAACGTGTCCCCGACGCCGGGCAGTGCCTAACGTCCCTCACTACGCAGAAGTGCTTCTACCTGCTCAAACACAACCCGAACCGCAGATAACACCGGTCGTCGTCGCGTACATCGAGGTCTGACCGAGCGGAGCACCGGTGCCGACGATCGTCCAGGAGCTCCCCGGCCACCGCGGCCTCGGCGAGCGGCGCTCCAGTCGCTCGCGGCCCTGTTGCTCGCGGCCCTGACGGGCCTGGACCCAGCGGCGTATGGCGAGCGTGGGTTAACGTCCTGGACCAGGCCGATGGCTATGAGCCCGGCAGCAGCCGGTGCAACACGGCCCGTGCTGCTGGCTGCTGCAGTGCGGCCGAGTTGCAGCAGCTTCACCGCGTGCAGCGCAGCATTCGCACGACCGGGCGGCACATCGCTGCTGCTTGGACAGCAAGGCGGACCTGGTCCGGGACGAAAGCGCTGTTCACGAGGGCCTCCTGGTCGATGCCCCGACTGCGCCCAGCCGCTGCCCGACTTCGCCCGCCACTGCCGCATGTACTGCTCTCGTTGGTGCACCGGGCGTGCCACCACCATCCGCAAGCGGCAGAAATCGGAGGAGGGAGACTGGGTGAGCCGGGAGGGCGTGAGTCTGTGAGGTGGAGACTCGCTCGCCTATTTCTGTGCTCTGGTCGGGACGCTGTTGTCCTTCCCCCAGCCGTCTGCTTTGCAGCGACCCGCGGGGGAGCACCGAAGCGAGGTTGAGTCGCTTCCTTGAGTCGCTGACAAATGCGCAGGTCAGAACGCTTCTGGAGTCGAAGCAGCGACTGAAGCGACTCAACTTCAGGTATATGAGGTCGGGTCTGCCGCACGATCGGGTGACATCTGAACTGGCTTGCCTTGTGGGGCAGGTGGGAAGGATGTCGCTGTGCCCAAGCCATACCCGGAAGAGTTCCGCCAGGACGTCGTGCGGGTCGCAAGGAACCGCGGCCCGGGCGTGACGGTCGAGCAGGTGGCCACCGACTTCGGCGTCCACGCGATGACGCTGTGGAAGTGGATGCGCCGGGCGGACATCGACGAGGGGACAAAGCCCGGAACGTCCAGCCAGGAGAGCGCGGAACTACGGGAAGCACGTCGGCGGATCAAGCTGCTGGAGCAAGAGAACGAGGTCCTGCGCCGGGCCGCGGCCTACCTGTCGCAGGCGAACCTCCCGGGAAAAGGATCTACCCGCTCGTGAAAGAGCTGGCCGCGGACGGGACGCCCGTCACGGTGACGTGCCGGGTGCTCAAGCTCGCCAGACAGCCCTACTACCGCTGGCTCGACCAGCCGGTAGCCGACGCCGTACTCGCGCAGGCGTATCGCGCGAACGCGCTGTTCGACGCCCACCGTGAGGACCCGGAGTTCGGCTACCGATTCCTGGCCGACGAAGCACGTAGCACCGGGGCCACCATGGCCGACCGGACCGCGTGGCGGATCTGCCGGGACAACCGCTGGTGGAGCGCGTTCGGGAAGAAGCGCGGCCGGACCAAGAAGGCCGGCCCACCGGTGCACGACGATCTCGTCCGTCGTGACTTCACCGCGACCGGCCCGAACCGGCTGTGGCTCACCGACATCACCGAACACGCCACCGGCGACGGAAAGCTGTATCTCTGCGCGATCAAGGATGTCTTCAGCAACAGGATCGTGGGCTACTCCACCGACGCACGCATGAAGTCCCGCCTGGCCGTGACCGCCCTGGACAACGCCGTGGCCAGGCGCGAGCACGTCGCCGGATGCATCCTGCACAGCGACCGAGGCTCGCAATTCCGGTCCCGGAAATTCGTCCGGGCTCTCGACCGCCACCGGATGGCCGGATCGATGGGGAGAGTCGGGGCAGCCGGCGACAACGCGGCCATGGAGTCCTTCTTCAGCCTGCTGCAGAAGAACGTCCTCGACCGTCGGCAGTGGGCCACCCGCCAGGAACTACGGATTGCCATCGTGACCTGGATCGAGAGGACCTACCACCGCCGCCGCAGGCAAGCCGCACTCGGCAGGCTGACCCCCGTCGAATTCGAGACCGTCATGACAACACCGGCCCTTCAGGCCGCGTGACCGAACCTGTCACCCGAACCTGCATCAGACCCCACGTCGTACTGCGTGACTCGGGTGTTGCAGGCCTGACCTGCACATTTTTCGTCCGGCAGGCGTGACGGAGGCGTGTTGCAGGGCCCGTTGCGCTGAAACGAACTCCACCCTCCCCGCGCGGCCGGCCCCCCGGCGCCCCTGTAGGGGCTCGGCTCTCGGCATGTTGTGTGCGGGCGGGTGCCGTCAGAAGGCGTACCGCCTCCAGGCCGGAGCCGCGCAGCTCGCAGACGTGCGCGTGGACGTCACGACTCCGCCGCTGGGTTGACCCGTGCCCGGGCCGGTCCGCCCCGGATCCGCACGTGCGTAACGGGCCGCCGGGACATGGGCAGGGCTGATGGGGCTGCCTGTGAGGACCGGGGTCGGCTGCTTTGCCCTCCTGGAGGTGCGAGCCTCGTGCCGCGGCCGAGGGCGGGCAGATCTGTGCGGGATGTGGGTGTGCGAAGAGTACTGAGAGCGCCCCTCCGGGTGGGAGGGGCGCTCTGGGTGGGCTGGTGTTCAGGCGAGAGGGTCAGTTCCGTTGAATCAGGTGGTTGACCGAGAAGAGCAGATGGTTTTCGCCGTACTGAAATTTGCTGCTGAGGGTTTCGTAGCGGGCGTACTGCGCTTCAGTGAGCGGCAGCTGCAGAATCTTCAGTGCGCGTAGGAGCAGGCGGAATCCAAGGTCGGGGTCGACCTTGTTGACGACTTGTTCCAGAGAGTTCCACACTGCGGTGCCTTGCACGGGACGGGGCCCCGGGCTGATCACTGTGCCTTCGGCGACGGGCGCTGTCTCCCGGATCTCGCGGAGGACCGCGTCGCGGAGATCGGTGCGGACGGCTGACGCAGAGGGGACGTGGGTAGGTGCGACCTTGGCCAGGTGCTTTTCGCATACATCCGCGACTTGTTCCAACCACTCCCGGCCGCTGATGCCGGACTCGGCGATGTTGTGGCCCCGGTCCGTTGCCGCCAGCCACAGCAGGCTGATCGTGTCGTCGGACAGTGTGGAGTCGAGGATCCGGCGGGTGTCTTCCATAACGATCGCGGCCTCGGAGCCGGGAGGCCGTTCATAGCCGTCGTGTTGCACGGCATCCTCGACGGCCGCGCGAGGAGTGCGGTAGTGCCACCCTGCGGTGAACAGCATGGCGAGTCTGGTGAGTCCGAAGTCGTCGTCGAGCCCGTAGCGGGAAGTGCCGACCGGTGGCCAGCTGATGCGGAGGCCGTCGTGGACCACGGCCGGAGGGAAACCGAACTGCCACCCCAGGACGAGGAGGCGGCGGTATTCCTTGTGTGGGACCGGCACGGAGTGTGTCTTGAGTGAGCGTAGAAACAGCCGCATGCCAAGGTCACCATCGGCGCCGGTCACCACTTGTTCGAGGCTCTGGACGAGGTCCGGGTTTGCCGAGGCACGGGCGAGATCCGGGGCCATGGCCCGGATCTCCGCCACGGCCGCCCGGCAGAGGCGCTCGCCCTGCACCGGCCGCACGGGCGGCGGAGTGTAGGAGCGCCGTTCCCGGCGGAGCTGTGCTGTGGAGACCTCCGAGATCCTCTCCAGCCACTCGCGGACGTTCATGCCCTGGTTGACCGGGTCGAAGGCCTGCCGTGTGGAGGCGAGCCACACGGTGTGGAGAACCTGTTCCGGGAGTTCGGACGCCAGCAGCCGGCGAGCGTCTTCACCCAGTTCGACGGCTTCCTCACCCTCGGACCGGGCGGCGATCTCTTTCGCGTACCCGAGGGCGGTGGCCAGGCCGACTTCCGGGCCGGCCTGGCTGAGGTGCTCGGCCAGGCCAGTCAGCCCGAAATCCTCGCCGTATCCGAGTTCATAGTAGGCGGGACGTTCCGCTGTCATAGGACATCCCCCGGGAATGCCGTCATGATGGTGAATCCTCCACGGCCATTTGCATGGCTTTTTACCTTCATGAGTTTGACCGTGACTGTGTTTCCGGCATCTCTAACCGTCACGCCGTCCGGATAGTACACCTTACCCAGGGACGGATAGACATCCCACCTCCCCTTTATCTCCAGAACCATTTCACCGTCCGCCGCTCGGGCGACTTTCAACTTGAAGGCGGCCCATTTGGCGTCGTCGAAAATCTTCTCACCGGTTTTTGCTCTGGTGGTGAAGTAGTCGCCTACCACGCGGTCAATGGCCTGCTGGGCGATTTCCTGGCTGGTCCAGACAGAGTTCGGGCCCTTCTTCCTTGCGGCAAGAGCAAACGCTTCGGCCGGAGTCGGATTCACGTGCTCGCCGAGCGCGTGAAGCACTCCCTTGTCCTTGTACGTTTTGAGGGCCGGCAGAAGTTCGTCGTTGAGGTTCAAGCAATTGTGTACGAGTATGTCTGACGCCTGGGGTCCCTCAGTACTGACGTAGAAGGTGTGCAGGCCGTTGACCGTGAGGTCATAAACCTGCTGGGATGTTGTGCCAGTGTCGTTATGCTGCACCCCTGCCACCGTGATCGGCTCCCCGTCGGGGCGGAGCAGCCGGTCTCCTGGGCGAAGCTCTGAGGCCAGTACCCATCCACGTTTCGCGGTGTAGAGCCTGTGCCCGGGTGTGGTGGCCAGGTCGTTGCCGTCGGCCAGGGTGATGGTGACCAGCCGGTCAGCTGGGTGCTGATAGGTGTCGACAATCGCCTCGGAGTGAACCGCCTTGGTGTCCGGGTCGCCAGCCAGTACTGCATCGCCAACCCGGAGCGAGTTGATCGGGCGATGTGTTCCGTCCGCCATAAGCACGAGGGTGGCGGCCGGGAAGCTGTTCGTCTTGCACGAGGTGACGACGGCTTCGGCCATATTGGCTTCGTACTCGATCGCTGCCAGGGCTTCCGGATTAATTCTGAGCGACTTCAGGGCCCGTACGGCGTCGGCGATTCCGATTCCGGTTCGCATGGCTGCGTCGAGGGCGGTGATGCCCTCCGCGATCGGCCGCAGAATCTTGCCCGAGAACAGGAGCGCGACATCCAGGGACGCCCAGGCACAGCCGCCCCAGCTTCCGTTTTTGAATCCGGAAGAGAACTTCTCACCGCACTTGATCCAGTGTCCGAAGAGGAGATCCACCGGGTCGATCCCCGCCTGGTACTCGGCCATCGTGATCGTGTGCGTGGTCTCCTGGGACAGCTCGTCTGTCGGGTACTGACCGAGATATACCGTTTTAGCCGAGGGGCAGGTGGACTTGGACGGGTCCAGGACCTGTGCGGTACACAGGTACAGGTCGAGGTAGGCCTTGTAGCGGATCTTGATGGTCATCGTGCAGTCGCCCCTGTAGAAGAGCGCGTTGATGAACCCCTCGCACCCGGCTGTCTTCTTCAGGGTTTCTGGACTGCCGATCTTCTCGGTGTGGTCGATGACGTAGAACATGTTGCCGATGGAGCTGCCGAATCCGTCGGGGACGGTTCCGGCGTTGATCTGGCTCGCCTTGGCGGCCTTCTCGGCGCGGTCGGCTGATTCCTGGGCTTCCTTGGCGTACTTGTCGGCGTCTTTCGCCGCTTGTTCGGCTTCGGTGGCGGCGGTGGCGGCGCGGTCGGCCGCTGTGCGGGCTGCCTTGGCGTCCTGTTCGGCCTGGGCTGCCGCGTTGCGGGCGGCGGTGGCGTCGAGGGCTGCCTGGTCGGCGGAGTTGCGTGCGTCCTTGGCGTGGCCTTCGGAGCGGTCGGCGGCCTGGTCTGCTGCGACGGCGTCTTCTGCCGCCTGGCGGCCGAATTCGGTGGTGCGGGCGAGCGAGGCCGCGGCCAGGGACGCGGTCGTGGCGGCTTCGGCTGAGTAGCCGAGGGCTTCCTTGGCGTAGCCGCGGGCGTCAGCGGCGTAGCCGGCCGCGTTGGCGGAGTGCTGGTAGGCGGCCTTGGTGTCTTCCTGAGCCTGGTTGGCAAGGGCCTTGGCGGAGGCGGCTCCCTCTTGGGCGTTCTTGGCGTGTGCTTCGGCTATGGCCTTCTGCTGTTCGGCGATCGTCTTCGAGGCCTGCCCGGTGAGCACGATCAGGGTCGCGGTCGAGTCCGTGGTGACGTACGGGGAGCCGAGCTGGATGGCGTCGTTCGCCGGCTGGGCGACCTGAGAGGCCGACTTGCCGGCATCGGCCGCGGCCTGCGCGGTGACATAGGCGAAGCCGGCTGCCTTCGCCGAGGCCGTCACAGCCTTGAGGGCTTCCTGGCTCGCCAGGTCAGCCTGGGTCTTGGCCGTCTTGGCCTTGCCGTCCGCCTCGTCGGCCATGGCGACGGCGCTGCGTGCTTCGGACGCGGCGTGCTGTGAAGCGGCGATGGCGTCAGCGGCGGCACTGGTCGCCGTCTTCACCGCAGCGTCCGCCTTCAGCTTGGCGGCCTGAGCGCCGTCCGCGTCGGCGCGTGACCGCTTCGCAGCCGCTTCGGCGCGTGTGGCCGCCGCGTCCGCCTCCTCGGCCGCCTTCGTCGCGGCGTTCGCCTCACCCCGTGCCTTGCCAGCGGCCGTCTCGGCATCCTTGGCGTGCTGATCGGCCTGATCGGCTGCGGTGCGCGCCGCGTCGGCTTCCGTTCCCGCGTCGAGTGAAGCCGCGTAAGAGGCTTTGGCGCTGGCCTTGGCACGCTCTGCGTCGGCTCTCTGCTCCGCGTCCCAGGCGTCGTCCCGCTTGGCCTTGGCGTTGTCGCGTGCCTTGACCGCGTCGTTCTTCCGGTCGACCGCAGTGGTCTCGGCCGCTTCGGCTTTGGTCCTGGCGTCCTGCGCCTTCGTGGCTTCGGCCTGTGCGTTGTTGCGGTGCTGGGCCGCCTCGGCCTGCTTGGCGGTCGCGGTTCCCTTCTCCTTCTCGGCGTTGGCCTCTTCCGCCTCGGCGGCCAGCCGTTTCGCGTGAGCGGTGGCTGCCGCGACCTTGGCGTCACTTTCTGCCTTCACCGCGTCGCCGAGCCTGGCCTTCGCCGTTTCCGCGTCCTTCTTCGCGTTGTCCCGATGCGACTTGGCCGCGTCCGCGGAGGCCTTTGCCTGCAGCTCGGCCGTGTGTGCCGCCTCCCTGCGGAACTCGGCCTTGGCCTGAGCGGCCTGCGCCAGAGCACGCTGAGCGATGGTCTCGCTGTCCGCGCCCGAGGCACGCGTGGCGGCCTCGGCGGTCTCGCCGGCCTTCACCATCGCGTCCAGCGCGGCCACCGCACCATTGGTGACCTGGGCCTTCTGCTGTCCGACTAGCAGACCACGCCCCCGCGGAGCACCGTTGGCGTCCGCGATCGTGTACGCGGCCTGCGCGGCGGTTTCGGTCGTCGCCGAAGCCTTCCTGGCCGCGGCGGCCTGCGCCTTGAGGACGTCGAGCTGCTTCTTCGCGCCCGCCTGGGCACCGGTGACGGCCGCCTTGGCCTTGGTGAACTCACTCAGCGGCGGAACGGCGCCGTTGCCGGACGGCTTGATGTCGAACTGCTGCGGACCCGACCCGTTGCAGTCCCACAGCCAGGAGTCGTATCCGGGATCGTAGGTGTGCAGGTCCAGACACCTGCCCGTGCCGACGTTCTTGAGGGCGGTGGTGGCCCGAAGGTTGTACTCCCAGGTCTGCGCCGGGGAGCTGTTGCACGTCCAGATCTGGATCCGCGTGCCGTTGGCCGGGTCGTTGTTCGACACGTCCAGGCACTTTTGCGAAACCACGTTCCTCAGGTGCAGACCGTGGTCATCACCGAACATCTGCCACTGCTGCGCGGAGGTGCCGTTGCACCAGTAGACCTGGACCGGTGAGCCGTCATTGGTGCCGCTGTTCTCCACATCGAGGCACTTGCCGCCGACGGCATGAAGCTCGATCACCGCGGGCTTGTCACCGACCGCGCCGATTCCGCCGGGCGACCAGTAGTCCTGCCAGCGGGTGGCGTGGTCGGCCACCCACGAGTGCCCCAGCATCTCGCCCAGGGCCTTCGCCCCCGCCGTGAGGGCCGTGGTCGCCTCGGCATTCGCGGTGAGGATCTGGTTGCGCTGCGCCTGCTGGGAGACTATCTCCTGCTGCCACTCGCCGGCGGCGGTGGTGGTGATGCCGTCGAGCACCCTGTTCGGGTCGATCGGGTCACGCCACGCGCAGCCGGCGAACCGAGCCTTCAGGTCCTCGACGGCGATGCGGTACTCCGCCGTCCCGGGCTGCGGAGCGGTGCGGGGGAACCCTCCGGAGGCCATGAACAGACGGGCGTTGTCCGCCCCCATCGGCTCCGGGGACCAGTCCGTCAGGTGCTCGAACGCGTCGTGTTCCGCGAGGTCACGGTTCCAGTCGCCCCCGGGAGCATGAGGGTCGGGATCTTTCCCGTAGAGAGGAGTTCCCAGATACTTGACCATCCCCTTGGCCTGGTCGTAGGCCTTGGGAGTGGGGTCCTGATAGAAGGCTCCTTCCTCTGTCCAGAACCGGTCGGCTATCCACTTGTTCAGCCCGGTCTGCGTGTAGAAATCCTGTTTCCCATCGCCCGGCGAACCAGGAGGCCCGTGGAAGTCGGCGGTGTTCATGCCCCCGGGCGGATTCGTCAGCCCTGCCAGAGGCTTCGCCCACGCATCCCGCTGGGCGCCGAAGCTGCTCATCGCGCTGCTGGACGCGTCCCGGTCCTTCTTGTAGGCGACCGCCAGAGGTGTCTGCTCCCAGCGCTTGCGGTCAGCCAGGACGTGCAGTTTGTCCTGGGGCTGGTTCAGACCGTCCTGCGCGGTCTGCGCCATGGCCGGACCGCCCAGGCGCAGTACATCGTTCATCAGACACTGAGCGTTTTCAGCGTGGTCACTGATCGAGTGACGCCGGTGAGGTTGAGG
>NZ_JBVJLO010000043.1:0-19387 GCF_055584685.1 Streptomyces sp. NPDC102258
CCCCGCGGAGCGGGTTCCCCAGCGCTGCGCGCTGGGGACTGAACCGCCTCGCTGCGCTCGGCGGCCCTGCCTTCGGCAGGGCGTCCTTCCGCTGCGCTCCAGGACAGGGCCGGCGCTTCGCGCCGGAAGTCCTTCGCTTCGCTTCGGACTCCGGGGTTCCGCTTCGCTCCACCCGGGCGGTGACTGCTGCGCAGTCCCCTGAGGCTCCCTTGCTCTGCGCGGGAGGTGACACCGTTTCACGGAGTCCGGGCCTTCGGCCCGTTGGGATGTCCGCTTCGCTTCCACCCCTGAGCCCTTCCGGCTCCGCCTTCAGTGCTCGGCTGGCGGCAAGGTCTCGTGCGGGGGCTTCGGTTGTCTCAGGCTTCTGTGGGGCGAGGGCAAAACCCGACTGTGGCCTCGGTTGAGTCTACCGCTTCCTTGCTGAAAAACTTTCTGGGAATCCGGATTCTTCTCTGCTCCCTCCTTCCAAAAGCAGATCGGTTTCGAGGGAGCCGCATGGGCTGTTGATCACATGTCAGGGGCCATGGTTGGCAGGGGGTTTGTGGCCTTCCTGTGGCTTCTATGAGGAAGGCCAATGGGCTGGGCAGAGTCGTGGGTCCAGTCGGTTTTGAACAGTGCGGTCACGAGGGCCGCGTGGCGGGGCTCGAGCTGGCCGGCGCGCTGCTTGGTTCGGGCCTTGGCGAGCCAGGGGCCGATCTTGACGTTCTCGCCGTCGACTGTGATCTCTTCGCGCGCTGTGGGGGCGCGTCCTTCCCTGTGAAGAAAGAACTCTAGGAGCTGGACGGTCTCTTCAAAGGAGCGGCGGGTCCGGTGTGGCGGGGTCAGCCGATGAGAATCAGGGGTGAGGCCGATCTCGGTGAGGAGAGTCCGCTGACGTGGGTGGAGGGTAGTGAAGCCGGTCAGTTGGCGGTGTAGCCAGCGGCCCGCCTTGACCGTCCCCAGAATGGTGTCAAGGTTCAGGGTGGCTGGATCATGGCCGGCTGCGAGGTGGGCGCGAAGGACATGATATTTGCGGTGCCAGTCCGGCCCGTGAGGGAGCTGCCAGTCGGGGTCGATGGCCGTGAGGGCCTGAGTGCGAGCTGGGGGAAGTCCGTTCCTGGCGGCCAGGGAGCGCTGTTCGGCCAGGAAGGCAGCGCCGGGGGCGGTGGCGGGGATGGCTAGGTGGCCGTGGGTGGCGTGGTAGTCGGTCACGGTGGTGAGGTTGGCACGCCAGGCCGCGTCGTGTTTGTTCCAGATCATGCCCAAGGCATCGAGTTCAGCGGTCCAGGCCGCGTCGAGTCGGCCGGTTGTGTGGGCGCCCCGCATGCCGGCGATGAACGCTCCAAGGGTATAGCCGGTGGGGTCGATGTAGTCGACGGGGACATCAAGGTGGCCATGTTGGTCATGAAAGGACTGTGCGGCTGCCAGTCCTTCACGCCGGGGGCGTGAAGTGGCGTCACGAGGGTCGAACGTGACGAGGTCCATCGCCCTGGCGATACGTTCGGGATGGACGGTGAAGTCGAAGTGCCAGCGGTGCTGAATGAGGCGGCTGGTCTCCCTGGTAAGCCGGTTGGCCTTGTCGGGCAGGCGCTCGGCGATCCGGTGGTCGTGGCTGGCCAGGGCGGTGGTGATTGCCCACACCGGCTCGTAAGCGGTGCCCAGGATGTTCTGCGGATCGGCACCTGCCGGAACGTAGACGGGAATAATCAGGCTGGCGACCTTGCCGCTCACCGACAGACGCAAGGACCGGCCGAGGGCTTGAACGCAGCGGCGAACGCTACGTGTGGGGTCGGCGAAGACGACCGCGTCCACGCTGGGAATATCGACGCCTTCGGCGATCAGCTTGGCGTTCGCGAGAATCGCGAAGGGCGCGGCCGCGAAGTCGGTGAAGATGGCCGTGCGCTGCTGCGGGGTGTGCTCGCCGTGAACGAAGAACAGCCGCGGATCCATGTCAGGGCACAGCTCGGGAGCGGTACGGCGTAGTTGGCGCAGGGTGTGGCCGACTTCTCGGGCGAAGCGTTTGGCGTCTTCGACGAGGTTGAAGTAGACCAGCACCCGCCGTAGTCCGTGCTCGGACATCGCTTTGAGAACGGCCAAGTGCAGGGCTGTGGTGCGCAGCGCGTCGTCTGTCCTGGGATCTTCTTCTTGGGTGGAGATGGGGAGATTGAGGCGTTCGCGGAGTTCCGGGTCGGTGAGGGTGGGCACCACGATTCGATAGTCGGCTGCTCGGCCGTCTGCGATTGCCTGGGCAAGGGGATATTCGTGGATCTTCTTGCCATAGACGGCTTCGTTGTCCATCGAGTTGGCGAAGTCGTCGGCGTCCGCCGCCATGGGGTGTTGTCGGCGGGGGCGGGTGGTGTCGGCGGACTCGGCGAGGTCCGGGCCGGCCAGAATCCGCGGGGTGGCCGTCATGTAGAGCCGGCGGTCCGCGCGGATTCGGGTGGCGTCGTTGACGACGGCCCATTTCTTGTCGGCGCGGCCCGCGATCCGGTGTGCCTCGTCCATGACCATCAGATCGAACGCAGGCACGTTGAACCGGGTATGCCGGGTGTTCTCGATCTTGTCGAGGGAATCGTAGGTGCAGATGACCGTCAGCGCCGGGAGCTGATCTGTCCCCTCCCCCACCACTGACATCAAACCGGCCAGAGCGTGAAAGTTACTGGTTGAGCCGACCCGGTGGGTGACCAGGGCGTCCTGGCCGGAGGAGTCCATGGACGACACGATCAGCATGTGCTCCATGCGGCCGTCGGCGCGCCAGGCCAGTGCGGTCTGCACGGCCAGGTCCAAAGTGGGCACCACGAAGAGCACCAGCCTGGCGTCCAGGGCTTCCGCGATCCTGATCGAAACAAGGGTCTTGCCGGTGCCGGTGGCCGACACATACAGCCCGCGCGTACCTGGTCGGCGCAGATGCCGCACCGCCTGCTGCACGCCCTGTGCCTGGTCCGGGAACAGGTGCGCCCGCTCGGGGCCGCTGGGCTGGGCCGGTGTCGGAGTTGCGGTGCTCATACCGACCATGCTCCCAGCAGCGGCTGGGTAAACGGGAGGGAGATGCGCTCGGGCGGAGCGCGCCACGCCCGCCGACGCGCCCTCTTGCCTCTTGGCGCCGGACGGGGTTGCCTCGCAGGAGGGGGCCTCATCGTCTCCTCGACTTCGAGGCGGAGCCGAGGGGTGGAATCAGACTTGCGCCGGATCGGATTCGCCCGACCTCTCCTCGGTGGTGCTCGCCCTGTGGGCAGTCCCGGGCTGAGACTGGGCGGGCACTGAGGGGGTGATGGCGGGGAGCGTGGTCTGTTCGGCGAGTTTGCGGTAGCCGGTCAAGGTGAGGGCGCGCCAGGCTCGGTAGAAACCGAAAGCGGTCACCGCGCCGAGCACGGTGGTGGCACCCAGGATGAGCGGGCGGTGATCGAGCGGGTATCGCAGCATGGCCAGGTCTGCGGCGAGAGTCAGGGCCAGGGTGTTGAGGAACCATCCGCGGCAGATGCGCATGCGGGAGCGGGCGTAGTCGGCTCGG
Organism: Streptomyces sp. NPDC102258; assembly: GCF_055584685.1. Lineage (NCBI taxonomy): Bacteria > Bacillati > Actinomycetota > Actinomycetes > Kitasatosporales > Streptomycetaceae > Streptomyces > Streptomyces sp. NPDC102258. Next base: position 3,491 of record NZ_JBVJLO010000043.1, read on the forward strand.
GCCGCCAGCGTGGGTAAGTCCGTCAGGCGAAGGCGTGCCTGTGCGTAGGCGGCGCTGGAGGCGAAGTATCGGGAGCGCAGGCGGCGGCGGCGCGGGGTCAGAGCGGTGTCGGCGGCCCGGTCCAAGAGGATGCCCAAGGCGTAGGCTGCGGCGAGGGACAAGCCGGTGGCCAGGGAGGACCCCGCCACAGGGGCGAGTTTGGTCGTGTTAGCCGGGCCGATGAGGGCGATGAAGAGCAGGGCCGCCGCGGTGAGCGTGCCGATGCCGACGACGAGGACCTCGATGAACATTGCGGTGGCGGCGGCCAGCGCGGGGGTCTCCGGTTGCGCGGAGTTCGTCATAGGGAGACCCCCCAGATGTGTGCCATGTCTGTGAGCATAGTTTCGGGTAGCTGGCCGTCCCAGGTTCCCTTGAGGCGGAAGCGGGCGTTGGCCAGCCGTTCGAAGATGACCAGGCTTTCCGGTTGGCTGGCCAGCATGTAGCGGCCGTACTTGAGGAAGTGGTCGCTGGTGGGGCCGTAGTCGGCGTAGGCGCGCTGGATGCGTGTGCGGTGACATTCGGCGAAGTCGGCCAGCCGCTCGCTGTAGGCGCTGGCGTCATCGATGGTCTGCGCCAGGACGTCGAGAACGTCGTGTGACAGATCTCTGCTGTAGGGGTGGTCGGTGAACGTGCGGTAGACCTGTTCGGCCATGTCCAGGAGGAGATTGCTGCGCACGAGCTCGGGATGCTGTGCCATGGCTTCCACCCCCCGTTCCACCTCGAGGTCGTACAGTTCGACCAGCGCAATCAGACGGTATAGCGAGCGACTGACATCCGGTGGCGGGGTGACGCCGGGCTTGTAGAGGAGCCGGTGGGACATCCGCGACCACAAATCAACCGCTTCAGTGCGGAGTTGGATCTCGCATTGATACGGGACACCATCCGGGTCTTTTTCTCCTCCGAACATGACAGCCTGGACGTGCAACCGCGGGTAGCTCAGCCGGTACTCGCCGTCGTCGCTGTCACGGTGGTCCTGCACCTCTATGACTTCGAGAGATTCTCTGATCAGTTCCAGGGCAGGGTCGAGGAGCCCTCTGTGGGGTACGACCAGACGCACGCCGGCTTTGTCGGTGATCTGTCTCCAGGGATCGGTGTAGGCCTTGCGATAGATCTTTGTGTTGAAGCTGCTGAGCTCCTTGGCCCGAGCACTCACCTGGCAGGTGATGCCCTTGCGTGCTGCGCGGTTACTGAGGTGAGTTTTGGTGGCGTTGGCTGCCGCCTCGATCCGCGGGTGCTCTTGCCGGTAGCGCTGGAAGGCGTCCTCGACGGTCAGAGGCATGGAGCTTCCACATGAATCGCGGAAACGAGGGTGGCGCCAACAGGGCTCATGTCTGCGCGGGCAAGAAGTCGTCGCCGGTTCGAGCCTGCGGCATTCGAGTCGGCGTGATGAGGGCGAGGCTCTCGAGCCCGGGAAGCATCTCTTTCTGGGAGGGCCGTTCCTCGAGCTGATTTTGAGGCTTGCTGTGGCCTCCCGCCGCTGCACCGCTGCTTGTCTTAAGGAGCGTGCTGGTGACCGAGACGGTGGTGCGGCCGTCCCCGAGGTCTTCCAGGGCCACGGTGCCGTCCTGAACGGCTTCAAGAGGCGCAACCAGGAAAGCCCCGTTGGCGAGGTCCACACGCACCTTCTGCAGCCGGCTGCTGATGAATTCGGTGTTCTTGTCGAAGGCCCGGATAGGAACGTCGTTCTCCATCAGGAACTCGGCGAAGTCATCACGATGAGGTTGCTGCAGGTGCGTTTCGAGGAACGTCACGGGGTCGAGGGTCCCGACGGAGCTCTGGAGCTCGACCATGACAGCCATGAGGTAATCCACGCGTACCTCGGAGTCCGTGAAGCGGCTGTTGACCCACTCCATGGCCGTGTCGTGGAAGCGGCGGGTCAGCTCCCTGGGGTCGTCCTGGTGCCGGCATCCCAGGAACTTCTCAAGGAAGAACCGCGCCACGTCCTTGCCTGATTTCTGAGGGTCTGCGGCCCAGCCCTGCAGTCCTTGCTCGGTGTTCCCCTCTTCGGAGAAGAGGGCCACCTTGTACACCTTGGATCTCTCGGTGAACAGCAGGTTGGCGAAGTACTGCATGTCGAATGTCCGCAGGCCGTCCGTGACGATCTCGTTGGCCTGCATGCCGGTTTCCTGCTCCAGCTTGACCATCAGCAGTGCGTGCTGATCGTCCAGGCGGGCAGCGGCCACCAGGAGAAGGCCCGCCGAGCTGGATCCGTTCTGGCTGTCGCGCAGCGCGTGGGCCAGCTCTCCGGATACCGCCACCAGGTCCAGCTCGCCGGCCAGGTAGGCCCGCACGGCATCGGGCAGGACCGATTTCAGTTCGGGGTCCTCCACCACCTCGCGCCCAAGGCGGTCGAGGACATCGCGGAGCTTGGCCTGCAACGCCGTGCGCACGGCATCGTCGAGCCGGCAAGCTGCCTCGCTCAGCTGAAGGGGAGGAGGTTCGTCACCCTTGGGGCGCTGAGGTACCACGTGAACGATGGCCTGCTCGACAACGAAATCCCCGAAGTCGCTCCGCACTTCCCGCCCCCTGCATCCCGGCCCGTGGCTCAGCGCCGGATGCCGCCATCTCCAAGCGCGACCCCGGATGCTTCAAGCCCGGACTAACGCACGTTTGCGCCGTTGCTCCGCTGCGCCCGGACAGATACTCAGTCTCCGTCCTTGCCGCCTACCAGCAATCGTGGCACCCATCGTAACGGAGCGTGTATCGAGCACGAACCGAGTACCAGCAAGGGTGGCCAGATTTCGGCATCGGGAAGACTCACTCCGGCATCCGACGGCAGTACATCGATGCAGCTGCCAGCGTGTCCGGGACCAAGGTCATCTCAGACCGCGGCGTAGTTCGATGCAGCAGGACTCGGCGTCGAGCCAGACGGCGGCGGGGCGGTGGAATACACCGCCACGCCGAGCGGCCGACAAGCCTCGTGTGCCTCTTTGGCTGTACCGGCAGCCTCCGGGAGGGCCACGTGGGACGTCACCCATTCGGCGGCTGCTCGTTCTCCGGAGTGAACCAATTTCACCTGCTGTGAAGGAGGCCTGGTGGGCCCGTCGTTTGTGATCGAGCGGCTTGAGTTCAAACGCGGCGGCATCTGGTACGTCCGGCACCTCAAAGGGCTGGTCACCTTCCTGGTCGGCCATTCGAAATCGGGAAAGTCGACCGCGCTGGAGACGATGCTCTATCCGCTCGGGTTGAAGACCATGCGGGTGATGCCTGAGGTCCGCAGCTGCGAGCAACTCCGTCTGGTGTTCCGTGTCGCCGGCACACGTTGGCAGGCCACCCGCAGTGGTTCAGACCCCCGCGCTCAGGTGCTCTTGAAGAACCTGGACCGTCCCGAGGAGACGGAGAAAGCGCTACCGGTCAGCTCGTCGAAGCCCGGTGAGGTCACGGCAAGTGGGTTCGTCCAAGATCTCCTCGGACTGCCGGCTGCCGTCCGCGGGAGCACTCGGCTCACTCTGGACAGCTTCTACAACACCGTCCTGGCTCTCCGACAGAAGACGATCGCCTCCGAGTTCCTCGGCGGTGTGCCAGATGCTTCACGGGTTTTGGCCATGGAGGTAATCCTCGGGCTGTGGAACGAGGATCTAGCGGGGCTGGAGAAGAACGCTTCCGAGGCCGAGACGCAGTACCGGGCCGCACGCACGGCTCTGTCCCAGTTCAAGAAGCTGCGTGACTCTGGTGCCCTCACCGATCCGGACGCCACCCGGGCCGAGTACGAGCAGAAGGTCCGGGAGCATGAATCAGCCTCCAAGGGGTGGCAAAACGCAGCCGGTGTGCTGACAGAAGCGGTCGGAGAGCTCGGCCGTCTTACCGCGCTGCACAAGGCTGCGGAGCAGCACCGCCGTAGGGCGGCCAGGCACGCCGATACCGTACGGGCGAAGCTGAGCGGCGCAAAGGCGGACCTGGCGCGTGCCGAGGGCGCCCGTGACGCCTTGCTGGTGCCGTCGCAGAAAGACTGCACACTGTGCGAGCAGCGTCTCCCCGAACGCGCCCCCGGGCACTGCCCACAGTGCGGTCAGTCCCACCCGGAAGGGGAGAACCGGCGAGCCAGGCAGCTTGCCGCGGCGAGCGCGAAGGTAGACCGGCTACGGCTGCAGGTACGCGAGCTGGAAGACGTCGTGACCGCCGCCGTCCAGGTGGCGGCGGACGGCGAGCAGGCTGCGGCGCGCACTCTCGTGGATCGGGACGCCTTCGAGGAGCAGCGCCTCGCGCTGGCCCGCAGCGCCGCACAGCAGGCGGAGAAAGCGGCTTTTGGGCTCAGCCGGGATGTCGCCCAGCTCAAGCGGCAGATCGAGAACGCCGACTACATCCGGGTCCAGGAACAGGTCATCAAGGAGGCGAAGGAGCGTATGGAGGCCGCTCAGGGGGCCAGGGATGCCGCTCAGGGAGCTGGTGGGGTCCGCCGCAAGGAGGTCACCGGCCGCTTGTCGGCCTTTTTTCTCGCCCGTCTGCAGCAGATCAACCCGGCTGTTGAGACCGCGCACGTCGACCAGCATGACTTCACCACCCTCGTCAGGGAACGCGACGAGGCGGACAAGACGTTTGACGACAGCTCCGTCGCCGGGAGTCCGAAGGTCGCAACGAACGTCGCTCTGCTCCTGGCCCTACGCGACCTCGGCCGGGTCGACGCGGCTGTCCGGATCCCTCCGTTGATGATCATCGACTCGCCTCTGGCCGGACTCGGGGCGACTGGCCTCGATCGCGACACCAGCCTGCGTCTGATCGACACCCTGATCTCCATCGCGGATGACTCCTCCGCCGATGGTTACGCCTGTCAGGTCATCGCCGCCACCAACGACCCCCTCCCCCGCCCCTACCCCGGCGTGAGGGAGATCGCGATCAACGAGGTGGACCGGTTCTTCGACCACGCTCCGCGCCTGGAGAGTTGACCCGCTCCACAGGGCAGTGCTGCGGCAATGGGCGCAGCACTGCCCAGAGCCGCCCAGGGGACGGCTGGCAGACGACAACCCGGAGCCATGAGCGGGTCCTGTCGGGTCTGGGCGGGGCGCGCCCTGCGATCGGTGCACGAAATGGGGCGCTGCCATCCTGCAGACCGAGGTGGTGGGGCCAGCAGCCCGGGCCCGTACGGGGCGATCTAGAAGTGGTCTCGCTTCAACGTTTTCAGCAGCTTGGTGTGGGTGGGCCCGAGGCCGCGCGTCTGCTTCATGCTGCGCCGCAGATCGTAGGAGTCGGGCTTGACCATGGGCCGAGCCCGTACACCGACGATGCCTGGGCCAAGGAGGTAATTCGTCGTCACGACGGTGGCCTGGTGAGCCAGGAGGAACTCCAGGACACGCAGTTGCTTGCCGCTGTCGCGTGAGAGACGGCTGAGCGCGGAGAGCGGGACGACGAAGCCAGGTTGGCTCTTGACCTGCCGCAGCAGGTAGATCAGAGCCTGGTCGAAACGCGGGTCGGTGCCGGAGGCCACGACAGACTGACCGTCGCCTACAGGCCGGACACTGCTGGGCGGCGCGTGGAACATTTCCTCGGCACCGGGCAGCGCGGGCCGCGAGGCCTGCGGAAGGACGTAGCTGTCCTCTCTGCCGGCCGGGGCTTGCGTCGCGTTCGACAAAGCGGTCAGGCATGCCCACGCGCGCGGGTAGGCGGTGTCGAGGTCCGCCAGGGTGTTGGAGGTGACCGGCTTACCGGGCTGCTCCAGGAGAGAGCGGAGCGGGCCGGCGGCAGCTTCCGTGATGTCCGCTATGCCAGCGGCTCCGATGGGACCGCCATGCGCATGGAAGTCCTCCAGCTTGCTGTTGCGGACAGCGACGACCACGGCAGCCCGAAGCCACGCCGGCGCCGACAGAGGACGGTGCTGACTGACCTCTTCCAGGAAGGGGGTAGCCAGCACATCGGCGTATTCACTCGGTAGGGCCGCCAGCATCCGTGCACGGCGGATGACATCGACGACGACACTGTGCGCCTCGCTGTCGGTCAGGTCCGCGCGAGCCAGGAGTGTGGGCAAGGTCGTGCGGCAGAACCCGCCCACAAACTCCGTGTCCTGGATGCTGTCGCCGCGTATGTCCGTAATCGCCATGCCCGCCCCGTCCCTGTACTACTTGCTCCCGGCAGCCTAGATTCCCGACGCCCAGCTCACAGCAGAAAGCGGACAGTCGTGATCGCTCAGCAGCGGACGGTCCTACGTGTCCCTGCGGCGGGTACGGCGTTGGTGGAGGGTGGCAAAGGTGATGTGAGAGGAGAGCGTGTGTCGTACGGATACGGTGGCGGGCCCGACTGGCCGATGATCCAGGCACGGCGTCGCGCCGAGCAGGAAGCGAGCTCGGCCCGAGGCGATGCTGCGGGCTACAGGGCGGAGGCCGACCGGTGGAAGGCGGCGTTCGAGGTTCTGGCTGGTCAGGTGAGGGCTGCGGTGCAACGGACCGGCACGGAGCACCGCGACGGTGGCCAGTGCGGGTGTTCGTCGTGCTGGGAGGCACTGATCGCCAGGCTCGCAGAGGAGGCGCAGGGGAGCGCAGGTCCGACCGGCGGGGCTGGCGCCGCGGCGTTCTCGTTCTCCGACCTGTTCGGAAAGACCGGGCCACAGCCACGCCCGTGAAGGAGTTCCTCCCGTTCGGACGAGCAACGGACGTGACGTCGGACGTCCAGGGTCTGGGAGTCAACCCTTGGCCCGATCCCCGCTTTCTCAGACGCAGCCAGGATGGAGGAGACGTCATCGGCAGCCGTATCTCGATCCCAGCTGGTCCAGGCGCCGCCGGCGGCGGCATGAGGTAGTGCGCAGCGCTCCGTAGGCAGCGGTCGGAAGTGAGAACGGTCCGAGGATGTGCGGGCAGGGGTGGCACCGGCATGCGGTCTGTTCGGGAAGAGGCGCCTATACGGCGTGCCTGGCGATGATCTGCGGCTGCTCATGGCTGGCAGCTGGGACTGCGGTGCTGGGGGGGTGCGGGCACCTGTGCCACCGTCGATGGACTACTCCGTGCCTCTGCGGCCGTACTGTCCACCTCCAGTCGGGAGGCCTTAAGCCGAGGTCATTACCGTTGTCTGGGACTGGAAGGAGCTCGGCTGGGTCGCTTCTTCGCTGACGCGTCAGGGGGTTGTTGGAGTGACCGGCGGTTGGGCTCTGCGGCCTCATCAGGTTGAGGCCGTGGACGCGGCGGTGCGGGCACTGGGGCAGGCAACTGCTGGGAGCGTCACTGGGACGGGGCTGCGGGCGACGGTGGTTGCGGCCTGCGGAACAGGCAAGACCCTGATGGGGGTGCATACCGCCCAGCACGTCGCCCGGGCGGGCCGGGTGCTGGTTCTTGTGCCCACGCTGGACCTGCTGGTACAGACAGTGGCCGTCTGGCGTGGTGCGGGACGGGGCGGGCACATGATGGCGGTCTGCTCGCTGCGAAGAGAGCCGGAACTGGATGCGGCGGCGATCCGGTGTACGACTGACTGGCGGCAGGTCTTGGGGTGGGCCGGCAAGGCAGGGCCGGTGACGGTATTCGCGACGTATGCCTCACTGCAGGTGCTCGTCAAGGCCCACCGCGTAGGGCTGGGGCGGTGGGGCCTTGTGATCGTGGACGAGGCGCACCGCACCTCAGGGTCCTGGGGTAAGCCGTGGGCCTCGATCCACGATGACGCCGCTATTCCTGCGGATCGGCGGCTGTACATGACCGCGACGCCGCGGGTGTCCGAGCCTTGGTCAGCTGCGGTTGGCGCTCCGGACGGGGAACCGCATCTGGTCGCTTCGATGGATGACGAGCAGGTGTTCGGTCCGGTGGCGTATCGGCTCACGTTGGCCGAGGCCATAGATCGCGGGCTGCTGGCCCGGTATCAGATCGTGGTGCTGGAGATCCGGGACCAGGCACTGACCGCTGGATCGGCGGACTGTGATGGTTCGCAGACGGGCGTAGCGCAGGCACGACTGGAGGCGTTGCAGGCTGCTGTCCTCAAGGCCGCGGCCGAGCATCACCTGGAACGAGTGATGACGTTTCATCACCGTGTCTCGGATGCCCAGGACTTCGCCGAATCCGTTGAGGGAACTTCCCGCCGGCTTCACCAGAGGGACCCTGGTGTCTACCCGCGGGATGTCTGGTCGAGCTGGCTCCACGGCGGTCACCGAGTGGCCCACCGGCGGGCGGTTCTGGGAGAGTTCGCACGCGGCCGCCGAGCAGACGGGCAAGTGGTGGAGCGCTCGGTTCTCTCCAGTGCCCGGGTTCTGGCCGAGGGCGTGGACATACCGGCCGTGGACGCGGTGGTTTTCGGTGATCCGCGGGAGTCGATCGTCGACACCGTCCAGACCGTCGGGCGTGCCCTGCGCCAGGGGCCGCACGGGGACAAGGTCGCCTCGCTGCTGGTGCCGGTATTCCTCGGCCCGGACGCACGCGATGAGGACTGGCTGGGATCGGGGTCCTATCTGCCGCTGGTGAAGGTCCTCGCTGCGCTGCGTGCCCACGACACCGAGGTCGTGGACAGGCTCGCCAGCTGGCCGGGCCATGTTGGCAACAGAGGCGGCGGAGTGCGGCAAGCCGGCCTGTCGGTGCTGTTCTCTCAGGCCAAAGACCCGGCCGATATCGCGGCGTTCGTGGACTTGCGCGTCATCAGACCCGAATCCAGGGTGTGGCTGAATGGGCTGGCGGCCGCGCGCCGTTTCCATGCCCGGCACGGGCACCTGGTCGTGCCCTATGTCGCGAAGGACGGCAGGTTCCCGCTGGGCGTGTGGATCGGTGATCAGCGCCGTTCCTATCAGGCCGGGAGACTGTCGCCTGTCCGTACCGCGGCGTTGGAGCAGCTAGGCATGGTGTGGAGGCATCCCGATCATGTGTTCAACGAGGGGTTGTCGGTGGCCCGCGCGTACTTCGCGGTCCACGGGCACCTTGCAGCTTCGCAGCAGGCGGCCGTGGACGGCTTTCCCCTCGGCACGTGGCTGGCCAACCGCCGTCGTGAAGCACGCTTGTCTGCCGGTGCCCCCAGCGCACTGAGCGCTCCCCGTAGGAAGGCGTTGGAGGACATCGACCCGTGCTGGTGCCCGAAGTGGGATGTGGGGTGGCAGCGGCGCTACGTCCTGGTGCGCCGGCACATCAGCGAGGGCGGATCCCCCGACATCGCCCCCGGCCATATGGTGGCCGGGGAGAACATCGGGCAGTGGTGCGCCCGCCAGCACATCGTCTGGGACACCCTCGACCCCGAGCAGCGCCGACTGCTGAGCGAGCTCGGCATGACACCTTCCACCGGCAACACGGCTGTCGCCGGGCGCGTGCCCCAGGAGACCACGTTCCGGCGGAACCTTGCTGCCGCGCAGGCCTACGCACAACGCGAGGGACACCTCAAGGTCCCCCGCAAGCATGTGGAAACCTTCGACGGCACGGAGATCAAACTCGGAACCTGGATTGCCAACCAGCGCGCACGTCGGGCGGACCTCTCCCCGGAGCGCATCAAGGCGCTGGACGGCGCGGGTATGCGCTGGAGCTGACACCAGGGGCGGCCCGAGGGCAGCACAATCCGCCCCGTCCACGCGGCCTGGGCCCAGGCCGCGTATCCGTCTGCCGGCCAAAGTCCCGGTCATCGCCGGACAGACACCCCGGCGCGGCTTCGCACCGGCAGCGCCCGCAGGTCTTCTGCAGCCGCTTACGGTGCGACGGCCTGCCGGTTCCCGCTGTGTCGTCCTCGCAGTCGCGGGCGCCGGACCGGCGGAGGCTCCACGCTGTCCAGGCCTGCCTCCTCCAGCTGGCGGTAGAACCACTCGATCCCGTGGACGGGAACGGCACCGCGTGCGGTCTCCATGTCCGGCTGGGGTGGGCGCAGCCGAGCCTGTTCGGCGAGGCGGAGCAGGGCGGGGTGTTCCTCGGGCCGGATGAGCAGGGGCAGGCCGGGTGCTGGTGCGAGGCGGGTGAAGTAGGCGGCCGCATCCAGGAAGTGCGCCGCCCATTCAGGTACCGGGTGGGTGGCGCAGCCGTCGACCTCGCCGGCAGGGTCGTGCAGGGAGAGGGTGGAGGTTTCCCGGTGCCAGTCCGCCAGGCGGGCGGTGCCCAGCTGCTGTCCGGTGGCCCCGGTGAGCACGGCGGTGGCCAGTGCGGCGGCCAGGCGGGGGTGCGCGGTCGCGGTGTGGATACGGCGGGCGATCTCCGCAGTGGTCCGCGGTGAGCGTGCCCTGGGGCGGGGCCGGTACCGCCAGCTGATCGACGACGGTACGCACCCGGTGCAGTGGTCCGATCCGTCTCCGTCCGCCCAGTCCGCGAGCCGGTCCAACGCCGGCACGGTGATCCAGGCACCTGCGGTCCGCGGCGGTGCGGCGGGCCGGCCCAGACCGTACGCGGCGGCCCCGGCGAAGAAGCCAGCGTGGGCGTGGGTGAGGGTTGAGGGCTCATCGGCGAGGGTGTCGTTTAGGGCGGCGGTCAGCCGGGCGCGGTGGCATACCAGAACCAGATGCGCCCCGGTGAACACCCGCAGGTCGAGCAGGCGCCGCAGGCGTTCACGGGTGAGCAGGTGAGCGCGCAGCACTGTCAGGCGTCTGACGGGGGTCGCGGCCGTCCAGGCGGTGACGGCCTCCCACACCGGGGCACGGGAGACCGCGAAGCCCGGCAGGTGCGCAGGTTTGCCCAGCGCCGCCAGCAGGTCGTGAGCAAAATAGCGGTCGCTTCTGGTGCCAGGGGCTGGGTGGACGGTGATCCAGCCGGCCGCCGGGTCGTGCGCGGCGAGCGCCGCCCGGGTGACGGCGGCATCGTCCCCGGGGTCGAGCACAACGGTGACAGCGGGAGATGTGTCGTTCACGGGTGTGCGGCATCTCAGGTAGGCGCCGGGGCGCGGCGGACAGAGCGGCGGGGGTCGGGGTCGGGGCTGCTCACGGCTGGGTGCGGCGGCCGAGTTTGCTGAAGACCCAGCGCAGCAGGTCCCGGTCGACCTCAAGACCGGGCCGGGCGTCCAGGGCGCGCCCCAGGTGGTAGGTGATCTTGGCCCAGGTGCGGAAGACGCCGTGGGCGGCCACGTCGTCGCAGTACAGCAGGTCATCGGGGTCCACGCTGGCCCACACTGGGTGGTAGGCCGGAATTGTGGTCAGGACTTCCGCACGGGTCAGCGGTCGGAACTCCTGCCAGATGTGCACCCGGGAGGCCAGCATGTCCTTGCCGGCCAAGACCTCGTAGGTGTTGCCGCCGCCGACGAACACCACCGCGATGTCGGTGTAAAGGTCGTCGAACAGGTGGCGGAAGTACTCGAACGATTCCTCGCGCAGCCACTGAGCCTCATCACAGACCAACACCCGGAACTGATCGGAGAGCATGTCCTTGAGCAGTGTGTCGAACGCGGTCGGCTGCCGCGGGGGCTTGCCGGGCAGAGCGAGCACGTTGTACAGGTTGTGGCGGATGTCCAGCACCGTGGGGCGACCGCGGAACTCAATACGGCGCGTGGCCTGCGGGGCGAGCTCACGCAGCGCGGCGTTGACCGACATGGTCTTGCCCAGCCCCGCCGGACCGTAGAGACACATCATGCCGCGGGCAGCGATCACCTCCCCGAGATTGGCCAGCGTCTCCTTCATCGCCATCGTGCCCATCACGTTCGCGTCGGGCAGCGACAGGTAGTGGTCCTTACGCGGCGGCGGCAGAGGGCCACGGTACGGACGGGCCGAGGAAGGGCGGACCGGGGACGAGGCGGCCGGGGTGGTGCGAGCGGCGGGTATGGCGTTCATCGCGCGGCAAGGCTGCTTTCGTCGTCGTACTCGATGCTAGGAGCCGCGGTCTTGGCCAGCTTCGGAGCAGTCCAGGACTCGGGCATCCGGTCGAGCAGCGGCAGATACCCGGGCAGTGCCGCCTCGGCAAGATCCGAGGCACCATGCGCGCGCACGGCAGCGGCGGCCTCCAACTCGGTGACCGTGCCCAGCACCTCGGGGGGCGTGCCACGGGTAGCCGCCGCAAACCGGATAGCGCGCTCCCTCTCCGCCGCCCGAAGCAGCCGCTTGAGCCGGTCGGCCTCCCGCGCCCGGGCCCGCTTCATCTCCCGGATCTGCTCCGCACTCGCCCGGTCCGACAGGTACGCCGACCCCAGATGCCGCCCGGTAGCGGCGTCGTAGACCTCTATCTCGTGCTCATGGCGGGGCATATAGCGCAGCCGTACCTTCCGCCCGGCCTGACCGGTCATCCAGGACGCGACGTAGTGACGGTTCCTCCACCGCACCCCCTTGCCCGCGAGAACACGGACCCGGCCGTCGTCTTCGAGGGTGAACATGTGCAGCGCGCCCGACTCAGCGTCCTCGACCGGGGTCAGATCCTCCTCCCACATGGCCGCCGGGGTACGGCCGGCAAGGGAACGCGGTCGGTGCTCGGTGTTCCACCAGGTCACCCACTGCTCCAGCAGCGTGATGAACGCCTCCAGCGGCAGCAGTTGCTCCTCGCCGGCCGACTTCCTGCCGCCTTTCAGACGCGGTGCGGCCGTATAGCCGGGAAGAGAAGCGAAGAACATCTGCTTGGCAGCTCTGTTCAAGGCTTCCACGGTGCCCTTCAGATGCGGGCTGTAAGCGGGAAGATCGACCACCGGGACCGCGAACGCTCCCAACGCCTCACCCACCGCGCGGGACAGGAAATCCTTCCCCCGGTCGACCCGCACCGCTCCGGGCAGGCCACCGAAAGGGCCGTGCTCCCCGTCGCGGGATATCGCGTCCCGCAAAGCGACCAGGATGCTTTCACGGCTGGGGACCTGCGCGGTCACCGCGAACCCGCAGATCACCCGCGTCGCACAGTCGATGAACCACGTCACCCAAGGCCGGCCCGGCCGACCCTCGATATCAACGTCCACCTTCACCTGGACATGATCGGTCTCCCACACCTCATTGCGGTGCACGGCCGGGCGCTGAAAGAACACGTCATGGGCGCGGCGGGCATTCTCACCACCCCGAAGCCCAGCCCACTGGCCCGGCGACAGGCCCCGGGCCACTGCCCGGTACAACGTCGCAAGCGACGGCGCTGGAGCCCCTCCCCCGGCCTGTATGGCGACCAGTTCCCGGTGCAGCGCGGCCGCGTTCCCACGATGGAACGCCAACAGCTTCAACACCTCAGGCGTGAGAACGAACCGCTCCCGCGACGCCGGGCCGAAACGATTCTCTGCGCGAGCCGCGGCAAGCCAACGCCGTACCGTCCGCTCCGACGTCCCGAGCGTCTGCGCCACCATCCGCCTATGCGCCGGTGTCAACTCACCCCGACTTTCCAGGGCCAGCAACCTGCGTACCGCCACGGGACGCAACACACCCACATCCGCCACAGACCCCACCCGGCACCCCCGACAGACAGTCCGGGCACACCGAACCCCTAAACGATCAAGAAAACCCTACCCCACTTGGAACCCTCACCCCACTGACCAGCCAATCCTCACCCAGTGACCAGCCGACCCTCACTCCCCGTCCAACCGACAAACCCATCATCAACACACAACACCCCACGAGAACAAAAAAGTTGGACAAGCACACAACACGATCACTGGACAACAAAACGAGAAACATCCCGGTCAGACCACCGAGACCTCCCATCCCTGAAGTGGACTCGAAGCTCCGCAACGAAGTCCCGTCCAGGCCCGGGAGGCAGTACATCTTTCCCGGGCATGCGCAGCATCTGAGGCACTCCCCAACTCTGCCACGCACCAATGCCGTTAGACACGGAAAGACACATATTCACACTGCATGACCCCACGCAAAAACACATGACGACCCACAAAGGCGTGGCCGATCACGTTACGGACCAACAATCACACGCTAAGAGCCACATCTGGCTCTGTGTGACCCGAGAAAACCTGCTTCAACAACTAGTCGTTTTCGCTGGTCAGAGGCACTTTCGAGGTGCTTTCTTTGATGTCATCCACCTCAAGAGACGCCATTCGTCTCACAGAGTGGACGCGGCGCGGCTGTCTCGGAAACGGCGACGGCCCCCTGGTGGGCAGGGAGCCGTCAGCAGAGGACAGTCCCCCAACGAAGGAGAACCACATGTCCACGACCGAGCGTACGGACATAGCCGACGCCGAGGAACCCCCCGGGCCAAGCCCTGCGCCCCGAGCCTCACGGTGGCGCGACAAGGCGCGCCAGATTCGCAACGAGGCCGGCATCCACCTCGTCAGAGGAGCAGCAGCCGCCATAGGCGGCACCCTCGTGATCTACGCCAGCACCTGGCTGTCACTCCGCTGACGCAATAGGCCGGGGCGATGATCACGGCCGAACCTCGCCCCGGCCGAGCTGGCGTGACCGACCAACCTCTTTACCGCATCACGGAACCTCGTAGCGAAGAGACCGAGATTCCGAGCACCTGGCCTCCTGGGGCATGAGAGACCTGCGGCAACGACTGGTTCTGCGGGAGGGTCAGGTTGATCGGGGCAGGGCTGGAGAAGCTGCTGTACACACGGCCGGTACCAGAGACCCTTGAGCAGCAGCTCGCTGCGCTGCTCAGGTGGGCGAAGGGCTCCAAGCAGGTGGTGGCGCGGGAGTTGGGAGTGTCCCGGCGGACGGTTCAGCGATGGACGGCTCGAAGGGCGTCGGCGAGGGCCAAGCCCTCTGTCCGGCACGCGGCGGTCATCGAGACACAGGTGCGGGCCCGGTGGCAGCCGCTGGTGCGGGCGCGTCGCCGGGCGACCGCGGAGCAGCAGGGGCTGGTGGTGCACACCCGGGCGCGGTTCGGGTTCACGGCCAGCATCGGGAGCACCGACGATCCGCGGCACCGGCTCGTGACGGCGGTGGTACCGGGAGAGGTTGCCCGGGAACTGCTTGCAGCCTGGGAGGCTGGTGCCTCGGAGAAACAGCAGGAGGTGATCCTGGGCCGGGCCTTGGGACACGTCTACTTCCGTCAGACGGGCCAGCGGGCGGACACGCTGAAGGTGAAGCTCAGGGAGGTCGACTTCATCGAGTTCGGGCTCGCGCAGCCATCGTGACACGAGGGCCGGGCGGCAGAGCAGGAGGCAGAGGGGGCTCGTATCCCAGAGCCTCGCGCTTCTCGGCCCAGTCCCAGACCACCGGGCCGCACCGCGCCCCCGACCGGTCCGCGCGAGGCTGCGGCGGGCGGATCTTGATGGTCTCGGCCAAGCGCAGCAGGGCCGGGCGGTCGGCGGGCGCGGCCAGCAGGTAGGGCGTGCCGGTCATGCGGGCGAACTGTGCGGCGGCGTGGAGGAAGGGGACGGCCCAGGCCGGCACGGGGTAGATCGCGCAGCCGTCGGTGTAGCGGGTGCGGTCGTGCAAGGTAAGGGTGCTGTCGACGCGGTGGAAGCCGTCGGCTCGGGCCGTGGTGAGCTGTTGAAACGAGGCCCCGGCAGCGACGGCTGCCGCGAGGGCCGCGGCGCGGGCGGGGTGGGCGCTCGCGGTGTGCAGGCGGGCAGCCAGCTCGACGGACTGGGCCGGGGGCGTCGCCAGGGGTGCCGGGCGCTGCAGGTAGACGATCGGACGCGGGCTACAGGCGGCGGTGCAGGGCTGGGGGCTGTCGTAGGAGACCAGGCGGTTCAGGGCCTCCAGGGTGATCCAGCGCCAGGCGGCCGGCGGCGCAGGAGGCATCAGCGGCGCTACGCCCTCCGTGGTGTCGTCGCCCTGGTAGAGGGCTCGGGCCTCGGCGAGCGTATGGACGGTCATGTACCCGCTGGCGGGCAGGGCACGCTCGAGAGCCGCGGTCAGGCGAGGGCGGTGGACGACAATGGTGAGATGGATGCCGGTCTGCCGCCACAGGCCCAGAATGCGCTGCAGGCGGCGCTCGTCGAGGAGATGGGCGCGCAGGACGGTCAGGCGGGTCACCGCCAGACCACTCGTCCACGCAGCGGCGGCCTCCCACAACGGCGGGCGGCCGTGCGGGAAACGCCCCGGGATATGGGCCGGCTTGCCCAGAGCAAGCAGCAGGTCATAGGCCAGGGCGGTATCACTGAGCGTTTTCAGCGTGGTCACTGATCGAGTGACGCCGGTGAGGTTGAGGT
>NZ_JBVJLO010000044.1:0-18841 GCF_055584685.1 Streptomyces sp. NPDC102258
CCTACTCCTGACCAGCGAAAACGCCGCCCTCAAGTCCGGAAAGACAACAACCTCTCAGACCGGGACGGGCTGCGGTCTGGCGGGGGTTTCGGGGGCGGCCATGGCGGACGTCTGCCGGACCTACCGGGGAACCGGTGGGACCCGTAGGAGAGCCGCGTTTTGCTGGTGGTTGGGGTGGGTAGCGCCGTGGATGTCGTTCTGTTTGTGAAGGCCGGTGTCGCTTTCCAGCGGAGGCTGGTTGATGCTTGTGTAGGCGCACGAGGGTGACCGGTTCGATCTTTGCCCGCTGAGGGTGGGTGCCCCGGGAAGGTCGTTGTCGGAGGTATGGGGCATGCTCGGTGTCATGAGTTCCCTTGTGCCGTCGGTCCGTTTGTCGTGGGACCGTATAGAAGCTTGGCTGCGCGTGTATGCCCCTGCCTCGTACGCGCTTCTCGCACCGGCCGCGGCCCCCGGCCGGATTGAGGCGGCGCAGGCGGAGATGGGGCTGCGCTTTCCGGCCGACCTGGTCGACTCTCTGCTCTGCCACGATGGTCTGCTGAAGTGGGGCAACCTCTTTCCAGGTGAGCCGCCCCAGCCGATCGAGCTGATCGTGGATCACTGGCGGATGTGTGAGGAGATCGCGGGGGAAGACAACGACCTCCGCGAAGCCTCGGGGCCTTCGGACGAGCCTTGGTGGCACGTTCGGTGGATCCCCTGGGCCCACGGTGACGGGGACGCGCAGGTGATCGACATGCGTGAGGGTCCGGAGAAGGGGCGGCTGGGCACCGCGTCCCACGACGGCACCGGCCACTTCGGCGAGGGCTGGCCGTCGCTCGCCGTATACCTGGCGGAGGTGGCCGACGTATTGGAGCACGGCGGCATGGTCGATGGCTGCGTTCCCTACCTGACGCGCGACGGCGAACTGTGGTGGTCCTTCGAGGACGACACCGACCTGAACGGCGAGCCGCTGACGCCCGCACCCGTCCCGGGGAGGGAGGCGGCCCTTGCGGCGCGGGCTGGGTGGAGCCTGGCCGAGCTGCTGGGACCTCCCGTTGGGCCGGCGGATGACGGCGTCGCTGTGATCGAGGCGGTCGCCCGTGACTGGGGAGTCGTCCTTCCGGCGGACTACGTGTCCGTAGCCGCCCTGTACGGCGACGTCATGATCTCCGACTACGTGTACTTCTGCGGCGCCGCGGACCTGCGTCCGTACGGGGAGGACTGGAGCAGCCGACTGGAGGGCTCTCCCTCTGTGCCCTGTCCTGTCCTGCCTTCGCGGGGAGGGGCGCTGCTTTGGGGTCACACGATTGAGGGCGACCGACTCTTCTTGGTTCCGCAGGCGGACGGTACCTGGACCGTTTCGGCGTTCCGCCGGGGTTGGGGCGACTGGCACGACACCGGGCTCGGCTTCACCGAGTGGTTCAGCGGAGCTCTCGCCGGTGTGCTCGCCACCGACTGGTTGCCTCAGTGGGAGCCGGGTCGGCATCCCGTGGAGAGAGTGCACTCCTGAACCCGATCAGATTCAGGGCTCGCGACATCGGCTGTCGCCGGTCAGTGAATCTGCGCAGTCGTCAGGGCTGTGACCTGGGGTATTGGCAGGTCAGAGTGCGGGTGTGCAGGTTGATTGGGTAAGGGCTGTCCCGTAATCCCAGGAGGCTGAGGGGCATACTGCGTCCGGGTCGGTGCCGATGGCGCCGGCCGAGCGAAGCGAACGCCCGAGGTCTTTGGTGAGGATGCGGGGATGTCGCCGCCACCACCACAGGTCGGGGCCGGGCAGCTTGTGGAACTGGTCAAGTGCTTGGCCGTCGTCGTCGACGGTCGCGGCCTTGTACTGGCCGTCCAGGGCTTTGATCTGAGGGGTCCAGAGCTGGACGATGTGTTCGTCCAGCAGGAGCCACGCCTCGTGCAGCCAGTTTCGGCAGGACAGGTCGTTGGTGTACTCGTAGATGTCGTCGCCGTAGCCGCGCTCGATGGAGCTGACCAGGGCGGCCCACGCGTTCACCCTTTCAGCGACGGTGAATGCCGTCCGCCAGCCGCGCTGGTTCAACAACTCTCCCACCTCGGTTTCAGTAGCCACGGGCGTGAGGCTCTCACGCCGGATCCGTGCGGACGAACGAGATATGTCCCGCCAGAGGCTGGTGGGATCCGCTGGTGATCAAGAAGAGACGATCTCGCTGTGGCTGGTGTGATCACGGCGTCGGAGCCGTCCTGGATATCCCCGTTCACCGGGCTGAGCCCGCGGCAGTTCGGGAAGCTGGTGACGGTGCTGCGGCGCGAGGGGGCGGACTCGGTCCGCAGGGGCCGGCCATGGAGTCTTCCGCTGGAGGACCGGGCCCTGTTGGTCGCGGCCTACTGGCGCACGAACCTGACCATGCGGCAGCTCGCCCCGCTGTTCGGGGTGTCCAAGTCGACGGCGGACCGGATCATCGATCACCTCGGGCCGATGCTCGCGCTCCAACCCGCAAACGGTTCGCCAAGGACACCGTGCTGATCGTGGACGGCACCCTGGTGCCCACCCGCGACCACGCCGTGGCCGAGCAGTCGAAGAACTACCGGTACTCCACCAACCACCAGGTCGTCATCGACGCCGACACCTGCCTCGTCGTAGTGGTCGGCAGGCCCCTGCCCGGCAACCGCAACGACTGCAAGGCATGGGAGGAGTCCGGCGCGAAGGCCGCCGTCGGCACGACCATGACCATCGCCGACGGCGGCTACCCGGGCACCGGGCTCTTGATGCCCCACCGGCGCCGCAAAGGCGAGGAGCTACCCGGCTGGAAGCAGGCCCACAACAAGTCCCACAAACAGGTCCGCGCCCGCGTCGAGCACGTCTTCGCCCGCATGAAGACCTGGAAGATCCTCCGCGACTGCCGTCTCAAAGGCGACGGCGTCCATTACGCCATGCTCGGTATCGCACGGATGCACAACCTCGCACTCGCCGGATAGACCAGCAAACCATCCAGCAGACCACCATGCCCGAGCCCACGGGAGATCATTTACGGGACAGCCCTTAGGCGGCGACTTCGCGCATGGGGGAATCGCTTCGCGGGGCTTGTGGCAGGCGATGTTGAACCGTTCGGCACTGGTCAACATCGGAGACGCCTTGCCCAACGGGCGATCCCTGAAGTGGTGGCGGCTGGCGCATGCTTCGGTCATCTATCGCGGTTGCCGCCCCGCACACGAGCTACCTGCGGAGGATGGGGTAGCAGACCATTAGAGCTCGTAACAGGATCTTGATGAGATGTGCTGGTCGACCGTGACCGGTGTGACGATTCGGCCGTTCGTGGTGGCGTGAGTAATCGGCCATGGATCCTGGACGACGAGTTATGGGCACGTATCGAGCCGCTGCTGCCGCCCTGGCCGGCGAGGTCACCAGGGCCGCGGCCGGTAGCTGACCGGCTGTGTCTGCAAGGCATCTTGTACGTGCTCTGCAACGACATCGCCTGGCAACACCTGCCCCTGAGCTGGGATTCGGCTCCGGTCAGACCTGCTGGCGCGCCTGGAGCGGTGGCAGCAGGCCGAGGTCTTCGACCAACTGCACCGACTCCTCCTCTCCGAGCTGAACGCGGCCGGCCGCCTCGACTGGTCAAGGGCCTGCGTGGATGGTTCCCACATCCGCGCGAAGCAGGGGGAGCCGACACCGGTCCGTCGCCGGTCGACCGGCGGAAGACGGGCAGCAAACACCATCTGATCTGCGACGGACGCGGCACTCCGCTGAAAGGCGTCACAACTGCGGCGAACGTCAACGACGTCCCCCAGACCCTCGCCCTGGTCGACGGCATCCCATCGGTGGCAGGCCGTCCCGGCCGGCCCCGCCGCCGTCCCGAGGCCCTGCTCGGAGACAAGGGTTACGACTCCAACCCCCAACCGCGATGAGCTGCGCAAACGCCGGATCCTGCCCGTCATCTCCCGCAAAGGAGCCCCGAACATCAAGGGCATGAGCAAGCTCCGCTACGTCGTCGAGCAGACCTTCGCCCTGCTCCACCAGTTCAAACGACTCGCCGTCCGCTGGGAACGCCGCACCGAGCTCCACGATGCGTTCATATCCCTTGCCTGCAGCCTCATCTGCTGGCGACGCCTCAAGAAGCACCGATCATGATCGTGTTACGAGCTCTTAGGGATACCCCTGACCGAAAGCTCGGGGATCATCCCGATGGTGCGAGCCCATCCTAGCCTTGCAGCATAAGCGATATGACGAAAAATCAGTCGATCAAGCAGCGCACCAACCGCCGTCGCGTCCTGCGGACCGTGGCCGCCTGCGCGGTCATCGCGCTCAGCACCCTGACCGCCGCTCTTCCCGCCGAGGCGGCCCCGGCATCCGCGCCAGCCGCGCACCCGGCTCGGCTGAGTCTGCCCGCCCCGACCGGCAGGTACCAGGTCGGCGAGGTGGCACTGCACCTGGTCGACCGCTCCCGGCCCGACCCGTGGCAGAGCGACAAGAGCAACCGCGAGCTGATGGTCAGCGTGTACTACCCCACAACCCATGCGGCCGGTCACCCTGCCGCGCCCTACATGCTGCCTGGCGCGGCCGCGCACTTCGACTCGGTGACCGCCGACGGCTACCTCGGGATGGGCCTGTCGACCGGGCAGATCGACTGGGCATCCACCGTCACGCACGCGGTGCAGGGCGCTCCGGTCGCCGACCGAGGCGGGAAGCTGCCGGTGCTGATCTACTCCCCGGGGCTCGGCGAACCCCGGACCTGGGGCACCACGCTGGTAACGGACCTGGCCAGCCGAGGCTATGTCGTGGTCACCGTCGACAACACCTACGAATCCCCGGAAGTCCAGTTCCCAGACGGTTCGCTGGCCACGATGGCCCTGCCGAACGACCCGGATGCGTTCATCAAGAAGTCCCTCGCCGTCCGGGTCACCGACACCGGATTCGTGCTGGACCAGCTGGGCCTGCTGAACGCCGGTCAGAACCCCGACGTGGACGGCCAGCGGCTGCCGAACGGCCTCGCCGGCGCGCTGGACCTGTCCGAGGTGGGCATGTTCGGCCACTCGCTGGGCGGCACGGCCGCGGCCATGGCCATGGACGCCGACCCGCGGATCAGCGCCGGCATCAACATGGACGGCAACCTGACCAACTTCGACAAAACCCTCATGCCGGTGGCCGAGCATGGGCTCGACCGGCCGTTCCTGCTGCTGGGCGAGGACGACAAAGATACAGACACCGGCCCCGGCTGGCAGGCGTTCCGCGCCCACACGCCAGGATGGACCCGCCAGCTCAAGCTGCGCGGTTCGGGGCACGCGTCGTTCACGGACGCGGAAGCACTGCTCTCCCAGCTGGACCTGCCGTCGGCCACGCGGACGAACAACATCGGCACGATCGACCCGACCACGGCGATCCGCACCAATGAGGGCTACGTGTCCGCCTTCTTCGACCACTGGCTGCGCGGGCGATGCGGCCGACTGATGGACGGACCGTCACCCGAGTACCCGGCGATGGAGTTCGTGGGCTGATCACCCTTAGCCGATGACCTAGCACATGAGGGTTCAGCTCTCCAGCCAGCGGGGTCTGGTTTCGTCGATGCCGAGGAGTTCGAGCAGGTGTGCTTCGACTCCTCGGCTGATGAGGATGACGGGTGGGCTGGTGGCGGTGCCAGGGCGGAGCATGAGGCCGTCGAGGTGGTAGAGGATCATGCGTCCGGTGGGGCGGACCTTGCGGTTGTCAGGGTAGAGGCCATGCATGGTCTGCTCGGGGCCCAGGGCCTGGCGTACTTGGCGTTCGATCAGGCAGAACACCAGCAGGGCCAGGCAGATGACGGTGATCAGGGCCGTGATGCGGCGGTTGTGCTCCAGGAAGAGCGGCGCGACGGTCAGGGGGCCTTTGAAGTCGCTGTAGCGGCGCTCGACCACTCCTTGCCCCTTGTAGCGCCGCAGGACCTCCGCGGCGTCGGCCTGCTGCGGGGTGAGCCGGGTGACCAGGACGTACCAGCCGTCGGCGGCCCTTTCGGCGTTCAGGAGGTCCTGGTCGAAGTGCCAGGTCAGGGAGGGGCGCCCGTCGGGGTCGGTGGTTACGGTGGTGCGCAGGCAGCTGGCGACCCGCCGGGTCCTGGCGATCACGCCGATCCGGGCCTCGACCTTCGCCGCGGTGTTGTAGTAGCGGCCGCCGGCGGAGCGGTGCAGCTTCTCCAGGTCTTCGGCCGCCTTGGCCAGGCGTTTGGCGCGGGCGGCCTGCTGACCTTTGGCGTTGCCGGTGGAGTGGACCAGGATCCGGCGCAGGCGGTGGGCCGGGTCGCGTTTGCGCGGGCCGGCCATGAGATGGACGTCCTCCAGGACCCGGTAGGACTCCCGCTGGTCGGCGGGGGTGTTCCGCTCGCGGTCGCGGTCGCCACGTAGTCGACCAGTTGGGCGGATTCCACGTCCAGGGCGGCGTAGACCTCCGCTTTGACCTGGGCGGCCGGCAACGGGGCGACGAAGTCGACCTTCGCGTCCAGCAGCGCGGTGATGTTCGGGTAGGACACGAGTTTGGAGTCCGCGACGAGCAGGAAGTCCTTGCGCTCCGCGATCTTCCGCAGGGCCTTCATCGCGCCGACGACCGGGGCGACCTCGCCCGCACCGCCGTCCTAAGCCCGATGGAAGACCGGGATCCCGCCGTCGCGGGTGACGGCCAGCCCGGCTTGGATCTGCTTCAGGCCCACCCGCCGGTCCTTGGGGTGACCGTACTTGACCTGCGCGAACCCGTCCTCCTGGTCGTCGTAGGCACCGAACATCGATATCGACGTCATGTCCCAGTGAATTTGGGCGATGTCGATCCCGAACTCCGCGATGGCCTGCGCGCCGATGGAGCCGGTGATCTCGTCCAGGTGCGGGGCGATGGCGTCCAGCGCGCGGGCAAGCCGGTCGTCGTTCAACGATTCCGGGGCCGTGCCGAAGACCTCCTCCACCGCCCACTTCTTCGCCCAGTCGCCGACTCGGACCATCGACGTGGTCGAGGACAGCCGGTTGGCGACTAGGGCCTGTCCAACGGATCATGTGACCTTCGCGGGCCTGGCTCGTTGGCCTGTCCGTGAGGCGGGGAGATCTGTCGAACGAGGAATGGGCCCGGCTGAAGCCGCATCTACCGAAGTCCGCTAAGCGGGGCGGTCGTTGGGTGAGCCATCGGAGGGTCATCAACGGGATCTTGTACCGAATCGCACGGGGGTGCCCTGGCGGGATCTGCCTGCGCGTTTCGGCAAGTGGAAGACCGTGTATGAGAGACACAGACGCTGGTCGGCGGACGGCACGTGGGACAGGCTCTTCGCCGCTGTCCTGGCTGACGCCGACGCGGAGGGCCGTATCGACTGGTCGATGGTGAGCGTGGACTCCACCTCCTGCCGGGCTCACCAGCACGCTGCCGGCGCCCGCAAGCGACGCCCGCGGGTGCCGGGAAAAGATCAACGCCCCGGCAGCACCGCTCCGACGAGGGGCTCGGACGCTCTCGGGGCGGCCTCACCTGCAAGATCCACCTCGTTGGGGAAGGCGGACGCCGCCCGCTGGCCCTGCTGATCACGCCAGGCCAGTGGGGCGACGCCCCACAGTTCATCCCCATCATGGAACGTGTCCGAGTCGCCCGTCTCGGCGGCGGACGTCCGCGCACCCGACCGGACGTCTCGGCGGTGACAAGGCGTACTCCTCGCGCCGCAATCGCCGATACCTGCGACGACGCCAGATCAAGCACACGATCCCCGAACCGAAGAACCAGCGGGCCAACCGCCAGAGCCACGGCAGCAGGGGCGGCCGGCCTGCGGGCTTCGACAAGACGATCTACAAAAGGAGGAACGAAGTCGAGCGAACGATCAATGCGCTCAAGACCTGCAGGGCCGTGGCCACGAGGTACGACAAGCGTGCCTACATCTTCCACGGCACCATCATCATCGCCTCGATTCGACTCTGGCTGCGCCCATGATCTGGGACAGACCTGGCGTACTCGAGGCCGGCACCAGTACCGGAGCAGCCGCATCTCCCCTCAATGCTGCTCTGGCCATGCTTGCTCAACCGGTATGGGTCACCACGGCACCGATGAGCTCGGGCCAGAGTTCACGCGGGCGATCGTGGCCCATGTCGGGGACCAGCAGGAGTTGGGCGCCGGGAACCAGCTCCGCGGTGCGTTTCCCGCCGCTGGGGTCGATCAGCGTGTCGTCCAGGCCGTGGATCACCAGCGTCGGCACCCGCAGCTCACGCAGTGCATCCGCACGTGAACCGCTGAGGATCATCGCGCCGAGCTGCCGCCCGATCCCCTCGGGGTAGTAGGCGCGGTCGTAGCTCGCGGCGGCCAGCTCACGCAGCACCGAGGCGTCGCCGTATCGCTTGGAGGCCCACACCAGTTCCCGCTCCGCCGCCGCAACGTATCCCTCGCGGTCCGCGGGCTTGGGACTGAACAGCACCGCCTGGGCCTCCGGGCTGGACTGGCCGTATTCGCTCTCGCCGGTCGAGGACATCATCGACGTCAAGGTCAGCACCCGCTCCGGGCAGGAGAGGGCCATCACCTGGGCGATCATCCCTCCCATCGAGGCACCGACCACGTGGGCGCGTTCGATACCGAGCGCGGTGAGCAGGCCGAGGCCGTCACCCGCCATGTCGAGAAGCCGATAGGGAACCATGGCGAGGGCGGCGGGAATGTCTCCCGAGCTGACGGCGGCGATGAACTTGCCCATGTCCACAGGATGATCGTCGAACTTGGCGGACAGCCCGCAGTCCCGGTTGTCGTACCGGATCACGTAACGGCCGCGGTCTGCCAGTGCTCGGCAAAAGTCCTCGTGCCAGGCGAGCATCTGCGCGCCGAAACCCATCACCAGCAGGACTGGCGGGTCTCCAGGGTCGCCGAAACTCCCGTACGCGATAGACACCTCAGGGGACACGTCAACGATCGACATGCACGGAGACTGTCATAGTCATCCACGGAGCGCACCCAGAATATCGTCCGGTGACCTGCACATACTTTCCTGGCTTCTGCCCATGATCCGTCGGACAGGCCCTAGGGCCTGTCGTCAAAGTGATCTTGAGTGGTGGATCATGGTGTCGTGATACGTCGCCATGAACTGTCCGATGTCGAGTGGGAACTTGTGCAGCCGTTGCTGCCCAAGCCCTTGCGCGGGCGGCCGCGGCTGGACGACCGGACAGTCCTGAACGGGATCGTGTGGAAGTTCCGGACCGGGGTCGCCTGGCGGGACGTGCCTGAGCGGTACGGCTCGTGGGCCAGCCTCCACACGCGTTTCCGCAGGTGGGCGTCGGACGGAACTTTCGAGCGGATGCTCCGGGCCGCGCAGGCGCAAGCGGACGAGGCAGGCGATATCGAGTGGCTGGTTTCGGTGGACTCCACCGTTGTCCGCGCCCACCAGCATGCGGCCGGGGCCCGAAAAGGGGGCTCCAGAGCCCGGCCATCGGCCGGTCCCGCGGCGGGCTGACCAGCAAGATCCACCTGGCCTGCGACGGCTCCGGCCGACCGCTCGCCTTCGCCCTGACCGGCGGGAACACCAACGACTGCACTCAGTTCACCGCCGTGATGGACGCGATTCGCGTGCCCCGGATCGGACCGGGCCGCCCCAGAACCAGGCCCGATCACGTCCTCGGTGACAAGGGCTACAGCTCGAAGGCGATCCGGACCTGGCTGCGGCGCCGCGGCATCAGCCACACCATCCCGGAACGGAAAGACCAGATTGCCAACCGGGCCCGGCGCGGCCACCTCGGTGGCCGCCCGCCCGCCCGCCTTCGACCGCGAGGTCTACAAACGCCGCAACGTCGTGGAACGGTGCTTCAACCGACTTAAGCAGTGGCGCGGCATCGCCACCCGCTACGACAAGACCGCCCAGTCCTACCAAGCAGCGGTCACCCTCGCATCGCTCCTGATGTGGGCGTAACACTTTGACGACAACTCCTAGGGCGCCATCTCCAAGGGCACCGTGTGGAAGCGCGTGCAGCTGCTCGCCCTGGAGCCGGAGGTCCAAGGAGCACTCCGGGACGGCGCGCTGGCGGTCAGCACCGCGGAGAAGCTCCAGAAGATGAGCGCCGAGGACCAGCGGGAGGCAGTGGTCCTGGTCCAGGGCGGCATGCGCCCGCTGGAGGCGCAGGCCCAGATCCTCGCGCGGCAGCGGCAGGCCGACGATGCACCCGACTCCGAAACGGCCAGTGGTGAGGAGACCGTTTCCGCTGGAAACGGCACCGCGCCGCAGCCGGCGGCCGTTTCCAACACTGGAAACGCCCCCAAGCCCCGCGCGACGCTAAAGCAGGAGCAGACCAAGCCGTCGGCCGACCAGTACGAGCGGGACCGTAGCACGGCCGCCGCAGCCCGGGACGCCGCCTGCCAGCTCCTGGTGGAGACCGTCGACGTCGGCGACACCGCCGACAGCGACCTCCTCCTCAAGGCCATGACCGGCGCCTTGCTCGCTCCGCAGCAGCAGTCCGCCGCGCAGCAGCGAGCCCTGGTCTGGCTCCGCCGAGCCGAACGCCACGGCATCGACGACCAGAACGCCGGCAGCTACTTCAACGCCGTCCAGGACTCGGGCGACACCGAACTCCAGCGGCTCGCCGCGTTCGCGAGCGCCCTTGCCGCCGCCGAGCTCCGCACCGCCGCCCGTCGGCACGCCTGGGGCAGCCGAGAGACCGGCTACCTCCGCCTCCTCCAGGAACACGCGCAGTACGCCCCGGAGACCGCGTGGGAGAAGAAGGAACTGGGCTCCGACACCACAGGAGAGAACGCGTGACGCGCACCGTCGACCCCCGCTTCCGCCCCAGGGGGCGGCGCCACCCCAAGATCTACGCCTTCATCCTCGAGTGCGGCGGATCCACCAAGACCACCAGCGCCACCTCCATGGCGACCGAGGCAGCCCTGCGTGGATACCCGGGCACCGTCTTCGACTTCGACGCCAACCGGTCCACGACCACGATCCTCGGCTACGACGAAGAGGCCATGAAGGGACGCAAGACCGTCCTCGACCTCATCCACGGAACCGCGACCCTGGACGAGGTGGCGCTCCCGGCCCGCTACCGCATCGGTGACGGCTACGACGACGACGCCTTCGCCTACATCCCCGGCCTGCGCGTCGTGCCCAGCTGCAAGGAGATGTCCACCGCGGACACCGCCATCGCCGAGGACGCGGACCGGCAGGACTGGTTCGCCGAGATCCTGCTCGGCTACGACGGAGACGAGGACGACGTCTTCTGGCTCGACTTCCCCGCCAGCTACGGGAAGATGGTCTACTCCGTGATCCGCATGCTCGATGAGGACGACTCCGTCATCCCGTCGGTCCGGGCCGATCCGAAGGACGTCAAGCTGTTGGTCCCGCTGTTCGAGGAACTCGACCGCGGCCGGGAGAAGAACCGCCTCCGGCGCTCGGTGCCCGGCCGACCGACGGTCAACCACCTGATCCTCACTGGCACCCCGACCGCCAGCTACACCGAAGCCTCGGCCAGGAAGGCCACGGCACTCGCAGAGTCCCTGTACGGCGACATCCTCACGCCGTACGTCCGGTACTCCGCCGACGCCAAGAAGCTGTACGACGACTGCTGCCCCCTGCCCATCCTCCTGCCCAACTCGGTCCCGGCCGTCGACTACCGCAAGCTGATGACCAGCATCGGATTCCCCGACCGCACCTGACCACCGTTTCCAATGGAAACGGCACGAGGGCCCGACCACCTTCTGGGTGTCGGGTCCTCCTGCTTCCACCAGTCACCGTCCGGCGTCGATGCCCTTCCAGCCGCTCCCGAGCCGGCGGCGCTGAGGCCGCGATGCCGGAACGGTGCGCGACAGACGGGTTCAACGCGGTGGTCACCTGCACGGCCGTCGTCGGGGAAAGGCCGGCGGTGACCTGTCCGGAGGCCAGGAGCCGGGCGTACGTTCTGCCACTCGTTCTTGCCTTCGATGACCTTGATGCTCTCACCACCATCCGCCACATCTTCGATGACCAGCGCACGCCGAGCAGGCGGCAGCAGCCGCGGAACCGGTCCGCAGGATCGGGTGGTTCCTGCCCCGCCCACCCGGGAACGGCCATCACCGGCTTCAGCGCCGGCGAAGGAACGTTCGGACGCTGTCGATCGGCGCTACTGGCCGGGTCGCGACGCGCTCCCGGGCACCGTGCGCCAGGCACTTCCGGCGCGCAGAGGCGCGACAATGCCTCAAATCTGCCTTGGCATGTCCAGGTTAACCGCCGGTAAGGTGATCATCGCGTGGATGGCAGCCCTGACCCGGTGCGCCGTCGCACGCGTCAGCGGCGGCCGGGGGGAACAGTGTCGCTACGGGGGGACTAGTTGATCATGCCGCGGCGTCGGTTTTTCAAGACTGCTGCTTCGGTGGGTGCAACCTGCTGCTCTCTTGCGACAGCGGGCTGAATCAAACGCTTCCTGTGTGCTCCCCGCCTGCCTTCATTCGCCATGAAGGAATGCTCTTTTGCGCACAAAACCCGTCTTCTTCCCGCCCGGATCGCGTAGATCCGCCCTTCTCACTCCGGTGGTCACATCCGTCGTCGCCCTGGCCGTCGTGGGCGGCCTTGCCTTGCAGCCCAGGGCGCTTGGGAACGCCGGGCTCCGCGCCGGCGCCGCCGGCAGCTCTCGGGACTGGCTTTACGACACTGCTGCCGAGCAGTGGCGGCAAGATCAGTGTCTGATGGCCGACGTGCTGCGGCTGGGCGGTCCGGCTATGGCGCAGGTCGCTCAGGATGGCCTCAACCAGCCGCAGGACAAGCTCCATGTGCTGGCCGACCGCCAGCACTGGGAGCAGACCCCGCTTGCCACCGCGTATCAGAAGGACCGGGACGTGGCGAACAATGCCTTGACGGCCCTCAACTCGCTGCGTGATACGTGGCAGAAGCCGTTGGAGGGGTTGACGACGCCGGCGGGGATCAATGATGCCGACTTTCACTGGCCCCCGGGTTCGCCGGGTGACGGCAAGCAGTCCTTCCACGCTCAGACCGGTTTGATCCAGTGGACCGCCGACCGGTTCTGGACCTCGGAGGGCGACTTCTACCAGGACTCCACGCCCAAAGCGTCGGGGCCTGTCGTCGGGGCGGTCAAGAATCTGGGCACTCCGCTCTACGGCGCCGATCCCGATCCGAAGACAACTCCGGCGGACCAGTGGCAGCGCGCGCTCATGGAGCACGAGGCGTTCCAATACCTGACGTCCGGGTCGGTAGCGCAGCCCACGGGCGCTGACGACGCCCGCATGTTCCTTGCCTCGGGAGGCTTCCCGCGTACGGCGCCTAAGGCGGGGACTGCGGAGTACCGCATCGCGGTCGAGGACCTGAAGTCCAGGTTCGCCTCCTGTGCCTGGCGCGATCCGCTGGACCCGAACGAGGTCCTCGCAGGCATCACCGACACGGCGGCCGGTGAGTGGCAGCAGGAGATCACCTCCCAGCAGGCGCAGCGGAACCAGATCCTGGCCGCCAACAAGGACGCCACCCAGTCCCTGACCACCGGGGCGAAGGCCCTGGGCGAGATGCTGGGGCACTCCTGGGTGGCCGACCACGCCGCCCGCTTCCAGGACTACTGGTCCCCCGGCGGCGCGGGCACCGTCGGCGACAACACTGCCGTGATCGAGGTGCACGCCGCCAACGGCAAGTGCCTCGACGTTGAGAACAGCGGCGCCGTTGACGGTACGCCCGTACAGGTCTACTCGTGCAACGGCACGGGCGCGCAGCAGTGGTGGGTCTACGGCGACGACCACGGTCTGCACTTGCGCAACCGGAATTACAAGTGCCTGGACGTGTCGAACAACGACTCGACCAATGGCACTAAGATCCAGGTCTGGACGTGCAACAGCTCCCCGGCGCAGACCTGGGAGTACAACCTGCGCGCCACCACGAGCCTGAAGAACGTCGGCACCGGCAAGTGCCTGGATCTGCACACCTACGACAACGGCAACGACTCGTGGCTGTGGGACTGTAACGGGACGGGCCCGCAGCAGTTCGACATCAAGCCGTCCCGCACCGGCACCGTTCCGGCCAAGGTCGAGTTCGACAAGGCGAAGAAGGCCGTCGCGGACGCCCAGGCCGGGGCGAAGAAGCAGCTCGAGATCCTCAAGGCGCAGGCCGCTGCGGCCAAGAAGGCCGCCACCACCAGTGACACCGCCGAGCAGGCCGCCTACGCCATCGCCGACTCAGCCGGTGCGCCGCGCGGCCGTGGTTTGCTGGTCGGCCAACAGAAGGCTCAGGTCACCAAGGGTGCGGGAGCCGCTCTGGACGCGATGGTGAAGGCCGGCGAGACCGCCGAGGCGGCCACCCGTGCCTCCGGCGCGGACAGCGAGACCATCGCACAGCGTGCCCTGGCCCAGGCTGCTCAGGCGAAGGCGGAGTTCCGCCGGGAAGCGGCCCACACGGCCGAACTGCAGGCCAAGGCGGCCACGGATGCGGCCAAAACGCACCGGGACAACGCCAAGAAGGATGCGGAGACCGCCAAGTCCAAGCTCGGCGACGCGCTGAAGGCGGAGGCCGACGCGAAGGCGGCGGCGGCCAACGCCCACGCCAAGCGGCTCGCGGCCGAGGCGGAAGAGGCCACGGCGAAGAAGGAGAAGGAGACCGCCGCCGCCAAGCAGGCAGAGGTGGCGGAGCACAAGAGGAACGCCGAAGCGCAGGCGACGAAGGCCAAGGACGCCAAGGGCAAGGCCGAAGCCGCCGAGGCGGCTGCGGTCGAGCGCAGGAACGGCGCCGTCAAGGCCCGGGACAATGCCAAGACGAAACGGGACGACGCTTGGGAAGCGGAGCAGAAGGCCGACGCCGCACGCGCGAAGGCGGACGCCAAGGCCGCCTACGCCGCTTCCCTCGAATCGGGCACGGAGGCCACCGCCGCGCGCACGGCCGCCGACGAGGCGAACAAGTACGCGACCGACGCCGAGACGGCAGCCGGCAAGGCGAGGAGCGAGGCCAACGCGGCGACACAGGCGGCCGCGGACGCAGACGCGGCAGCCACCCGTGCCGAAGCGGCCGCCAAGCGGGCCCGCTCCGACGCCGACGCCGCTCAGGCAGCGAAACTGGCGGCCGACGCCGCGGTCAGGACCGCGACTAGCGCCGTCGCGGACGCGATCACAGCCTCCCAGCACGCCGCGTCCGAGGCGAGGGCGGCCGTCGCACTGGCCAACGAGGCGGACGGGCAGGCCAAGACAGCCACATCCCAGGCAGACAAGGCCAAACAGGAAGCCGCCAAGGCCAAGACCGCAGCCGCCAAGGCGGCGGGTTACGCCTACGTGACCGCCCAGGCCGCAGTGGACGCGGGCAAGGCCGCCGCGCAGGTCGCCAAGCCCGCGAACGACGCCATTCAGCTCGGATCGCCCTACGCCACCACGGACTCGGCCGCGAGCCTGGTCGTACTAACCGGGCAGGCTTCGAAGACCATCGCCGAACAGCAGAAAGCCATCGCCGACGCCCACGCCAAGAACGCGCAGGAAGAGGCCGCAGCGGCCAAGGCCCTGGCCGAGCAGGCGCAGGACGACACCAAGGCCGCCTACCAACACGCGGCCACCGCCGCCGGGTACGCCTCCGACGCCCGCACCTACGCCAAGGAAGCCCTCGGCTACTCGGCCGACGCCGCGAAGTCGGCATCCCTGGCGACAGCCTCCCTGGCACGCAGCGTCGAATACGCCGGCCAGGCCGCTGCGGACGCCGTGGCCGCGGACCAGGCAGCTGGACGCTCCGAGGGCTACGCCAAGACAGCCCGCGACTCCGCCGACCAAGCCGCGCTCGACGCGACCGCCGCCCGCGCTGCAGCCGCCCAAGCCGAACAAGACGCCAAGACCGCCCGCGCTGCGGCCGACCGCGCCGCCATTGCCGCGACCGAAGCCGAGAAGGCGGCCCAGGACGCCGACAAGTACGCCAAGGAAGCACAGGAAGCAGCCGACCGGGCTGAGACCAAGGCGAGCAACGGTCAGATCACGGCCGGCGCCACGACCGGCCTCGGGAACGTCTTCTACGTCCTCAACCACATGGAGACGATCGGCGAACCGGAGATCCTCAAGAAGGAGAACTGCAACCCGATCGTCCACACCGGCGACTGCGTGATCAAGGGAGTCATCCACTACAACGCCGTCGTCGACCTCTACCTATGCACGGCTGAGGACATGCCGGCCACCCACTCGGGGTGTCCGTCCGAAAGCACGGTGTACCTCGGCACCCAGGCCCTGAAGGACCAGAAGTACGAGTTCACGCGCGTCCTCTCGATGGCTGAGTTCAACGCGGGCATCGACCCGGTAAAGATCATCCTCGGCGACTTCATCGAATGCGCCCACAAAGTCGCTCCCGGCGGCGAAAGCGGAAGCTGGGCGAGCTGCGCATGGGCTGCGACCTGGTTCATCCCTGGCAAGGCCATCGAAGCAGCGCTTGACGGAATCCGTGCACTTGACGCTGCAATGAAGACCGGCATCGGCATCGCCGATGCGGCTCGGGCGCTGAAGGCACTGAACCTGGATCCCCAGGTGTTGGCGGCGCTCGAGCACGAAGCCAATGCCGCCGAGGCGATGTTCACCTCGTGCATCACGAACAGCTTCCCCGCCCGCACCGAGGTGCTCATGGCCGACGGATCACGCCGGCCGATCAGCACGGTCCGTGTGGGAGACCGAGTGCTGGCCGCCGATCCGGAGTCAGGCATCCTGCGGTCCGAACCCGTCATCGACACGTTCCAACACTCGGCCGAGCAGCTGGTGACCATCGCTCTGGCCGACGGTGGCAGCCTGGACACCACGCCCGGGCACAAGATCCGTACCGACCGACGCGGCTGGGTCCTGGCCTCGGAACTGCGCGCCGGCGACCGGCTGCTTACTCCCGAGGGCGACCTGCGTACGGTGACGGGGGTGCGCGACCACTCCGATATCGCCTCCCGGCAGGTCTACGACCTCACCGTCGGTGGCCTGCACACCTTCTACGTGCGCACCGAGGGACCCCGGGCCTCGGACGTACTGGTGCACAACTGCATGAACTTGCGGGATGAGCTGCTCCCGAGCCTCAGGGCGTACGAGGACGAGATCCACACCCTCAAGGAGCACGTCAACCCGGATGCGGCGAGGGCCTTCGCGCTCGCCAAGAAGAAGGGGGTGCCCAATACGGTGTGGACCAGCGAGGAAATCGCCCAACAGGCCATCGACCGCGTCATCTCGGACTACTTCCACACGCGTAACAGCAAGGGCGAGCTGGTTCTGGACGCGGCGAAGTGGAAGAGCTTCGAGAAGTGGCTGAGCACTGCCAGGGATGGCGAGCAGTACAAGACGATCACGGGGAAGTGGGACGCGTACCCCTCCCTGGGGAAGGCCTACCACCCCGATGGTGTGACGGTGACGGACGCGGGCAACAACGTCACAGTGATCCTCATGAAGGTCAAGGGCCACAGTGGTCAGGGCCGGGGTGGATACGTCGTCAAGACCGCCTATCCGACAGGGTGAACGTCATGACGGAAAAACGCAACGCGTACTTCGCGCTTGGGTACATCGGGGACTTCGGGCTCACCGGCCTGGCGGAGGAACTATGTGCGCCGGGGCGATGTTCCGACCTGGGTGCGGCGCTCGATACCGCAGCTGAGCTGGCAGATCGGTCCGAGGGTGAGGAAGCTGTCGAACTGGGTGAGGATGCCCGTCGACTACTGGCCTCACCGATCCGGGACCAGGTCCTCCACACGGTGTGGCTGGCTGCCGTCGGCCGGTGTTTCGATCCGGCCGGCCACGGCATGGACATCCGTGTCTGGCTGGGGAAGCTCTCGGAGGTGTCCATGGATCGACTCAGGCAAAACAAGCGGTCCTACACACCGCCGCCCGTGCAGCCGGTACGGGAAGAGGAGCTGTGCCGGGCGGTGGTGGCGGAGATCAGGGGGCTCGCTGCGGAGCTTGACCATGCCGCCGCCCTGCCGGATCTGGCGAACTCCCTGGAAGAGGTCGTGACACGCGCCGACGCCGACCTCGGCCTGCGTCTCTTTCTGCGCGTGCTGAAGGTGTATGCCGTGCCCGTCGAGAAGGAGCGCTACGACCGCTTCTTCGAGTTGCGCGACCACTTCGGGTATCACGCTGCGACGGTCCACGACGGCCTGAACGTGATCTGGCCGCAGGTGGGCGGCGGCCGGCAGGGCGTCATGTGGGACTTCGGGCTGCCGAAACTGGCCCGGCGGTTCGAGGCGGGGTGGCACAACCACACTCCGCAGGAGATCGTGGAGGACGCAGCGGCGGCTGACGGTTATGAGCGAACCCCCGGCTCCGAAGCGGTCCTGCTGCTGGAGGACGCGCTCAGACTGCTCGAGTCCGACCTGTCCTCCGACATGGTCACCACCTTGTGGTTGGCCGCCTCCGGGAGGGGGTACGACCTCGAATATGTCGGCGTTGACGGTAGGCAGTGGTTGGGCGAGATCGCGGAGGTATGCCGGGAGCGTCTGCGCGATGTCGCCCCCGCGTACACCCCTTCCGTTCCGTCCGCCCCGACCGATCTGACGGAGTCGGTGCTGCGCGTCCTGAGAGAGGTCGCACCGGCGGCAGAAGGTAAAGCCCTTAGCCCGAACTGGCGTCGCCTTCCGTCTACACGGATCGTGGACGCTCTGCAGCAGGTCGTCACCCGGGTGGACCCGGACCTCGGATTCCGGCTGTTCCTTCAGGCATTGTCGGCTCTGTCCGTGCCGCTTACCGAGGAGCAGTACGCGCGATTTGAGACCATCGGCAGGCAGTTCGGGTACAGCGAGGAACACGTCACGCTGGTAGACCACCTCGTGCAACACCGCTAAAGCCTTTCCTCAGCAGAAGGTAGACCCATGGGTGCCCCCCGCCAGCGGGGGGCACCCTTTCTTTGTCCTATTTGTGTGAGGATATGGTCTGCCGACTGGCAAGCCGCTACGCACCGACGGGCGCCCGTCTGCGCCGAGCATGCCGATGAGGGAGGCTCAGTAGCTGTTGTCGTTCCGATCTTGAGGGGTGTGTGTCGAACGGGAGTCTCGA
>NZ_JBVJLO010000045.1:0-18458 GCF_055584685.1 Streptomyces sp. NPDC102258
CGTCATCACCAAGGCTGTCCTCACTCTGGAGAGGCAACGCTGAAAACGCTCACTGTGTGGCGGGTAGGGCGTAGAAAGCTAGGCGCCGCAGCCCGTGTTCACGATCTGCGAGAAATCGTGAACACGATCTCTATGCGCATCGATATCGGTATCCCTGGGAGTGCCTGCCAAGCGACTTGCTTCGCGCCATCCAACTGGCCAGGCAGGAGCTCACCAACCCCCCATCTGCGGATCGAATACGCAGGCCCCCAGTGTCTGGCACCGAGTCTGCTGCGACCCCTGGATATATGAACTCCGAGCCACCACCGGGCCTTCCAGGGTTGAAGCAAGGGTGAGCAAAAGATCGCCCGCCGAATGTCGTCCGCTGTGCCCAGTGTGTGGTCCAATTCTTCCGCCAGCTAACTACTCCGTTTAGGGCGGACCCTCGCGATAGTCGGTAGTGGTTGAGCGTGTCTCATGTGGTTGCCACTGGTGATATAGGCGCAGGGCGTGCCAGAAATCGTCCTGCCCGTGCTTTTGAACCAGCTGTATTGCCCGGTCGCTCAACTGGTAGCACCACTTGGGGGAATTGATTTGACGATCTGGCTTGTCCGGATTGGAGACTACGAAATGATTGTCCATCAGCGGGTGGAGGATTGACCGGCGGAGCGTTTCTCTGCTGTTGGTGGCGTAGCTTTTACCGTAGGCGTTTCGGATCCATTCCATTATTTCAGTTGCTCGCAGGATCGGGTTCCTGGCTTCCTGCCAGGTTCCCTCTGGTGTGATCTCTGCGAGCGCCAGCACCGTATAACTGGCGAACAGGCCTCGCTGTGTTCCAGTGAAGCCAATGTATTTCAGCAAGTCTCCAGCCTTTTGGAGATTTCGGTCTCTGATCCCCTGAGGTGGGGATGTAGAAGGCTCGACGTCTTCGGTGGCTGCCGACGTTCGACGACGTGGCCCGCTGGTCATCCGCATGCCAGCTTCCTCCTCGGCATGTCGGCGGCGATCCAGCCAGTACGAGACGTCGCCGCTCCATGTGCGAACTACGCGTTCAAGGGCATCGCGGCCTGGCAGCTGCTTTCCGGACAGCCATGCGTAATAGGTGGTGCGATTGATCCCGGCGGTCTTGCATGTGGCCGCCGGGGCGCCGGCCGTACCGGCGACATCCCTGAGGGCCCTCAGCTCGATGGCGAAGGCCTGTAGAGGGTCGTCGGGGCTGAGCTGGCTGGGTCGTCGTCCCACGCTGACTCCCAACTCTCGAATAATCCGGTGAAATCCTGTGTAGTCCCGAGATGTTTCGTTGTAGTCCTGAATCGTAGTGTGCGCAGCTGAGCTGGGGCAATGCTGATTCACGACAGACGAAGCGTGTCATCGGAGGTTGAAGTTGAGTCTGACCGTGGTAGTCAGGGCCCTCCTGGTTCTGACTGCAGTGCTCAGTGCCGTCATCGTGGGCCTCGTGGCCGGCATCCTCGCTCGTCACGAAGGCGCGCGGATGCCCTCATGCCTGGCTCGGGGCGGGGTAGCGTTCGCGGCGGCGTGCACCTTGCTGCTTCTTGTGCTGAGTAGCTTGGGCGCCTTGGCCTAGTGCAAGGCGCGCGTGATCAGGCAACGCGCCGCGACTGTGAGGGATGGCAGCGATGGCCGCAGACCAACGGATCTGCTGCGACCGCGAGGAGGCGTTCCCTGGTTCAGCCGACGCAGGCTAGTAGTACCCATCCTTGGTCCCGGCCTTGAGAGGGCGGTTCGTAAGGTGATGTCCATTTCCGGGTGAGGCTGGGGCAGGGGAGACGGTCGCCGCGCTCAGTCGGCTACTGCTTCCTGGTGAAGCTGCCGGTGTCGATCTCGGTGAGGATGTCGAGCTTGACCAGGCGTTTCAGCTTGGCGCGGGTGCCTTCGATGTTCTTCGGCAGCAGTTCGTGGTCGAGGGCATCGCAGACGTCCTTGGCCCGCAGTGGTCTGGTCGCCTCGTTGAAGACGGTGAGGATACGGGGGTAGTCCGGGTACTCGGGCAGGCCGGGCGAGGCGGCCTGGGCGGGAAGCCGGTCGGCAAGGCCGGGTGACGGTCTTCCGGGTGATCACAAGGTGTTCGACGTGCTTCTCGGCCTCACGCCGCCGGGTCTGCAGGTCGCCGATCTGTATGCGGACCTGCGGGTTGCGTTCGACGGTCTCGACGTCGATGCCCAGGCGGGTGCGGTGGGCGGCGACCTGGTTCTTGAAGCCTTGGTCGACCAGCGCGTTCTCGGCGACCAGGGCGATGCCTGCGGCGTTGTCGTGCGTGTTCGCGGCGAGGACGACGACTGCGATGACCAGGCCCAGCAAGTCCAGGGCCAGGCCCCGCTTGCGGCCCGGCACTCGTTTCCCGGCGTCCCGGCCGGTCGTGGAGGCAGGGACCCCGGCAGCCGCGTGGACACTCTGGGTGTCCAGCACCACCAGGGTCGGGCCCTCTGATCGGCGCGTAGATCGCGAAGTCACTGGAGTACTAGCCGGTCAGTCGGGACATCGTCCGTCCGGGGGCGCCACGGTGCTCACGGATGGCGCCTGCCTGCGCACCGGGCTGGACGGCCACGGTTGTCGCCGAGGGCCGACAGGCCGCGTGCTTGGCTGTTCAAGCGCCCCATTCCACCCGTACGGGCTCGCGGGCTGCGGCGAGGGCGCCGTCGAAGTCGGCTAGCCGTTCGGCGAGCGTGGTGGTGGCGATGCGGGGAGGGAGGGCCACCGAGAACTTCAGGCCGCGAACGGCGCGCTGGTCGACGGTGGGGAGAGTGAGGGAGTCGGGGAGTTCGGCGCGGGCGGCTTTCCAGTCGGTGGGGGAGAGGTCCTGGCGGAGCCGGATATGAGTGTCGGTTGGTCGCTGTACGGGGTCGGCTAGGTTGCCGAGGGAGGCTGCGAGGGTGGCGTTGGCGCGGTAACCGGCCCAAGTCCACCAGCGGGCGGCGTCCGCGTCGCGGACCAGCAGGGTGCCCGCCGGGTGCACCTCGTGGGGTGCACGGTCCATGCGGAGCTCGGCGAGGGCCGTTGTGGCGCGGCGGGTGAGGCGGACGTCGGGGTCGGTGCCGAGGAGGACGTCGCGCATGGCGCGGGTCAGTGCGTACGACAGGCCACGGGCTTCGCTGCCCTGCCATTTGGCGATGCCGCCGTCCTCGACGGGTTCGACGAAGGCTCGCCGTCGGGCCCAGTCGATGAAGGTGACCTGCCAGCTGCGGCCGGCCAGGAGCAGGCGGCGCGGGCCCTGGCGTTCCTCCGTGAGGACGGTGGGGTCCGTGGTGCCGATCTCGGTGCGTCCAGCGAGCACGGTGAACTCGGGGGGAGCGGTGAAGGAGGCGGTCAGCTCCATGAAGTGCCGGCGGCCGAAGTGCTTCTCGGCCTCGGGGCCGATGAACAGCATGCCGCCGTCGCTGTCGAGGAAGCCGCCTTCGACCAGGTGGGACAGGAGGGGGGCGGCGGAGCGGTCGAAGGGGGCGAGGCCGTTCCATTGCTCGGGCCACAGGCGGTCGCCGATGCGGTGTTCCTGCAGGGTGACGGCGAGGAGTTGTTGTGCCACGAGGTGGCGGGGTGAGGGTGGCGGGGTGACAGGTTCCACCCAACCGTGGGCCCACAGGGTGAGCAGGCCGGCTGCTTGGAGCAGGGTGTCGGGGCGGGTGGCGAGGAACAGGCAGTTGCGGGAGGTTCCGGTGCGGCGTCCGGTGCGGCCGATCCGCTGCAGGAAGGAGGCCACGCTGCTGGGTGAGTCGATCTGGATGACGCGGTCGAGGTCGCCGACGTCGATGCCGAGTTCCAGGGTGGAGGTGGAGACGATGACGCAGTCGCGGGCTTCTGCGAACGCCTGCTCAGAGCGGGCGCGTTCGGCGGTGGAGAGCGAGGCGTGGGAGAGGAACACCGTGACGTCGCGGGCGCGCAGTGCCGCACCGAGTTCTTCCACCTGTTTGCGGGAGTCGCAGAAGACGAGCCGCTTCTCGCCCCGGTGCAGGGCGGAGATCACCTTGGCGGCGTTGGCGAGCGATCCGACGTAGTCGAGCTCCACCTCTCCTGCGGGGCGCGGGAGTTCGCCGGAGTCAGCTGCGGCGGTGTCGGTGATGGCGGGCAGGGTGACTCCGGGGGCGACGACCAGGCCGGGCCGACCGGCAGGGCTGGCGCCCTGGAGCCAAGTCAGCAGGGTGTCGGGGTTTCCGACGGTGGCGGAGAGGCCGATCCGCTGGATGCGACGGCCTGCCAGTCGCTCCAGGCGCTCAAGCACGGCGAGCAGGTGCCAGCCACGGTCGTCCCCGGCGAAGGCGTGCACCTCGTCGACCACGACGGCACGCACCCGGCCCAGCATGTGCGCGTGGTCGGTCTTGACGCTGATGAGCATTGCTTCGAGGGACTCGGGCGTGGTGAGCAGGAAGTCGGGGGACTCGGCTCGGATGCGGCGGCGGACGGACTCTGGGGTGTCGCCATGCCAGAGGGCGGCTCGGCGTCCCAGCCACTGGGCGTAGCTGTCGACTCGGTGCACCAGGTTGTTCAGGAGCGCCTTGAGCGGGGCCAGGTAGAGGACGGAGGTGCCGGTCCAGCGCTTGTCTCGCATGGCGGACAGCAGCGGGAAGGTGGCGGCCTCTGTCTTCCCGCCTGCTGTCGGTGCGAGAAGGATCGCGTCCTCGCCGTCCATCAGCGGATGCACGGAGGCCTTCTGCAGGGGGCGCAGATCGGGCCACCCGAGCGTGTTGACGATGTGGTGCAGGACTACCGGGTCGAGGCGTTCCAGCGGATCGGTGCCGTGGGGATGCTCCTGCACGTGTGTGGCTCCTGCGCTGGTCGTCAGAGTTCGGGACTTCGGAGAATGGGTCTTCAGAGCTCGAGGTCGAGGTCGTCTGCCGAGGCGGCCGGCGCGGGAGCGGCGAAGTTCCGTTCGGTGGCGGTGAGGTCACCGCTGCCCACGGTCAGCTTGTAGTGCGTGCGCGGGTCGAAGTCGGGGAACTGGTCGATCCGGTCGAGTACGTCTCCGACCAGCTTCTTCAGGTACAGCCGTGGTGCTACTCCGACCTTTCCTCCGAGGGCCCCGCCCACAGCTCGTGCCAGGTCGGTGAGGTAGGCGTCGTCGGCAAGCTGCTTGATGCGGTCGGGGGACTGGGAGCCTTCGGCGTACAGGTCACGGATGGTGGCGCCCAGGCCGGTCAGTGACTCCTCGGTGAATCCAGGCAGCCGGATCTGGACGGCGCGGGGATTGTCGAAGCGAGGGTCGGTGGTGAAGTCGGTGGCGAGGCGCTGGGCGAGGGGAGCGAGTCGTTGTACGCCCTGCTGTCCGTCGTAGAAGGCGGGCGTGCCGGTGATGACGAGGTACAGGCCGGGGAAGCGGCCGGAGTATACCTCGTCGATGAGCTGCCGCAGCGCGTTGAGTGCCTTGTCGCGGGCGTCGGAGCGGACCCGTTGCAGGGTCTCCACTTCGTCCAGGACGAGGATGAGTCCGGCGTGGCCGGCGTCCCGGAGCACTGTGAGCAGGCCCTGAAGGAAGCCGAAGGCACCGAAGTGGTCGAGGTCGCCGCGGACGCCCGCACTGCGGCGGGCTGCTGCGGCGACGTGTGGCTGGCCGCCGAGCCAGGCCATGACCGCAGCAGCGGTCGCCTCGTCGCCAGCATCCAGGGACTGCTTGTATCCGCGCAGGGCGGTGGCGAACGCGGGGGCGTGTCGGGACACCTCGGCCAGGCGGGCGGTGAGCAGCCGCTCCACGGCCTGCGGCAGTTCGCTCTCGCGGGCGTCGTCGGCGAGTGCGTCCTCCTCCAGTGCGTAGAACCAGGCGTCGGCGACCGGCCGCAGGGCGCTGGGCGGGAAGCTAGGGGTGGTCAGGCGTTCGGTGAGTCGCCGGTAGACGGTTTCCAGCTTGTGCAGAGGGGTCTCGGTCTCCGACACCTGTACTTCAGCTACGGCGAAGGTGCGTCGTTTGGCGCGTTCGCCGAGCCAGCGGGTGAAGAAGGTCTTGCCGGATCCGTACTCGCCGCGCACGGCCTTGAACACCGAGCCGCCGGCGGCGACGGTGTCCAGTTCCTCGTCGACTGCCCGCTCGAAGCGGCCGAGTCCGGTGGCGAGCAGGTCGAGGCCGCTCTCGGGGACGGCGCCGCGCCGCAGCGCGTCCATCACTGAGCGCCGTCGCACGGCACCAACCGGGATGGCGACCCCAGAAGCTGAAGATCCAAAGGCGTTCACCCGAACAGTCTCCCATCCGGCTGCCGCATACGAGTTGCAGTGCGAGGACGAACGGGACCGGCTGCGGCACGTGAGCCCGAGCCGTTGTGGACACAATATCCCGAGGCTCCTTCGGTGATCGCGTCCTCGGTGACATCTAGGAACGGGGCCCAGTTGGGCCTGACGTGGCATCACCTAGGCTTTCCCTCGGCGTGAAACATCCGAGGGGGGACCTTGAGTATCGATTCGAGCACGGCGCGGCCGGCCACTCGGCGACCGGCATCACCAGGGCCGGAGTTCGGGCAGGCCTTGCTGCCCGGCACGGAGACAGGTACCGAGGGCATGCGTCAGCGGCTGATGATCCTGCAAGGCAGGCTGGAGCGCTGCGCCACGGTGTTGCGGGCTCACCAGGAGACCGTCACCCGCGCCCCCCGGACCGATGCCCTCGCTCTCGGCCTGGTTGAGGCTGATCACCGCCTCCTGCACGACGTGAAGCAGTGTGACGACGAAGCTGGCGAAGTGGATGACGCGCTCATCGAATTCTTCCAGGAGCTCATGGCGGCCGACCTGAAGTCGGTCCGGCGCAGGCAGGAAGCCGAGCGCCTATCCGGTCGGATCGGGATCTCACCCCCGTACTCCCCCGGTTGGAACTGGGTGGACGAGATCTCGGACACCTTCGATCACGCCTCGTCGCCGCTGCTGAGGGTGGAGGGCGGGAGCCTCTTCGGGCCGACCGCCCTGTTCGTCAAGCGCTACGCCGAGCACGCGACGTTTACCCGCACCATGTACGAGGACATCACCTTGTGGTTGGCCGCGCTCCGGCGGGTGACCATGGAGGCCCTCGACGGCCCCCTTCTCCAGGAGCCCACATTGATGGCCTTGGAGGAGATCGACGAGCTGCACCACAGCCAGTTCGAGCAGCTGATCGCCGACCTCCTCGACCGCGACGGATACCGGATCATCCGCTCCGGCGGCGGTGCTGGCGACATGGGCGCCGATGTCCTCGGGGCCGACCCCCTCGGGCGGTTCGTGATGGTGCAGGCAAAACACTTCACCCGCGGCAGTGGCTCGGTGGGCCAGCCCGTCGTGCAGCACCTGTACGGCGGGGCCATGGCCACGCACCCCTCGACGCTGCCCGTCGTCGTGACCAATGGAAGGCTCACCGGCGGGGCGAAGGGGTGGGCGGCGGAACACTTCCGGGCGCGGCTGATCGGCCGCGAGGAGTTGCGGCGGTGGGCGGAGAACGGGGAAAGCCTGGAGTCGGTCCTCAAGGGCACCGGGCCCGCATAGAGATTCCGCCCCGCCTCAACATGCGGGGTGCCTCGGACCCGATGGTGCTGGGGCGGGGCGGGGCACGCGGTGTGTAGATCAGCGAGCGTTGTACCAGGCCGTGGCGGCCTGGAGCATCTCCAGCACCCATCGCGCCGGCTCGCCCTCGGCGGTCTCCTCCCACACGCCGACGGTGGCCTTGGCGAAGGCGGTGACGGCGGCGGGCGGGGCCGTGTTCCAGGCGGGGACTCGGGCAGCCCACCGCTCGGCCTCCTCCGGCATGTGGCCGCTCTTGATGAGCCAGACCACCCACAGCGCCGGGTCGATCCACGCAGCCCCGCGCGAGGCCCATGCCCAGTCCACCAAGACGGCGCGCTCCCGGCAAACGAGGACGTTGGTCGGGAACCAGTCGGTGTGAAGCAGGGCCGCGCCGGCGAACAGCTCTGGATTTTTGCTGTGCGCCTTCATCCTGTCCGCCATCGACCGCATCACGATGTCCGGCGAGGTGATGGAGGAGAGCCGCGTCATGGCGTCGGCGACGAGGGAGAGATCGGGCG
The DNA here is from genome assembly GCF_055584685.1 of Streptomyces sp. NPDC102258. Classification (NCBI taxonomy): domain Bacteria; kingdom Bacillati; phylum Actinomycetota; class Actinomycetes; order Kitasatosporales; family Streptomycetaceae; genus Streptomyces; species Streptomyces sp. NPDC102258. The sequence goes on from NZ_JBVJLO010000045.1 coordinate 7,959, forward strand.
AGCCGGGGGTGTAGTCGGCGTGGCGGCCGTGTATGTCCTGGAACCCCAACAGGTCCCAGCCGGAGGCCTGGATGTGCCACAGGACGGCGGGGGCGAGGTGCTTGACGCTGGGGTTGATGTCGGCCTCGCGCTGCTGCGTCCAAACGCGTCGGTGGTCGCTGCGCAGGCCTTTCACGAACACTGTGGTGTCGGCGGCGTGGATGCGGGCGGCGATCTCGCTGTTCAGTCCGCCGCCGACGGTTTCGTACGCGACGACGGCCCCAATGTGGGCTTCGACCAGGGCCAGGACGTCGGCGGGGACCTCAGCGAGGCGGGCGTTCGGCATGGTTCAGGCTCGAGGCTTTCGGTGACGTCCGGTTCCCGGGCCCATGGGGCTACGTCTGGTGATGGCGCCGGCCCTCTCGGCCTGGGTGGCTGCCGCGGCTTCGGGCGCCGGACTGAGTGCGCGGCAGGCCGCGGCGTAGTCCTCGACCGTCATCAACGGCTGCCAGGCGAAGCCGTCCCACTCCAAGATCATGCGTGGCGCGCCAGGATCCAGGTGGGCGGCGCGCTGGGGCCCGGCGCCAAGGGTGATGGCTTTCATCGCGCCTGGCTTGCGCAGGCGGCCTTGTCGGCGTGCGGCCCAGCGATCGAGGGGTTCGTCTTCCATGGTCGTACCTCCCTGGAGCAGGACAGCACCCTACTGCTGACGGTGACCAGCGCACCTCCATTCCGCATGCTGGAGAGTGGGTGCTGTGTTGACGGTGGGGCCGCGGACAAGAGCGCTTCTGGCTACGGTCGTTCGTCGCCGAGGAGGTCTTATGGCAACACCGTCGAGCACTGAGTGCCTGCTCATGCGGATCTGACGTGGGCAAACGCGATGGCGCCCGGAACGCCGCCTGCATCCTGCTGTGCTCCCCGTCGAGGCCGTGCATGAACGGGCGCGCGGGTCGAACCTTTCCCAGTCCGGCACTGGTGGTGACGACCGAAGTGATGCCCAGGGCCGGACCCCCATGTTGAGACCGGGCGGCCGGTGCGCGGACGGGCGGAGTGGTGAACCGCCCCCGCCCGTCGCAGCCGCAGAGCTCCGGTTCACAGCCCGAACTGCTCGATCAGCTGAGCTCGGTGCAGGCGAAGGGTGCGGTTGTCGGGGAGGATCTCCAGGATCTGGGCGCCGTCGTAGTTGAGGAGTTGGGCCAGGGTCGCGGCGAAGCCGGGAGCGCGGGTGGCGGGCTGGTCCGCTCGTTCGGCAAGAGCGGTCATCGGCAGGGTGCCGGCCTCGACGAGCGCCACCAGCGCCTTTGGGAGGACGGTCCTGTCGCGTGGCTTTCGGGCGAGCAGCTCCAGCTGTGCCTGGTACAGCTCGGTGGCCATGAGGCGCTCGACCAGGGCGACAGCAGGGTCTTCGGTCTGGCTGGAGGAGGGTGTGGGCTCGGGGTCGGCCACGGAGTCGGCAGGTTGCTGCGGTGCGGGGGGCGCCACCTCGTCCTCGCCGAACAGACTGATGGCGCCCTCGGGCACGGGCGGGAGGGCCTTCCTGGTCTGTTTGCGGCGAGGGCTCGCCCCGGAGGCGTCGGGCGCGGCATCAGCGGCAGCTTCGATCTTGGTATTGGCCTCGACTGCGGCAACGCCCTCCGCGTCCTCTGTCCACCAGGAGGGTGCCGGGTCGGCCAGCTCCCGCCATCCGGTGGGCGGCTCGGCGCCGAATGGCAGCAGGGCGAGCAGGGGGATGGTGAACTCTGCGAGGGTCGCCCCGCCGTGGTAGCCCGCCTTGAGCGCGGTGTATCGGGTGTCGTGATCCCGCAGCGCGACGATCCGTGATCCGGGCTCCGGCCAGACCACCCGAGGTCCGGACAGCTCGATTTCGGCCGGTGCGACGGGTCCGCCGGGGGTGCGATGGCGGGCCGAGCCGATGGTGCCGCCGGCCGTGTCGAGCTTGTTGCCGCGCCGCTCGATCACGTGGCCGTGGTCGGAGGTGAGGAGCACGGCCATGTCATTCGCGCGGGCGGCCCGGAGCAGTGGTTCCAGACCGCCTATCTCCTTGGTCTGCCAAGCGCCGTCGCCGAGCTTCTGCTCCTTGGCGAGGCGGTCGTCGACGGTGTTGAGGACGACCGCGACATGGGTGCGTTCGTCGGCGAGGGCTTCGGTGAGGGCGGTGGAGAAGGGCGAGCCGGTGTCGGGGCCGCGCAGGTCGTCCTTATGGAAGACGGCCGCCGGAGCCCCGTTCCAGCAGGAGTGCTGGGGGAAGAGCCGCTTCTCGTCGCTCTGGTCGCCCTTCATCAGCGTGCCAGCGAACAGCGAGGTGCGGGATACGGTGGTGAGGGTGGGCAGCGCAGCGGCCACGGCACGGCGGACAGGCGCTCCGGTTGCGTCGGGAAGCGGATCGAACTCCGCCCACTGTCCGCGCAGTTCTTCGCCGAGCTCTGCGGCTATCGCCGCGCTCATTCCGTCGACGAGGAGGAGCAGGACCCGTCGCCCGGGGCAGGCCACGACGGGTGCGACGACGCGGCTCAGGAAGCTTTCCACGGTGAGCATGGTGCGGGGGGCGGTGCCATCCCCGGTCCACACCGCGAGCCGCTCGGAGAACGCGCGGTCGAACTCGCGGCGATCGGCCCGCACCTGCGCACCGATCCGGCTGTACGTGTCAGCGAGTACGCCGTCCGAGTCGCCGCCCGCTTCCAGGTGTTCCAAGGCCCGGTCCACCCACCCAAGTTCGCGGATTTGGCGGGCGGTGCCGTCTGCCACCGAGGCGATGTCGGCCCCAGGCTGACTGGCCAGCCACCGCCGCAGCCGCGCCGCCATCCGAACCCGCTCGATCCGGGCCCGGGTGGCGCCGTCGGCGGCCAGGGCGTGCTCGGCCAGCGCGGTCACGGCGCCAGTGACCGTCTCGGTGCCGCCCTCCGCGAGGGCGCGGCCCGCGGCGGTGAAGCGGGCGTCAAGTCCGGCCGAGAGCACAGGGCTGGCAGCGGCGGCGGACTGTGCCCCGAACTGGGAGACGAGCTGTGCGGCCCGGGTCAGGACAGGGTCGGCGAGCCGGTGCTCGCCCCGGTCGACGAGGCCGCGGACGTACGCCTCGCCGCTGTGTCCGAAGGAGGCCAGGAGTCTGTCGAGGTCGTCGCCCTGGGCGGGCGGCCGGTCGCCGAGCCAGCGCTCGGCGCGCCCGCGCGCCCGGTACAGGTCGTGGTCGGCGTCTGCGTGCCCCCACAGGGCGGCGCAGACGACAGCGTAGGCGGCTGCGTCCGCCCCGTGCTCGGCGTTCACTAGGGCGGTGATGATCTTGCCAGTGGAGCCGCCCTGCTCGGGTTCGGCGAGGAAGCGGGCCAGGCCAGCCCGCTCGGGCCCCCGCAGGTCGCAAAGGAGGTCGGGGCCACCGGGAGTGAGGGTCCATCGGAAGAGCGCGACGGGGTCGATGCGGTCTCCGTCGTCATGTGCGGCTGGCCCGCCAAGCGCGTCCGTGTCGTAACGGCCGAGCCTGAGTCGGCGTCTGGCCAGCCTGGTAAGGGCCTCGTCGCGGGAGAGTAGCCCCTTGCCGAGCGAGGGCCAGCCGCGGGTGGCCGCCGCGTCGAGGAGCGCTTCGGCCGCCCAGGTCTCACCCCGCAGCCGCCCATCGAGGCCACGCGCGTCGAACGCCTGCTGCACAACCTCCCAGTTGTCGACGGACCGGATCCTTCCGCCGTAGACGCGGGCGAGCAGCCCGGGGTCGAGGTCGGTGTCCTCACAATCGGTGAGGACGACCAGGACCTTGGGGTTGAGGGGAGTTGCCGCGTCGAGGTGGCCCAGGATCTGCTCGTGTGCGGCAAGCACCGAGGGCGCGACAGCCACCCGCGCCCGCAGCCCGCCCGTCGTCTCTTGCACAGCGGCCCCGTCCCAGGCCGGAGCAGCCCGCAGCAACAGGACTCGGACCGCGCCGTCGCCGAGGCGGCTGCGGGCGGCGAGGTACTGACGGACGGTTCCCGCGGGCAGCCGGGCGGGGCCGACGGTCGCGGGCGCTGCGGTGACGCTGTCGGACATCAGTCGACGACCTTCCAGACGACCTCGACGGTGGCGTTGGGGTTCTCGGCTGCGAGAGCCGCGATCTCCGCCTGCAGTTCGGCGGCGGCCCGTGCGGCGGTGGTACGCCCGCCGCCGGAGCGGGTCACGGACCGCGACGGCGTACGGGGCCCCGGCTGCGCCACCGGCTCCGGCAGAACCTGAGGGTGGGCGGATCCGCCGTTCAGGTCCACATGGTCGGAACTCGGCGTCGCGGTGGCGGGCTGTTGGGGACGTTCGGCCGTGCCCTGCCGAGACCTCAACAGCGACAGCACCTCCCGGCCGCCGGCATTCAGCACTCCAGGCAGGTCCGGGTAGTCACCCGGATCACCGGCGGCGGTATCCCGCACCCGTTCCAGGATGGCCGCTCCGTCGACACCGAGAGTGTCGGCCAGGCCCAGCTGGTCCCAGCTGGTGTTCTGCAGCGCGGAGGCGACCTTCCCGCCGCTCTTCAGGGACATACCGTACCGGTGCGCGGTGAAGTCGCCGAGGTCGAAGCGGGCAAGCCTATCCACGACGGTTTTGGCCTCGATGCCAGCTTCCGTTACCCCCTTGACCAGCTCCTGCGCCCGCCTCGCGAGGACGAGCCGGGGCGAGTCGTCGTCGAGGCGGAGGAAATCGCGGTGCTTCTCCAGCTCTCCGACGAGCCGCCCAGCGTCCTGGGCGAGCGCGCCGGCGGCCTGCTTGATCTGTCCAGCGAACTGGTTGACGATCCGCCCGCGCCGCAGTTGCGGCGCCCGGTCCCCGAGGATGGTCTCGTAACGCTTGCGCGCCTCTGTCCAGTCCTCCTCACTGGGCAGCGGCTGCTCGCGCAGGGCGTAGTCCCGCTTCAGCTCGTGCGGTGCCGGCGCGGGTTCGACGGGGACTCCGCCGCGCACCCACACCCGGTCGGTTGTCTCCGCGTAGGCGGCGGCGACCAGTCGGCGCAGGGGCTCGGGCAGTCCGCGCGGTTGGGGAAGGTCGCTCCAGTCCGAGAGCTTGACCAGGGTCGGTTCGGCGGCGCCGTCGCGGCGGGCCTGGCTGGTGAAGTGATCGGGCCAGGTGGTGGACTGCCGGTAGTACGCCTCCCGCATGGTGCCGAGCCCGAGGCCGCCCGCGATCCGTGCGATGGTCTTGCGGTCCCTGGCGTCGACCTCGACCTGTCCGTCGCGGTCCTCGGCGGCCTTGCGTACGTACTCGAAGACGGTCTTGATCTCGGCGGCCTTCACGGGTTTGCCGGTGCCGTCGGGGTCCAGGTCGGGGTGAGCGGGGTACTGGTGGGTGAGCAGCTTGCCGGCCAGGTCGCGGGCTGCGGCGTCCAGAGGTGCGCCGAGCGGAAGGCGAAGCTCGGGCACGTCCTGCTGGGCGACCAGGTGGGTGTCGAAGCCGAGGTCGACGACCCCTTCCTGCTTCTGCGCGAGCCCGTACGCCTGCCGCAGCGCCTGGGTGACACGCTCGGTGAGGATGTCGCGCTGCGACTGGAGCATGCTCTTGGCCCGCGCCTTGTCGTCGGCGTTGAGGCTGCGTGCAAAGTCGGAGTCGAAGCGTGCCTCGTCGGCGAGGGCCTTGTCGATGACCACGAGACGCTCGAAGTCACTGCGGGAGGCGTCAGTCAGGTGGGTGGGCAGCCAGGCCAAGGTGCGCGAGTCGCCGCCCGGCTTCTCCCGCAGGGCACGCAGCCGCTGCAGGTCGTCCATCGGACCGAACTCGCCCTCGTCGTAGGGGAAATCGACGACGAGCCGCCAGGCGTCGTCCTGGCTGGGCCGCAAGGTCGCCTCGGACAGCGAGTCGACGTCGGCGACGTTGCCGAAGACCACCTCGACCTGCCGCTCGGTGCCCTTCCAAACCAGGTTGAGCACGTCGTACGCGTCGAAGCCGCCAGGCCCGTCGCTGACGCCGAGCGCGTCCTTGAGCAGGCTGCGCATCTTGGCACGCCGGTTACCCAGGTTGTTGTGGACCTGGGCGTTAGCGAGGACGGCGTCGAGGTCGACGCCGGTGAGCTCCAGGCGGACCACCGCACCCGGCCCGGTGCCGATGACCTTGATCTCGGGGAAGGTCGCCGCCCACTCCTTCGCCTTCTGCTCGAGCCGGCCCACCTCGGTGCCCGCGATGCGGGTGGTGATGGAACCGTGGTTGAGGGCGTGCAGGCGCGCCAGGGTGAGGTCGGCGAGCGCAGGCACACTGGGCGCGAGGGCGGAGAGCAGCAGGGTCTGCAGCAGTCGGCTGTCTCCGGTGAAGTCGCGGCAGCGGGCGGCGAGCTGTGGGTCGCCGAGTGCATCAGGACGGCGTTGGTACGCCTCGACCTGGTCCTCGGTGACCTGGTTGGTCTTCAGCAGGTACGGGCGGAGCTTGTCCCGGTACAGCTTGTCCGCAGCCTCGAAGTGGACATTGGTCTCCCCGCTGAACGCCTTGTCGCCGCCGCCCGCGATCGCCGGGTACAGGTCGCCAAGCGGCACTAGCTGCCCGAGCCGCCAGTCGTCGCGGTGATCGACGAGCAGCTGGCTCATCAGCTTCAGACCGGTGCGGGAGCGCTGCAGCGCGGCGGAGATGTGCACCAGGGTGTCCATGAAGGCCGGCGGGAACGGGTAAGTCCGCCGGAACGCGTCCTCGTCCGCACCGGTGGTCGACTTGTCGTGGCCAAGCAGGGTGACCCACACGTCCGGGCCGAGCTTCTTGGCTTCGGCGAACGCCGCCTCCACCTTCGCCTCGGCCTCGATGGTGGCGGGCTTGAGCAGGCGGGCCTGCGCGATCTGCGGGAGGTTGCGGTCCTCCAAAACGACCTTGTCGAACCGCCCGCCGCTCAGCTTCAGGCTGTCCTGCACGGCGGCCTCGGCGGCCCCCGACATCTCCTCGCCGACCAGTTCGCGCAGGTCGCGCTGGCGTGCGATGAACGACACCACCGGGATGGCGCGCCGTTCGTCGCCGCCCTCCACAAAGTTCGTGATCTTGTCGGATTCGCGCGAGACGAACCTCTGGTCGTGGATGCGGGAGGCCAGCCACAGGATCAGCTCGTCCATGAAGAGGACGAGGCCGTCGTACCCGAGGCCCTTGGCATGCGCGGCGATGATCCCGAGCCCCTTGTCCAGGGAAACGAACCCATCGGCGTCTTCAGAGGCGTTGCGCGAGAACGACGGGAACAGGGTCTGGGTGAGGTCCTGCACGAGACGGGCCCGCAGTTCCCGCGGCGTGGAGGGATTCTCCAGATCGAGGTCCTTGGTGTTCTCGTGCTCCTCCGGCGCGTTCACCGCCTGGTCGAACAGCTCGGTGGTCCAGGCGAAGGAGTCGCCCCACTCGTCCATCTGGCCGTCCCCGGCGTCAGCGAGCTGCTCGATCACCCGGTCGTCGCCGTTGCGGCGGCGCTGCTCGGCGAAGTCCTCGAAGAGCCCGTCGGTTCGGTAGACCTGCGGCAGCGGGCAGCCGGGGTGCAGTTTGCGTACGTGCTCTACGTATTTGCCGAGCACACGCTGCTCCAGGGACTTGGAGCCCAGCATGTGGTAGGGCACCAGCAGGAACTTGCGGTCAGCGTCGAGCCATGAGTGACGGGCCCGCACTGGGTCGAGGTCGCCGCGCGCCCGGGCAGCCTGGTTCCGCGACAGCAGCGCGTAAAGCACCGCCATGAAGTGGGACTTACCGGAACCGAACGAGCCGTGCAGATAGGCCGCCTTCGACGAACGGCTGTCGAGCGCAGACTTGATCAGGTCGAGTGCCTCGTCGAAGTTGCCGAGCAGCCGGTCGGTGACGACGTAGTCCTTCAGCGCCGCCTCGGCCCCCTCGGGGGTGACCGCCTCGTTCAGTTTCAACACGAAGTCGGAGGTGGACACCGACTCCGGGATGTCGATCAACTCCCGCAGCAGCGGCCGGTCCTCGGGGCGAGGGTTGTTCCTGTTCATGAACGCCATGGTGTCTCTACTCCTCGCCCTGCTTATTCGGACTCTACGCCGGTAGCGGCATCGGTGACGTTGTCCGTGACGGACATCTGGACGGCGGCCTTCGCGCCCGTTCGCTTCTTGGGCGCGGCTGCCTTCTTCGCGCCCCCGCGGGTGGCGGCGGCCGGGCGCCAGGCCCGCAGCGCGTCGTCGGTCAGCCCGAGCTCGCCCTGCTTCTGCTGCCGGAATGCCAGGATCTCGGCGGCCGGCGACGCCCCGAACTCCGGGTCGTACTCGCCGTACCACTGCTCCAGCCACGGCTGCAGCTCAAGTAGCCCGGTCAGATAAGGGACGATCTTGTCGTCACCGAGCCCGGCCTGTTGGATGTACGAGGCGAGCGCGAGGGCCTGCTCCAAATGGTCCCAGCCGGCCCACCCGTACAGCTCCGGCGACTGCACGTTGACCGTGCCGTAAGACACGAACCGCTCCTTGGGCACGTCGAGCTTGCCACGCGCCCGCCAGTAGCTCGGCTTCAGGAAGTCCGCCGAGGTGTACTTCGGCGGCAAGGGCGTCTCCTTGCGGATCCGCCGCTTGGCGGGCTCGTCAGCTGCGGCGTCCTCCTCACGCTGCCTCTCCCACACGTACTCCCAGTCGGCCCGCTTCTTCTGCCCGGCCGGCTTGTACCGCAGCGCAGTCACGAACGGCACGTGTTCCTCGGACAGCAGCTCGCGTACGGTCTTCGCGAGGTCCTGCCGGGGCGCGTACAGCTCGGCAACGGACGCGAAGTCCTCGTCGGCCGAGAGGCTTTCGGCAAGGCGGGCAAGGGTGGTGATAGTGGGGTTGCCGCTTGGGTCGAACCAGTGCGCGCGATGCTCGATCCGGTCGAGCAGCCAGGACTTCAGCGCCTTCTGCCGCATCGCATCCCAGCCCTCGGTGGCCCAGCGTCGCTTGTACTCGGGACGCTCCACCATGCCGATGGCACGGTTCGACTCGATGACCTCGATACGCCGCTGCACGAGCGCTCGGTAGTCGGCGGGCCAGTGCGCGGGGATCTCCGTGATCAGCGTCGACCCATGCCGCGTGAACCACTCGCGACTTGCCTCGCCAGCAACGACCCGCCGCGCGAGCACGATCTCGAAGGCACGCTCGCCAAGGGCGAGTTCGGGTACGGCGGAGGCGTCGGGCAGGCGTAGGTCCTCAGAGTGCAGGTCGTATAGGGAGTACACCTGCCAATCCAGCTCCTCCTGGAGGGCGATCATGCGGGCGCGGGTGGAGTTGTAACGGGCTTGGACCTCGCGGAGAGCGGCAGCAGTGGGCACAGTGTCGGCCGCAAGGGCGATGGGGGACGCCGTGGTGATCTGCTGCGCCAGGGCGTCGAGCTCGGCTGCGAGGACGGCGGGATATTCGGCAGGGAGAGGGAACTCTTGAAGCTTGGTGCCGGTGAACTCGTAGAAGCGCTCCCAATCGTCGCTAGTGAACCCTCCGCCCTCGCCACGAATTCCCTTGTCGTGGCTTACCATCTTGAGCCAGAACCCGGCCGTGGAGCTATTTAGCAACCCAAGCAGTCGTACGTATTCCTCGGCCGGCGCCCCCTCTCGTAGCTTAATCACCGGCGCGTGCTGATTATAAGCCAATCCTGAGTCTTCAAACGCCGCGCGCATATGAGTTGCAACATGACTGAATGAAATGGTTTCGCGAGTCTTGTACCGATCGGCGACCCAGCGATACCAAGACCACCAGGGAATATTGGCGTCGAACCGTGTTTTTCCAGAAAAGTCTGTGAGCCGCCCCATGATCTGCTTGTAGCTCCACAGATGCCGACCCCACGGCGCATTGGGCTCCAGTGGCACGAGTTTGCCGTTGCTGTCGTAGGGTGTCAACGCCACGTCGGCTGGAGTCAGGGTCCAGTCCCGAATATCTTCGCCCACAACCATTGGGCGCTGCAGATGCTCCGGTGTTTCGAATCTCCGGTGCCAGTCGGCGGGGAGATAGAAGGCGTCATCTACGCCCGAGAAGCTCGCGAAACCGATTTCGCGCGGAATTAGAGATGTAAGTCGCGCCGCGCTCTGCGATTCAATAGCCTGGTTGATCTCAAGGCCGCCAGAAGCCAGAATCCATGGCTGCTTACTGAAGTAGTGATCACGCTCGAGGTCGTCCACAGAGACCCACTGGCTGACTGAACCGGGGCTCTGGATCTGGTTCACGATCGCCTGCCAGACCCAGCCGTCCTCAGGGGTCTCAGGCGCACTCGGCTCACCTTGAACGCTTCGTACGGTGCGGATGCTCCGTGACCGAGCGCTGCCGCTTCGCGGCTTGCCAATCAGAATGATCGTCGGCGTTCCATGCCCTGGAATGAACGCCCCCGACGTGTCGATGACCTCGGTGAGTTCGATCTTGTGCGCGAAGAAATCCTCGATGAGCTTCGTGCCGAACTCCCGTTTCATGAACGAGTTCGCCGTGATCTGACCGACCATGCCGTAGCCGTCGCCATGGGCTCCGCCCCGCTTGGCCAGTTCGAAGAACCGCTGAGCAAATGGCACCGACAATGCATACTTCCCAGCGCACGCGTCGTACAACTCTCGGTACAGCCGATTCAGTGAGCGTTTTCAGCGTGGTCACTGATCGAGTGACGCCGGTGAGGTTGAGG
>NZ_JBVJLO010000046.1:0-18437 GCF_055584685.1 Streptomyces sp. NPDC102258
TTTCGTTCTGTTCTTGCGTTTCCGACTCTATCAGAGTCTTTCGCGCTTGCTTTCCAGGTTCTTCGCTTTCGCGCTTTCCCTTTCCGGCGATTCCGACTCTATCAGATCCTTTCGGGCCTGACCCCCGGTCAGCGGGGTTTGCGTTCCGGGCTGTTGGGCCCTTCCGGCGAGTGAGACAGTAGCGGATTCCCTGTCCCCGAAGCCAATCGGCGGCTGCGTCCTGGAACGCGGATTCCTCATTCGCAAATACGCATGAAAACGGGACGACAACATGCGTCGTTCGTTCGAATGTGTAGTGCGGGATGGCTGTCCGGGGACCGACCGGGGTCGGCGCTCACTTCGGACAACTCGAAGAACCTTACGGATCGGGTACGTACGTGTCAACCCCCGGCGGGGGGGGGGAAACCTCCCCCGCCCCGCCCCCTCCCCGGGCTACGCTGATCCCATGACTACGCATGCGCTCACGCTCAGCCTTCGCTGGTGGGCCGCCTGACGGCGGCCGACCATCCACGCGAGTACGCATGCGCTCACGGCCGCCGCTTCGGCGGCCGTTTTCGTTTCCTCCCCTCACGGGAGTGGGGCGGCCGCCCGAGGCGGCGGTCTCCACACCACACACAGAGGGAGAGCGGGACATGACGAGGATCTTCAGCGGGGTCAAGCCCACCGGGCATCTGACGCTGGGGAACTACCTGGGGGCCGTGCGGCAGTGGGTCGCCGCCGACCAGGAGCCGCAGGACGCGCTGTTCTGCGTCGTCGATCTGCACGCGCTGACCGTCGAGCACGATCCGGCGCGGGTGCGGCGGCTCAGCAGGCAGGCCGCGACGCTGTTGCTCGCCGCCGGGCTCGATCCGCGGCGGTGCACCCTCTTCGTGCAGAGCCACGTCGACGAGCACACGCGGCTGGCCTACCTGCTGGAGTGCACCGCCACCGACGGCGAGCTGCGCCGGATGATCCAGTACCGGCAGAAGGCGGCGAAGGCGCAGGCCTCCGGGGACGGCGTACGGCTGTCGCTGCTGACGTATCCCGTGCTGATGGCGGCCGACATCCTGGCGTACCGGACGGACGAGGTGCCGGTGGGTGAGGACCAGCGGCAGCACGTGGAGCTGGCGCGGGACCTCGCGGTGCGGTTCAACCAGCGGTACGGGCCGGCCTTCACCGTGCCGCGGGCGACGCTGCCGGCCGTGGCGGCGCGGGTCATGGATCTGCAGGACCCGACATCGAAGATGGGGAAGTCGCACGAGAACGGGGCCGGGATCGTCTATCTGCTGGACGAGCCCGAGGTGGTGCGCCGCAAGGTGATGCGGGCCGTGACCGACAGCGGGGAGGGCGGGGTCGTCTACGACCGGGCCGCGCGGCCGGGGGTGGCGAACCTGCTGGACGTCCTGGCGGCCTGTACGGGCGGTGACCCGGAGCGGCTGGCCGGGGAGTACGAGCAGTACGGGGCGCTGAAGCGGGACGTCGCCGACGCCGTGGTGGAGCTGCTGCGGCCGCTGCGGGAGCGGCACGCCGAGCTGGCGGCCGATCCCGGGGAGGTGGACCGGGTGCTGCGGGAGGGGGCCGGGCGGGCCCGGGCCGTGGCGCGGCCGGTGGTGGACCGGGCGTACGGGGCGATCGGGCTGCTGGCGCCCTCGTACGCGTAGGCCCGTACGCCCGGCCTGGCTCAGCTGTTGCCGGAGGCGAGTTCGCGGCTGCGGTCGCGGGCCGCCTCCAGGGCGGCGATCAGGGCCGCCCGTACGCCGTGCTTCTCCAGCTCGACGATGGCGTTGATGGTCGTGCCGGCCGGGGAGGTGACGGCTTCGCGGAGCTTGACCGGGTGTTCGCCGCTGTCGCGGAGCATCACGGCGGCGCCGATGGCGGCCTGGACGATGAGGTCGTGGGCCTGGGCGCGGGGCAGGCCGAGGAGGATGCCGGCGTCGGTCATGGCTTCGACCAGGAAGTAGAAGTAGGCGGGGCCGGAGCCGGAGAGGGCGGTGGCCGCGTCCTGCTGGGACTCGGGGACGCGCAGGGTCTTGCCGACGCCGCCGAAGATCTCCTCGGTGTGCTGGAGGTGGGCGGCGGTGGCGTGGCTGCCGGCGGAGATGACGGACATGGCCTCGTCCACGAGGGCGGGGGTGTTCGTCATGACGCGGACGACCGGGGTGCCGGGGGCGAGCCGCTCCTCGAAGAAGGAGGTGGGGATGCCGGCGGCGCCGCTGATGATCAGGCGGTCGGCGGGGACGTGGGGAGCGAGCTCTTCGAGGAGCCGGCCCATGTCCTGGGGCTTGACGGTGAGGATGAGGGTGTCGGCGCGCTTGGCGGCCTCGGCGTTGGTGACGGCCTCGACGCCGTAGCGCTCGCGCAGTTCCGCGGCGCGTTCGGGGCGGCGGGCGGTGACGAGGAGCTTGGCCGCCGGCCGGCCGCCGCGGATCATCCCGCTGAGCAGGGCCTCGCCGATCTTGCCGGTACCGAGGACTGCGACTGTCTGGGTCATGCCCGATCCACCTCGCCTGGGATGCGTGTACTCACCGTTCATCCTCGCACCAGGTCCGGTGGCGGCGGGGCAGCGTCCGGATCGCGGTCAGGGGGTGCGGCGGCGCAGGGTGGCGGCGCCGAGGGCGAGGACGAGGAGGGCGCAGGCGGCGACGATGACGGCGTCGCGGACGAAGTCGGCGGTCATGTCGGTGTGGGTGAGGACCTGGGTCATGCCGTCGACGGCGTAGGACATCGGCAGGACGTCGGAGAGGCCGGAGAGGACCGGCTGCATGGTGTCGCGGGCGGCGAAGAGGCCGCACAGGAGCAGCTGCGGGAAGATCACGGCCGGCATGAACTGGACGGCCTGGAACTCGGAGGCGGCGAAGGCGGAGACGAAGAGTCCGAGGGCGGTGCCGAGGAGGGCGTCGAGGAGGGCCACGAGGAGGAGCAGCCAGGGGGAGCCGACGACGTCGAGGCCGAGGACCCAGAGGGCCAGGCCGGTGGCGAGGAGGGACTGGACGACGGCGACGGCGCCGAAGGCGAGGGCGTAGCCGGCGATGAGGTCGCCCTTGCCGAGGGGCATGGCGAGGAGGCGTTCGAGGGTGCCGGAGGTGCGTTCGCGCAGGGTGGCGATGGAGGTGACGAGGAACATCGTGATGAGGGGGAAGATCCCGAGGAGGGACGCGCCGATGCTGTCGAAGGTGCGCGGGCTGCCGTCGAAGACGTAGCGGAGCAGGGTCAGCATCAGGACGGGGACCAGCAGCATCAGGGCGATGGAGCGCGGGTCGTGGCGGAGCTGGCGCAGGACGCGGGCGGCGGTGGCGGCGGTGCGGGCCGTGTTCATCGGTTCTGCTCCTGGGGGGTGGGGGTGCCGGCTTCGGCGGCGTGGGCTTCGGCGGCGTTGGCCTCGTCCACGAGGCGCAGGAAGGCCTCTTCGACGGTGGGGGCGTGGGTGCGGGCACGCAGGGCGTCGGGGGTGTCCTGGGCGAGGATGCGGCCCTCGCGCATGAGGAGCAGGTCGTGGCAGCGCTCGGCCTCGTCCATGACGTGGGAGGAGACGAGGATCGTGGTGCCGCGGTCGGCGGTGAGGGCGTGGAAGAGGTTCCACAGGTCGCGGCGCAGGACGGGGTCGAGGCCGACGGTGGGTTCGTCGAGGACGAGCAGTTCGGGGGCGCCGAGCAGGGCGACGGCGAGGGAGACGCGGCTGCGCTGGCCGCCGGAGAGGTTGCCGGCGAGGGCGTCGGCGCGGGTGGTGAGGTCGACGTCGGTGATGGCGCGGGTGACGGTGTCGCGGCGGCGGTCGGCGGCGGCGCGGCCGGGGTCGAGGACCGCGGCGAAGTAGTCGAGGTTCTGCCGGACGGTGAGGTCGTCGTAGACGGAGGGCGCCTGGGTGACGTAGCCGATGCGCGAGCGCAGGCGGGGGTGGCCGGCGGGGTGGCCGAGGACGTCGAGGGTGCCGGTGACGTGGGCCTGGGTGCCGACGACGGCGCGCATGAGGGTGGACTTGCCGCAGCCGGAGGGGCCGAGGAGGCCGGTGATGCGGCCGCGGGGGACGTCGAAGGCGAGGTCGTCGAGGACGGTGCGGGGGGTGCGGCCGGTGCCGCGGCGGACGGTGAGACCGTGGGCGTGGACGGCGGGTGTGGCGGCCGCCCCCGGCTGGTTATTCATCATGTGATGAATAATGCTCCCGGGGGTGCCCCGCGTCAATCGGCGGGGCGGTGCGGCTACCGCTTGCGCTTGGGGCGGCGGGCGGCCGGGTTGCCCGTACGGACGCTGCGGCGGCGGGCGGCCTCGGTCAGGGCGCGCTCGTACTCGGCGCGGTGGAGCTTCTCGCCGGGCGCCTCGGTGAGGCAGCGCAGGAAGTACGCGATGAGGGAGCCGATGAAGCCGATCGCCTTCAGGCCCTTGAGGGCGGCCTCGTCGGAGGACGGGGCGGGGCGGCGGCCGAAGGACTCCCAGGTCTTGGCGAAGGCGATGGCGCTGGCGACCGCGAAGAGCACGACGACGGAGATGCTGAGGAACGGGCCGACGTTGCCGATCTCCAGGCCCTCGTAGGCGAGGCGCAGCAGGTACGCGGCGGCGAAGGCGCCGATCAGCGCGCCGGCGGCGACGCCGGCGCGGCGCAGGGCGTAGCCGCGGCCGTGGTCGACCCAGGACGTGCCGAAGAACCGGATCGGCTCGGGGCGCGGTCCGGCGGCGGGCCCGGCGGGCTCGGTGGCGGGCTCGGTGGCCGGGGTGCCGGGCGGGCGGCTCTGGTCTCGCTGCTGGTCGTCGCTCACACCGGCGATTATCCCTCGCGGGGGCCGGGCGGGCCGGAGGCGTCTCACGTGGCAGAACGGTAACGGCCGCCGGCCCCGGTCGGGCGGCCTGCGGGGAGGCCGCCCGGCGGGGCCGGATCGGGTCCGGGCTGGGCGGGCCGGTCGGCCCAGGTCCGGGCGGTCGGGCCGGGTCCGGGCGGTCGGGCCGGGTCCGGGCGGGCCGGTTAGCCGCAGTGCGGGGCTACGTAGCCGTCGCTGCCCGTCTTCACGTAGGCGTCGGAGACGAACTCGCCGTTGCCGACGCAGTCCCACAGGTTCGTCGTGCCGTACGGGCCGCTGACGGTGGTGCCGGGACACTGGCAGCGGACCGAGACGACCGCGCCGACCGGCAGCGTGTCGACGATGGCGTACCCGGTGCCGGGGCCGCTGCGGACGTTGACGCTGTAGCCGGGCGCGACCGGGAAACGCTGGAAGCCGGAGTCGGCGGCCAGGCTCTGGACTTGGCCGGATTCGTTCTCTACGGACATGTGAAATCTCCCCCCATGGGTGTTGCGCTGCGCAACGCGCGCAGGGTAGCAAGCCCTTGGATGTTCCCACGGGCCATCGACTAGGCTCCGGCGGGGGTGGTGAGCGGTGCAGTCGCGGCGCGCGGACTACGCGGGGTTTCCGGAGTACGCCGGGCGGTACCGGCTCGAATCCGTGCTCGGCTCCGGCGGCATGGGCGTCGTCCATCTGGCCGCCTCCAGTTCGGGGCTGAAACTCGCCGTCAAGGTGGTGCACGCGCAGCACGCGGTGGACCCCGAGTTCCGGGCCCGGTTCCGGCAGGAGGTGGCGGCCGCCCGGCGGGTGAGCGGGGCCTTCACGGCGCCCGTCGTGGACGCCGATCCGGATGCCGAACGGCCCTGGATGGCCACCTTGTTCGTCGACGCCCCGACGCTGTCCGAGCGGGTACGGGAACGGGTGCTGGACGCCGGTGAGCTGACCCGGCTCGCGGCCGGGCTGGCGGAGGCCCTGCGGGACATCCACCGCGCCGGGGTCGTGCACCGGGACCTGAAGCCGAGCAACGTCCTGATGGCGCCGGACGGGGTGCGGGTCATCGACTTCGGCATCTCGCGCCCGGCCGACAGCGACCTGCGCACGGAGACGGGCAAGCTCATCGGGACGCCGCCGTTCATGGCGCCGGAGCAGTTCCAGTCGCCCCGCGACGTCGGGACCGCCGCCGACGTCTTCGCCCTGGGGGCGGTTCTGGTGCACGCGGCGACCGGGCGCGGGCCGTTCGACTCCGACAGCCACTACCTCGTCGCGTACCAGGTGGTGCACAGCGAGCCCGATCTGACGGGGCTGCCCGCGCGGCTCGCCCCGGTGGTGGCCCGCTGTCTGGCCAAGGATCCGGCCGAGCGGCCGACCGCCGACGCGCTGATCGCCGAGATCCGTACGGTGACCAGCCGGACGGCCGAGGACACCCAGGCCTTCGTCCCGGCGCCGCGGCGGCCCGCCCCCGCCGAGGAGGACACCCACCGGCGCGACGGGATCGCGGTCGCGGCGCAGCCGCCCGCCGGGCTGCAGGACGCGCTGCCCGACGGCGCCGTCACCGGCCGTCGGGGGCGGCGGCTCGCCGGCGCGGCGGGCGTGGTGCTGCTGCTCGCGGGCGGGGTGCTCGGCGGCTACCTCCGGTTCGGGGTGGCGGGCGAGCCGCCCCCGGCTTCGGCGGCGGCCGCGGACGCGCCGCGGCCCGCCTTCGCCCCGTGGGAGGTGGCGCTGGCGAAGCCGGACAGCCCGGGGCCGGGCCCGGCCTGCTCCGGGCAGGCCGCGGGCCTGTACTGCCGCGCCCCGGGGGTGGCGGCGGCCCGGCTGGACCCGGCGACCGGCGCCGTGCTGTGGTCCGTACCCGCCACCGGCCAGGAGCAGCGGGGCGACAAGGACGGGGCTCCGCTGTACGCGGGCGGGCTCGTCCTCACCGTCGCCTCCGGCAGCGGGGCGCTGCGGGCGCTGGACCCGGGGACGGGCGCCGTGCGCTGGCAGCGGGACCTGCCGGGCGGCGCGCGGGTGGTCGTCACCGGCGCGGCGGTGGTGCTCGCCGGTGCGGACGGGGCCGTGACGGCGCTGGACCCCGCCGACGGCGCGACCCTGTGGTCGAAGCGCATCGGCCCGGCGGGATCGGTGTGGTGGGGCGGCCCGGAGGGGCTCTACCTGGCGGCGTCGGGTACCGGTACGGCCGCCACGCAGCTCAGCGCCGTGGACCCGCGGACGGGGGCCGAGAGCTGGCGGGTGCGGGCGGAGGGGCGGCTGCGGCCCGTCGGGACGGCCCACGGCGCGCTGCACCTGCTGGACAAGGACGCCGAGTCGAAGACCACCGAGGTCGTACGGGTGGACCTGGCGACCCGGGCGGTGGTCCGCACCCGGCTCGCGTCCCCACTGTTCGACGCGCAGGCGGCCGTGGCGCCCGACGGGACCGTGTACGCCGTCGGGACGTCCGGGGGGCTCGCGGCCGTCGGGCCGGCCCGGGAGACGTGGCGGCTGGAGACGGGTACGGCGCTCGCCTCGCAGCCCGTCGTCGCCGACGGCCGGGTGTTCCTGAGCGCCGCGGACGGCCGGCTGCTGGCCGTCGACGCGGCCGCCGGACGCCTCGCCGGGCAGACCCGGCCCCGGATGGGGACGGGCCGGGCCACCCTCAGCGCCGCCCTGCCCACCCCGGTCGCCGCCGAGGGGCGGGTGTTCGGCTCCGCGCCCGACGGGAGCGTGTTCGCCGTCGACCCCCGCGACCCGGCCGGCTGGTAGCCCCGAAGGGGCGTCAGCCCAGGAGGCTGACGTCGCGGACCGCGCCCTTGTCGGCGCTGGTCGCCATCGCCGCGTAGGCGCGCAGGGCCGCGGAGACCTTGCGCTCGCGGTTCTTCGGCGCGTAGACGCCGCCGAGGGCCGCGTGGCGGGCGGCGACGGTGGCCTCGTCGACCAGCAGCTCGATGGAGCGGTTGGGGATGTCGATGCGGATCCGGTCGCCGTCCTCGACGATCGCGATGTCACCGCCGGACGCCGCCTCCGGGGAGGCGTGGCCGATGGAGAGGCCGGAGGTGCCGCCGGAGAAACGGCCGTCCGTCACCAGGGCGCAGACCTTGCCGAGGCCGCGGCCCTTGAGGAAGGAGGTCGGGTAGAGCATCTCCTGCATGCCGGGGCCGCCGCGCGGGCCCTCGTAACGGATGACGACGACGTCGCCCGCCTTGATCTCCTTGCGCAGGATCTTGTCGACGGCCTCGTCCTGCGACTCGCAGACGACGGCCGGGCCCTCGAAGGTCCAGATCGACTCGTCGACACCGGCCGTCTTGACGACGCAGCCGTCGACCGCGATGTTGCCGCGCAGGACGGCCAGGCCGCCGTCCTTGGAGTACGCGTGCTGCACCGAGCGGATGCAGCCGCCCTCGGCGTCGAGGTCGAGGGCGTCCCAGCGCTCGGACTGGGAGAAGGCGGTCGCGGAGCGCTTGCAGCCGGGGGCCGCGTGCCACAGCTCCATCGCCGTCTCGCCCGCCGTGCCGGAGCGGGCGTCCCACTTCGCCAGCCAGTCCTCCAGGCCGTCGGAGTGGACGGTGGTGACGTCCTTGTTGAGGAGCCCGCCGCGGTGCAGCTCGCCGAGGATGGCGGGGATGCCGCCGGCGCGGTGGATGTCCTCCATGTAGTACGTGCCGCCGGGCGCCACGTTCGGCGCGACCTTGGCCAGGCACGGGACGCGGCGCGAGACGGCGTCGATGTCGGTGAGGTCGTACTCCAGGCCCGCCTCCTGCGCCGCCGCGAGGAGGTGCAGGATCGTGTTGGTGGAGCCGCCCATCGCGATGTCGAGGGCCATGGCGTTCTCGAAGGCCTCGCGGGTGGCGATGTTGCGCGGCAGGACGGACTCGTCGCCGTCCTCGTAGTAGCGCTTGGTGATTTCCACGACCGTGCGGCCGGCGTCCTCGTACAGGGCGCGGCGGGCGGTGTGGGTGGCGAGGACGGAGCCGTTGCCGGGCAGGGCCAGGCCGATGGCCTCGGCGAGGCAGTTCATCGAGTTGGCGGTGAACATGCCCGAACAGGAGCCGCAGGTGGGGCAGGCGTTCTCCTCGATGCGGAGCACGTCCTCGTCGGAGACGTTCTCGTTGGAGGCGTCCACCATGGCGTCGATCAGGTCGAGCTTGCGGACGGTGCCGTCGACCAGGACGGCCTGGCCGGCCTCCATCGGGCCGCCGGAGACGAAGACGACCGGGATGTTGAGGCGCATGGCGGCCATCAGCATGCCGGGGGTGATCTTGTCGCAGTTGGAGATGCAGATCAGGGCGTCGGCGCAGTGCGCCTCGACCATGTACTCGACCGAGTCCGCGATCAGGTCGCGGGAGGGCAGGGAGTACAGCATGCCGCCGTGGCCCATGGCGATGCCGTCGTCCACCGCGATGGTGTTGAACTCGCGGGGGATGGCGCCCGCGGCGCGGATCGCGTCCGAGACGATGCGGCCGACCGGCGCCAGGTGGGTGTGGCCGGGGACGAACTCGGTGAAGGAGTTGGCGACCGCGATGATCGGCTTGCCGATGTCCTCGCTCGCTACGCCCGAAGCGCGCATCAGCGCACGAGCGCCTGCCATGTTGCGGCCGTGGGTGACGGTGCGGGACCTCAGCTCGGGCATGCGGTTTCACTCCCCATGAGTGCGGCCGGCGCTGCGGTCGGCCGCGACTGCGGATATGGCTCGGTTACGAGGCTACGCCCACCGCCCGCGATCCGGACAGGTTGTCCGGATGGCGGGACGCGCGGCTCATTCTCCGGTCAGGTAGCGCTGGAGGGTGGGCGCCACGAGGGCGATGATCCGCTCCGGGTCGGCGGAGGCCAGCGGCTCCACCTGGACGACGTAGCGCACCATCGCGATGCCGATCATGTGCGCGGCGGCCAGTTCGGCGCGGAAGGTGGGGTCCGGGACGTCGAGGTCGGCGGCGACCCGCTCCAGCACGCGGCGCAGGATCAGGCCGCGCAGCACCTTCGCGGCGGCCTCGTGGGTGAGGGCGGAGCGGATGACCGCGAGCAGCGGGGCGCGGGTGACGGGGTTCTCCCACATGCCGAGGAAGTAGCGGGCCAGGCGCTCGCCGATGCCGTCGGGGCCCTCGCCGAGGATCGCCGGGACCACCAGGGCGGGCTCCATGGTGACCTCGATGGCGGCGGCGAAGAGGTCGTCCTTGCTCCCGAAGTAGTGGTGCACCAGCGCCGGGTCCACGCCGGCGACCTTCGCGACGCCGCGTACGGAGGTCTTGTCGTAGCCGCGCTCGGCGAAGACCTCGCGGGCGGCGAGGCGGATGCGCTCCTGGGTGCCGGGGCCGTCGTCGGCCTCGTCCTGGCGGGGGCGGCCGGGGCCGCGGCGGCGGGGCGGGGCGGCGGGGTCCGCCGGGTCCGTGGGGTCGGCCGGGTCCCTGGGGTCCGCCGGGTCCGTGGGGGCCGTCACCGGCGCCGCCGGGCCGGATTCGCCAGGTGGAGGCGGGTGAAGGCCAGCGCCTCGGCGAGGTCGGCCTCGCGCTCGGCGGCGGACATGGCCCGGCGGGTGTTGACCTCGATGACGACGTGCCCGTCGAAGGAGGACCGGGCCAGCCCGCCCAGCAGCTCCGCGCAGGGCTGGGTGCCGCGGCCGGGCACGAGGTGCTCGTCCTTCGCCGACCCGTTCCCGTCCGCGAGGTGGACGTGGGCCAGCCGGTCGCCCATCCGGTCGATCATCGCGGTGGCGTCCGTACGGGCGGTCGCGGTGTGCGAGAGGTCGACGGTGAAGTGCCGGTAGTCGTCCTTCGTGACGTCCCACTCGGGCGCGTACGCGAGCATCTCGCGGTCGCGGTAGCGCCACGGGTACATGTTCTCGACGGCGAAGCGGACGTCGGTCTCGTCGGCCATCCGCCAGATCCCGGAGACGAAGTCCCGGGCGTACTGGCGCTGCCAGCGGAACGGCGGGTGCACGACGACCGTGCTCGCGCCGAGCTTCTCGGCCGCGGCCTGGGCCCGCTGGAGCTTGGTCCAGGGGTCGGTGGACCACACGCGCTGGGTGATGAGCAGGCAGGGGGCGTGTATGGCCAGGATCGGCACCCGGTGGTGGTCGGAGAGGCGGCGCAGGGCGTCGACGTCCTGACTGACCGGGTCCGTCCACACCATGACCTCGACGCCGTCGTACCCGAGGCGGGCGGCGATCTCGAAGGCGGTCGCCGTGGTCTCCGGGTAGACGGAGGCGGTCGAGAGGGCGATTTTCGGAGCGGTGGTGGTCGGGGGACGGACTGGTTCTGCCACGGGGACAGATTACGGGGCACCCGCGCGGCCGGGGCGGCCCGGCCCCCGGACCCGGCTCAATGCCGACGCCACACCAGCGTGTAGCGCCAGAACAGCCGGCGGCGCAGCCGCGCGCCCGGCAGGATCCGGCGGGCCTCGCGGGCGATGTCCGCGAAGGCCGTCTCCGCGGGCCGGGTCGGGGCGGTCATCGAGGCCGGGCGGGGCGCCGTAAGTCCCCGGTTCTTGAGCCAGCCCGCGGCGGCGTTCAGCGGGATCGCGGCCGCGCCGAGGAGGTGGTCGCCGGGCGTACGGGCCGCGTACAAGCCGACCACGACCAGCGTCCCGCCGGGCGCGAGGAGCGCGCGGAAGCGGCCGAGGGCCTCGGTGAGGGGGAGATGGTGCAGGACGGCCACGCAGGTGATGACGTCGTACGGCGCCCCGGCGTCCGGCGGCTCGCGGGAAGGGGCCTCGCCGGACGGGGTGTCGGACGGGGTCGCGGCGTGCGAGGCCTCGCCAGGACGGGCCCCGGCGTCCGGGCCCTCGTCCGCCAGGGCGTCTCTTACCGCGAAGGTGACCGGCAGGTGGGGCGGTGTGAGGGCGCGGGCCCGCGCCACGATGGCCGGGTCGGCGTCGATGCCCCGTACCGCCGCCGCCCGCGCGGCCAGCGCACGGGCGAGGTCGCCGGTGCCGGAGCCGACGTCGAGGGCGCGGCCGAACCGGCGCGGCAGCCGG
Organism: Streptomyces sp. NPDC102258; assembly: GCF_055584685.1. Classification (NCBI taxonomy): domain Bacteria; kingdom Bacillati; phylum Actinomycetota; class Actinomycetes; order Kitasatosporales; family Streptomycetaceae; genus Streptomyces; species Streptomyces sp. NPDC102258. The sequence goes on from NZ_JBVJLO010000046.1 coordinate 11,691, forward strand.
CGCAGGATCCACCGGTGGTGGTGGGCGTTGTGGTCCCAGGGGTGGGCGTCGTTGAACCGGTCCAGCGCCGCGAGCACGCGCGCCGTCGGGAGGGTGGGCACCGGCGGGCTACGGAAGGTGGTCCAGGCGGCGCAGGATGACGCCCTCGCGCAGCGCCCAGGGGCAGATCTCCAGCTCGTCCACGCCGAAGAGGTCCATCGTGGCCTCGGCCACCAGCGCGCCCGCCAGCAGCTGCGCCGCCCGGCCCTCCGAGACGCCCGGCAGGACGCTCCGTTCGGCGGTGGTCATCTCGGTGAGGCGCGGGACCCACTCCGCCAGGGACTTGCGGGTCAGGTCGCGCTGCACGTACAGGCCGTCCGCCTCCCGGGCCGCGCCCGCGATCCGGGCGAGCTGCTTGAAGGTCTTGGACGTGGCCACCACGTGGTCCGGCGCCCCGAACCGGCTGAACTCGCCGACGGTACGGGCGATGCTCGACCGCACGTGCCGCCGCAGGGCCTTCACGTCCGCCGGGTCCGGCGGGTCGCCCGGGAGCCACTCCGAGGTGAGGCGGCCCGCGCCGAGCGGGAGGGAGACGGCCGTGTCCGGGTCCTCGTCGATCCCGTACGCGATCTCCAGCGAGCCGCCGCCGATGTCGAGGACCAGCAGCTTGCCGGCGGACCAGCCGAACCACCGGCGGACCGCGAGGAAGGTGAGCCGGGCCTCGTCCTCACCGCTGAGCACCGGCAGCTCCAGCCCGGTCTCGGCCTTGACGCGGGCGAGGACCTCGTCGGCGTTGGTGGCCTCGCGCACCGCGCTCGTCGCGAAGGGCAGCAGGTCCTCGCAGCCCTTGTCCTCGGCGGCGTGCACGGCCTCGCCGATCACGTGGACGAGGCGCTCGACGCCCTCCGGGGTGACGGCGCCGCGCTCGTCGAGGAGCTGCGCGAGGCGCAGCTGCACCTTGTGCGAGTGCGCGGGCAGCGGCCGCGCGCCGGGGTGCGCGTCCACCACCAGCAGATGCACCGTGTTCGAACCCACATCGAGGACACCGAGTCTCATGCGGGAAACGCTACTGGGCCGAACGCGCCGGGGTGGCCCGAGGGGCCCTTAGGCTGGGGAATGTGCCAAATACGAAGAAGGCCAACAAGACCCGGTCGAAGAAGGACAAGGGCGTGGAGCCGGACGAGAAGGGGCTCGACTTCCCCCGCGCCTGGGTGGAATTCCCCGATCCCGCCGACGACGAGCAGGTCTTCCGCTGTGACCTGACCTGGCTGACCTCCCGCTGGACCTGTGTCTTCGGCCAGGGCTGCCAGGGCATCCAGGCCGGCCGGGCCTCGGACGGGTGCTGCTCGCTGGGCGCGCACTTCTCCGACGAGGACGACGAGAAGCGGGTCGCCGAGCACGTGGCGCGGCTCACGCCGGAGCTGTGGCAGTTCCACGACGTGGGCGGCGAGTCGGGGTGGACGCAGTTCGACGACGACGGGGAGAAGCAGACCCGCCGCTGGGACGGGGCGTGCATCTTCCTGAACCGGCCCGGCTTCCCGGCCGGGGCCGGCTGTTCGCTGCACATCCTGGCCCTCAAGAGCGGTCAGGAGCCGCTGGAGACCAAGCCGGACGTGTGCTGGCAGCTGCCGATCCGGCGTACGTACGACTGGATCGACCGTCCCGACGACACCCGGGTGCTCCAGGTGTCGATCGGCGAGTACGACCGGCGGGGCTGGGGGCCGGGCGGCCACGACCTGCACTGGTGGTGCACGTCGGCGACCTCCGCGCACGGCGCCGGGAAGCCGGTGTACGTGTCGTACCGGGCCGAGCTGACGGAGCTGATGGGTAAGGAGGGCTACGACGCCCTGGTGCGGCTGTGCGAGGCGCGTCTGTCGTCGCTGCTGCCGATGGCCCCGCACCCGGCGGACCCCGCCTGAGGGGCCCCGGCCGGGGTCCCTCGCCCGGGGACTAGGTCGTCGGTGCGGGCGGGTCCGGGTCCGGAGTGGGGGAAACCGTTCCTCCTGAGGGCTCTGGGGCTGGAGTGTCCGTTGGTGTGGGCGTGGGCGTGGGCGTCGGGGTGGGGTCCGGCGTGGGCGTCGGGTCCGGCGTCGGGTCCGGCGGGGTGGGCGTCGGGGTCGGGTCGGGCCGCGGGGGGTCCGGGGTGGGGGCCGGGCGGCCGCGGCCCTGGATGGAGATCACCGCGCCCGACGGGTCCACGCCGACCCGGGCGCTCCAGGCGCCGACGGGCTGGGCCGCGGCGTCCACCGTGATGCGCAGGGTGACCGATTCTCCAGGTGCCAGGGTCCCCGCGGTCTGGCTCGCGCGCAGCCACGGGGCGTCCGACCAGAGCCGCCAGCCGACGGGGGCGCCGCCGGAGGCGGTGAGGGTGAGCAGGGTCGTGGCGCCGCGGCTCGATGGCACGACGGTGAGCCGGCCGGGGGCGCCGGGGCCGTCGGCGTCCGGGCCGGCGGGGGCGCCCGCGCTGATGACCGCGACCGAGACGTCGGGGACCTCGTCGCCCCGGGCGAAGCCGGGCTCGCCGGTGGTGTGGGCGGTGTTGCCGGTGTTCTCGTACGCGGTCAGGGGAAGGCCCCCGGTGTAGGGCGGCGGGATCTGCGATTCGCCGGCCGAGATGCGGGTGCCGTCGCCCCCGACGGACTCGCCGGTGGTGGGGGCGCCCCGGTACGCGGCCCACAGCGCGAGGACGGGTGCGGCGACGACGGTGGCCACGACGGTGGTGGTCACGGCCCGCGCCCGGAGCCGGTCGCGGCGGGCGGCACGGTCCTTGGGGTCCATGGGGAAGCCGGTGCGGTCGAAGCGCGGGCCCGGGCGGCCGCCGCGGCGCCGGCCGGAGCGCAGCATGGCGGCGTGGACGGCGGGGCGGGGGGCGGGCACCAGCGGGAGCGCGGCGCGGACGCCGCCGGTGCCGGGCCAGGGGGCACCGGCGCCGACGCGTTCGGCGGCGCGGCGGCAGCGCGGGCAGTCGTCGACGTGGCGTACGAGCTCGGCGCGCAGGGTGCTGGAGAGCAGTACGTTGCCGTCGCCGCCGTCGCCCTCCTCGCCGGTGAGGCGGGCCACGGCCGGGCAGTTGCCGCTCTCCACGACGGCGAGGGCGGCGCGGGTGCGCTCCACCTCGCAGGCGGCGCCGGACAGCAGCTCGCGCGCGGCGGCGGGCCGCGTACCGAGGACGGCGGCGAGTTCGGTGACGCCGAGGCGGTGGCGGACGGCGAGTTCGAGGGCCTCGCGCTGCTCGGGGGTGGTTCCGGCGGCCTCGGGCCAGGCGAGCCGGGCCAGCTCGGTGCGGCGGTAGGCGCTCACGTCGAGCCCCGGTGGTACGGGCGGCGACGCCGCCGCGGGCGCGGGCTCCGTGTGCTCCGGCGTGCGCCGGGCGGAGTGCGCCCCCTGGCGTACGCGGCGCTGTTCGGCGAGCCTGCGCAGGCAGGCCCAGCGGGCGAGCGCGTACAGCCAGGCCCGCCGGTCGCTCTCGTCGGGACACCGGCCGGGGTGGCGTTCGGCGACGGCGAGGACGTCCCCCAGCACCTCGGTGGCGGTGTCGTGGTCGCACAGGACGGAGAGGCAGTAGGTGAACAGGCCGTCGAGGTAGGGCTCGTGCCGGGAGGGCGGTGGCTGCTCGTCCGGGAGGGTCCGGTGCCCCGCCGGAACGGTCGGATCCCCCGCGTCCGCCGGGGGCGTGCGCCCATGCGCCCGGTGTGCGCCGGTGCGCGACGCGTGGGCTGAGTGGTTGCTGCTGTTCACCTGGCGACCGTAGGCGGCACGTCGCTGACCGCCCGGAAGCCTTCACCGGTTTTAGCCCTTACGGGTGAACAGATCGCCGGTGCGCTGACAGCGGCCCTGACGGCGGCTCCGGGAAGGCGCGGCCGGGACCGCGGCGGGGCCGCGGCCGGACCCGCGGCGGAGGGCGCTGTCGGTGGGGGCCGCTACCGTGGGCCGCATGGCTGCCCGTACATCTCGATCATCCGCCAAGGACCGGCCGTCCTACCGCTGCTCCGAGTGCGGTTACACGACCGCGAAGTGGCTCGGCCGGTGCCCCGAGTGCCAGGCCTGGGGCACCGTCGAGGAGATGGGCGGGGCGCCCGCCGTACGGACCACCGCGGCGGGCCGGGTCTCCGCGCCCGCGCTGCCCATCGGCGAGGTCGACGGCCGCACCGCGACGGCCCGCAGCACCGGCGTCGACGAACTGGACCGCGTCCTCGGCGGCGGCCTGGTGCCCGGCGCGGTCGTGCTGCTGGCGGGCGAGCCGGGCGTCGGCAAGTCGACGCTGCTGCTCGACGTCGCGGCGAAGGCGGCCTCCGGGGAGCACCGCACCCTCTACGTCACCGGTGAGGAGTCGGCGAGCCAGGTGCGGCTGCGGGCCGACCGGATCAACGCCATCGACGACCACCTCTTCCTCGCCGCCGAGACCGACCTGTCCGCCGTCCTCGGCCACCTCGACGCGGTCAAGCCGTCCCTGCTCGTGCTGGACTCCGTACAGACCATCGCCTCCCCCGAGATCGACGGGGCGCCCGGCGGCATGGCCCAGGTGCGTGAGGTGGCGGGGGCGCTGATCCGCGCCTCCAAGGAGCGGGGCATGGCCACCCTCCTCGTCGGCCACGTCACCAAGGACGGGGCCATCGCCGGCCCCCGCCTGCTGGAGCACCTCGTGGACGTGGTCCTCAGCTTCGAGGGCGACCGGCACGCGCGGCTGCGCCTGGTGCGCGGCGTGAAGAACCGGTACGGCGCCACCGACGAGGTCGGCTGCTTCGAACTGCACGACGAGGGCATCACCGGACTTGCCGACCCGAGCGGGCTGTTCCTGACCCGGCGGGCCGAGGCGGTGCCGGGCACCTGCCTGACCGTGACCCTGGAGGGCAAGCGCCCGCTGGTCGCCGAGGTACAGGCGCTCACCGTCGACTCGCAGATCCCCTCGCCGCGCCGCACCACCTCCGGCCTGGAGACCTCGCGCGTCTCCATGATGCTGGCCGTGCTGGAGCAGCGCGGGCGGATCACCGCGCTCGGCAAGCGGGACATCTACAGCGCGACCGTGGGCGGGGTGAAGCTGACCGAACCGGCCGCGGACCTGGCGATCGCGCTCGCGCTGGCCTCCGCCGCCAGTGACGTGCCGCTGCCGAAGAACCTCGTCGCCATCGGGGAGGTCGGGCTGGCCGGCGAGGTGCGGCGGGTGACCGGCGTGCAGCGGCGGCTGGCCGAGGCGCACCGGCTCGGCTTCACGCACGCGCTGGTGCCGGCCGATCCGGGGAAGGTCCCGGCGGGCATGAAGGTGACGGAGGTCGCGGACATCGGGGACGCGCTACGGGTCCTGCCGCGCGGGCGCTCGCGCACCCCGGCGAAGGAGCGCGCGGCGGAATAGGGGACTCCGCGAGCGGGGGGCGGCAGGCGGCCCGGCGCCAGGTCAGGGGCCGGAACGGGGGCCCGCGGGAACGCCGGTCGGGGTGATGCGCGCCAAGGCACGGCGGGCTCACAGCCCGCGCCGGTAGACTTTGTGCTGGTCCGCCCGGCTGTACGCAGGCGGCGCAACCCGCGACCCAAGGAGTGCAGTGGCAGCCAAGGACGGGGCAGCAGCACCCGGAAAGTCCGGCGCGAGCGCCAAGCACGAGGCGTTGATGCGGGCCTCGCTGAGCGCGGTCGCCCCTGGTCAGCCGCTGCGCGACGGTCTGGAGCGGATCGTGCGCGGCAACACCGGCGGGCTGATCGTCCTCGGCATGGACAAGGCCGTCGAGGCGATGTGCACCGGCGGCTTCGTCCTGGACGTGGAGTTCACCGCGACGCGGCTGCGCGAGCTGTGCAAACTCGACGGGGCGCTGATCCTCGACAAGGACATCACCAAGATCCTGCGGGCCGGCGTGCAGCTGGTGCCCGACGCGTCGATCCCGACGGAGGAGACCGGAACCCGGCACCGGACGGCGGACCGCGTCTCGAAGCAGTGCGGTTTCCCGGTGGTGTCCGTCTCCCAGTCGATGCGGCTGATCGCGCTGTACGTGGACGGCGAGCGGCGCGTGCTGGAGGAGTCGGGGGCGATCCTGTCCCGGGCGAACCAGGCGCTGGCCACCCTGGAGCGGTACAAGCTGCGGCTGGACGAGGTCGCGGGGACGCTGTCCGCGCTGGAGATCGAGGACCTGGTCACGGTGCGCGACGTGACGGCGGTCGCGCAGCGGCTGGAAATGGTCCGCCGGATCGCGACGGAAATCGCCGAGTACGTGGTCGAACTGGGCACGGACGGGCGGCTGCTCTCCCTCCAGCTGGACGAGCTGACGGTCGGGATCGAGCAGGAGCGGGAGCTGGTGATCCGGGACTACGTTCCGGAACCCACGGCGAAGCGTTCCCGCACGGTGGAGGAGGCGCTGCCGGCGCTGGACGCGCTGACGCATCCGGAACTGCTGGAGCTGGCGATCGTGGCAAAGGCGCTGGGGTACACGGGGTCGCCGGAGACCCTGGACTCGGCGGTGTCGCCCCGCGGGTACCGGCTGCTGGCGAAGGTGCCGAGGCTGCCGGGGGCGATCATCGAGCGGCTCGTGGAGCACTTCGGGGGCCTGCAGAAGCTGCTCGCCGCCAGCGTGGACGACCTCCAGACGGTCGACGGCGTCGGCGAGGCCCGTGCGCGCAGCGTCCGCGAAGGCCTGTCCCGCCTGGCGGAATCCTCCATCCTGGAACGCTACGTCTGACCCTCCGGCCCCGGCGCCGCCGCCGGACCGCCAACGGGGTCTGCGCCGGGCCCCCTGGGGCTCCGCCCCAGACCCCGCGCCTCAAACGCCGGCGGGGCTGGATTTT
>NZ_JBVJLO010000047.1:0-17073 GCF_055584685.1 Streptomyces sp. NPDC102258
ACCTGCGCATGCGCCTGACATTTACGGGTTTCTTATCCGCGCAGGCGGGCAGGCGCATCCGCCCCGGTCATGAGTTACCCGTACGGCTGGCGAGCGGCCTGGTCCAGCCGTGGACCAGCGGTCCACATTCCGACTCCCGCTCCATCCCGGCCGTGCTCGACGTCGAGGTCACCGTCGCCGCCGGCCACCCGCTCGCCGACCTCGTCGCCCACACCATCGCCGAAGGCCTCTCCGGTATCGAATACCTCGGCGGGATCCTCTGGTCGTCGGCGAGGTGGTGGGTGCGGATGCCGCGGGTGGTCATGCGGATGACGGGCCGGGTGGTGCCGTGGTCGGCGGCGAGGGTGGTGTTGCTGCCGCCGAGCGTGAACGGCTGCCCGACGGACGCGGCGGCGGTACGGGATCGTAGAGGTGTGTTTCAAAGCTCGGGTTGCGGGCGATGGCGTACCGGGTCCACCACAGCCGCCTGAAAGCGGGTACTGGCGTGAGGTTGCAGGCGTCTTCGATGGCCCGGCGCCAGTGGGCTTCGAAGTACGGCAGGGGGTGCGGGGCGGGTTTCCCCGAGCGAGCCGCCGCCCAGTGGTCCGGCGTATTCGTGATCGCTATCTTGACCGGCTATGAAGCAGCGCCGGCAGAAGAAACGATCCCGCCACCTCTTCGAAGCAGTCCTGGCAGGTGATGCCATGCGCACGAAGGCCCTGCTGCGCAGTGGCGCGAGTCCAGAGAAACGGAACAGCGACGGCACCACTGTGCGCGAAGACCACGGCACGGGCAAGTCCCCGCTGGACTGGGCGAACAACGGCCCTCACCCTGACACTGCCGAGCTCCTCCGGGCAGCAGGGGCCCAACCGGCAATTCACCCCGGTCCGTAGCCGGCGCGACCTCAGCGCTCGCGCAGTCGGGGAGGATGACGCTCTCGAAGAGGTCGCCGTGCCGTGCCGACGGCCAGACCCGCACGCCGGGCACGGCCGGCTGCGGCAACGGCGAAGCCGCCGGCCGTCGAGAGCTCCGCTCCTCCCCCAGTGCCCTCGGGATCAGGAAGAGACAGGCCCGGCTGCCCACCGGGGAACCCGAAGAGGGGGACAGGGCAGGGCGCACGCCGGACATGATCCGGGACTACGAGCCGGCTGTCGTCGAAGCCGCCGCCCGGGTCTGGAAAGAGTCCGGCGCTACGAGCCGGGCAAGTCGGTCCCCGCTGCTCCGGAGCCGTTCCCACAGAATCTGTAGCCGGCCCGCCCTTTCCTGCGTCCCTTCCTCACCGGAGTCGTCATGGCCTTCGCCTCCTCCTCGATCCGGACTCGACTCGAAGATGGCGTTCTGTCCGCCACCCTCGACGCGGGCCCACTCAACCTCCTCGGAGTCGATCTGGTCCGTGACCTGGTCGCTCTCGTCGACACGCTCTACAACGACCCCGGCGACGTGCGCGTCGTCATCATCGACAGCGCCTCGCCTGATTACTTCTCAGCACACGTAGATCTCACCGCGGTCCCGCAGTACACGGCGGAGGCGGCGAAGGGCGGCGGTCCCGGTGACGCGTCGCTCGGCATGTTCCTGCACCGGCTGGCGCGCGTACCAGTGATCACCATCGCCAAGGTGCGTGGCCGTGCCCGCGGTGGCGGCAACGAACTCGCCCTGGCCTGCGACATGATCTTCGCTTCGCGTGAGAACGCGGTCTTCGGCCAGTTCGAATCCGGGACCGGAGCCATGCCCGGCGCTGGAGGCGTCCAGCACCTGACCCGGCGGCTCGGCCGTACCCGTGCGATCGAAGCCATCGTCGGAGCGGACGATTTCAGCGCCGACCTCGCGGCAGACTACGGCTGGATCAACCGCGCCCTGCCCGACGCCGAGCTGGACAGCTTCGTCGAGTGCCTGGCCAAACGTGTGGCCGGCTTCCCGCCCAAGGGAGTCCAGGCCGCCAAGCGTGCCATCAACGGCCTCACGCTGGCGGAGCCTGCGCACATCCGCTCCGATGCGGTCACGTTTCAGGGCTTGATCAACCTGCCCGACACCCGCGAACGTCTGGCCTACCTGACTGACCGGGGCCTCCAGCGTGTAGGGGACATCGAACGCGACCTCGGCAGGGCCGTCGCGGAGTTCCGCCGCTGACATGACGCGTACCGCCCGGCAGGCCGGCGTTCTGGAACGCGTCGCGGTATCGCGGAATGCGTTGGCGGTCCCCGCTGCGCAGCTGTGAGAGATCCGAGGACGCGTTCACGACGGTGACGCAGTTCCGGTCGAAGCTGTACGTATGCCTGACGTCGCGGGCGGACGTTTTGTTCGAGCTGCGCGACGCGCTGACGTGTACTACGGCCCAGTCCGGATCTGACCGATCTGGCACTCGCGCCAGAGCACTGGCGCGGGTACGGCCCCTTGTACTCCGGGGTCAACCGGGGCCGGACCGACGTAGCCCGCCAGTCGCGCGTTGGCGGGTGTGCTGTTACCCCGGCAGCTCGGCGGCTCGTCCAGCAGCGGGCACGAGCCCGGGCGGCACGGTGTCACGGCAGTTGTGCCAGAGCCTGGGAACGGGATCTGGCTCAACTTCTGTGATGGGCATCTGCGGCCAGGGCGTCGGCGATGCGCGCAGCTGGATCTCCGGCGAACCGATGCTGCGACTGGCCGGCCGGCCAGGTGGAGATGCCATCCTCCGGCCACCGCGGAACGACGTGGAAGTGCAGGTGAGGCACCGATTGCTCCGAGCCCGGACCACTCGCGCTGAGGATGTTCACACCGGTCGCGTTCAGCCCGGACCGCATCGCCTTGGCCAGGCGCTGGATCAGCGCCGTCGTCTCCCGGCAGGCCGCGGGCGGTCCACCACTGCACGAAGGACTCCTCGGCGAAGGCGGGCGCCTCCCGCTCCCCGGCCACCCCGGCGAGACGCTTGCCGATCCTCGCGATGCCCGGTGCCCGCGCGGCCGCGTTGAACAGCCGGGGCGCGAGACGGGACAACCGGGCCCAGACCGGCAGCCACCCCATCGAGTAGTGCGCCGCCGGGCGGAGCCGGCCGGCGTAGTGGTGGGAGAGGAACTCGGCCTTGTACGTGGCCATGTCGACCCCGACCGGGCAGTCGGACTTGCAGCCCTTGCACGCCAGGCACAGGTCGAGCGCGTCCTTGACCCCGGAGGAGCGCCAGCCGTCGGTGATCGGCGAGTCGGCGTGGCCGCCGAGCATCTCGAACAGCAGCCGGGCGCGTCCGCGCGTGGAATGCTCTTCTTCGCCGGTGGCCCGGTAGGAGGGGCACATGACGCCGCCCTGGTGGCTGCGGCAGTTCCCGATCCCGACACAGCGCATGACAGCCTGCGTGAAGGAGCGTTCGTCCTGCGGGTAGCCGAACTGGGTGTCGTAGCCGCGGGGGCGCCACAGCGGCCCGAGCCGCAGATTGTCGTCCACCCGGTGCGCGGCGACGACCTTGCCCGGGTTCATCCGGTTGTCCGGATCCAGCAGGGCCTTGACCTCGCCGAACGCGGCCACCACCGCGGAGCCGAACATGCGCGTCAGCAGCTCACCGCGCGCCTGCCCGTCACCGTGTTCGCCGGACAGCGAACCGCCGAAGGAGCAGACCAGGTCGGCGGCCTTGTGGAGGAACCGACGGAAGGCGGCCACGCCGTCGGCGGTCTTCAGTTCGAAGGGGATGCGGGTGTGTACGCAGCCCTGGCCGAAGTGCCCGTACAGGGAGGGGTGGTCGTAGCCGAATTCGGCGAAGAGCTTCTTCAGCTCGCGCAGATAGTCCCCCAGTTTGTCCGGGGGGACGGCGGAGTCCTCCCAGCCCTCCCATGTCTCCCGGCCGTCCGGCGGCCGGGCCGTCACCCCGAGCCCCGCTTCCCTCGCCTTCAGCGTCTGCTGCTCGCGGCGGGGATCGTCGGAGAAGGACACCGTCGGGTCGTCCTCGGTCCTGCCCAGCGCGCCGAGCAGGTCGTGCGCCTGACGGTCGACGCCTTCACGGCTGTCACCGCTGAACTGCACCAGCAGCCAGCTCTCCCCGGCGGGGAACCGGTTCAGTGAGTCGAGGTGGGACCCGTCCTCCCGCATGAGCTGCGCCATCCGGCCGTCCAGCGCCTCCAGGAGCTCGGGCTCACAGCGTTCGAGCAGGCGCGGTACGTCGTCGGCCGCCGCGCAGATGTCGTCGTAGCCCAGCACCACCATGGACTCGTACGCCGGGACCGGTACCAGGTCGAGCTCCGCACGCAGGACCGTCACCAGGGTGCCCTCACTGCCGACCAGGGCGCGCGCCAGGTCGAAGCCCTTCTCCGGCAGCAGGGAGTCCAGGTTGTACCCCGACACCCGGCGGGGGATGTCGGGAAACCGGGTCCGGATCTCGGCCAGGTTGCGGTCGACGATCTGCTTCAGGCCCCGGTACACCTCGGCGCGGCGCCCGCCGGCGGCCACGATCGCGTCGTACTCCTCAGGTGAGGTCGGCCCCACCCAGCAGCGCATGCCGTCGTAGGTGAGGATCTCCAGGCGGCGTACGTTGTCGACGGTCTTGCCGTAGGCCTGGGCGGAGGCACCGCACGAATTGTTGCCGATCATGCCGCCGAGCGTGCAATGGGTGTGCGTGGAGGGCTTCGGGCCGAACATCAGTCCGACATCGGACAACTGGCGGTTGAGCTCGTCCAGCACGATGCCCGGCTCCACCACACACGTCCGACGCTCGGCGTCCACCGACAGCAACCGGTTGCAGTACTTCGTCCAGTCGATGACCACAGCGGCGTTCGTGCACTGTCCGGCCAGACTGGTCCCCCCGCCCCGCGAGAGGACCGGGGCCCCGAATTCCGCGCAGGCCGCGACCGCCTCGGCCCCGGCCTCGATGTCGCGGGGCACCACGACCCCGATCGGCACCTGCCGGTAGTTCGAACCGTCGGTGGCGTAGGCGCCGCGGCTGCCCGCGTCGAAGCGCACCTCACCGCGCACCCGCCGACTGAGGGCCTCCCGCAGCCCCCCGGTCCCGCCCAGCTCGGAAGATCCGCCCGACCGCGGCTCCCCATCCATCTACCTCACCCGTTCGTCGCGATGTTCTCGGACTCGCAGTGCAGGCCGGCCATGCCGAGCGACGCTCCCCGCAGCCGGGCCGGGCACCTCGCCACCGGACCCTTCGACAACCCTTGAGACCGGCGCCAAGACGAGCCGGACGCCGGTGAGACGTACCTTTTCCGTACAGTAAGCGCCTTTGTGCGGATATCGTCTGCGCAGCGCCCGACAGCTTCACATTCGCCTAGCCACGGGAGGGGCAGGAAACGCGCGACCTGCGCAAAGGAGCCGTCAAGATGTCTGCCGGTCATGGGGCCCGGACCACGCGCAGCGCGGAAGGCATGGCGATACCCGTCGGTGAGGGGCGCGTGGGGGCGGCTTGCCCGGGCTCCCCTTGGGCTGCGAGGCTCACACCCCGAGGCCCACACCTACAGGCCGGCCCGAGAAAGCAGGGCTTCCGCCTGTTGCCGAGTGAGACTCGCAGGGGCGGGAGCTACTGGCGGGCACGTATGGGTGCGACGACGGAAGGACAGCATCCACTCCGTCATGGGACTGTCGGGCTCCAAGGCGGCCACAAGCCGCTCCCGCAGCGCCGACGGGGTGTCCGTTCGAGCCGCTATTGCGTTGCGGACGAAGATGTCCGGGTCTTCTGCCAGCAGGTCACGCAGAACGGCCGGCAAGTCCGGGTGGGTGGCGACGGCTTCACGCACGTCGGAATCCGGGTCAGCGGCCAGCTCTGCCGTCGGGACCGCGTGCGTGACGGCGGCGGCGCGGGTCGCTGGATCGGCCAGCATCCCGGGAAGGAGGTGCGGCCGATGGCTTCCTTGGCCTTGCCCTTGGCCTGTTCGGCGTGCGCCTTGCTCTTCTCCGTGCCCGACATCGGGGCCTCCTCGTGCTGCACCGGATTGGAACGTGACCGCTCATCTGCTCCCCGTTCCGGCCCGTTAACGGGACGACGTCCGCCGACGGCCGGGCGGCCTCGCGCGCCGAGGCTCAAGACAGCGGCGCCCGTTCCTGGACGGCCGCGGGCGCTTGCGGCCCTTCAGGCTGGTTCGGTAGTCGAGACCGCCGGAAAAATCTGGCGAGGACCGATGAGTTCCTCCGTGATCAACAGTCCTAGATCATGGTTGTACGCCGCAGCCGCGGGTGCGGTGGAAGCGCGTACCGGTCTGACCCGCTGAGAACCAGCCACGAGACACCGAGGAACCTTAGATGCGTACCCTGATCAGCACTGCCTTCGTCTCGCTCGACGGCGTCGTGGAAGGCCCGGGCGGCGAGCCCGGCTACCGGAACTCCGGGTGGACCTTCAAGGACATCGAGTTCCTTCCCGAGGCGTTCGACATCAAGGGCCGGGAGCAGAAGGAGGCCACCGCGATACTGCTGGGCCGGACCAGCTACGAGGCGTTCAGCCCGGTGTGGCCCGACATGGCGGACTTCGCCGACTACAAGGCGATGCCGAAGTACGTCGTCTCCACCACCCTCACCGAGGACGGTCTGGTGACGAACTGGGGCGAGACGACGATCCTGCGCTCACTCGACGAGGTCGCCGCGCTGAAGGAGACCGAGGGCGGCCCGATCATCGTCCACGGCAGCGCCGCCCTGAACCAGAGCCTCTCGGACGCCGGCCTGATCGACCGCTACCACCTGCTCGTCTTCCCGCTCCTGCTCGGTGCGGGCAAGCGCCTGTTCAGCACCACGGACAAGGACACCCAGAAGCTCAAGCTGGTTGAGCACGAGGCGTACGCCAACGGCCTGCAGAAGAACGTGTTCGACGTCGTCCGCTGATATGACAGGCAGCGACGTACAACCCGCTGCGGCCGGTGGGAGAGCGAGTGCTACTCGCCCACCGGCCACGCCGCCCTGCACAACATCACCCCCGGCCAGGCCGCCGCTGCGCTCGGCCTGACCGAGAGTGCCGTATGCAGGGAACTGTCCCGGCTTGGCCGCAACAACCCATACGTCGGTTGAGCCCGCGTAGACGGGGGGGGACAGGCGCCGTCTGGGCGACGGACGGTCGCAGGACACGTGCGGGCAGTCAGGACGCGGCCGCGCGGGGACATCAAAGGGCGCTCCTGCTGCTTGTGATGTGGCTCCAGGGGTAGTCCAAGCGGTATGGGATCTTTGGGTTCGCCGGTGCTGCTGGTGTTGTTCGTGGCCAGTGCGGCTGTCATCTGGTTCGCCGGAATCAAGCTGTCGGACACCACCGATGTGCTGGCCGAACGTCTGGGCCTGGGCAGCGCCCTGGGTGGTCTGATTCTGCTGGCGATCGCCACGAACCTTCCCGAGATCGCGATCACGGTGAGTGCCGCGTTGGCCGGACAACTCGATGTAGCGGTGGGCAACATCCTGGGCGGTATCGCCATCCAGACCGTGGTCCTGGCCATCCTGGACGCCGCCGGGGTACGCCCTCGTGCCCCGCTGACCCGCTTGTCGGCCAGCCTGCTCCTGGTCTTGGAGGGCGCTTTGGTGGTGGTTATCCTCGCCGTCGTGGTGATGGGCACACAGCTCTCCCCGAACCTGCACGCCGCGCGTCTGGCCCCCGCCGAGGTAGCGATCGCCGTCTTGTGGGTGGTCGGCCTGATCCTGCTCAATCGGGCGGGCAGGGGTCTGCCGTGGCGGGAGGGCGGCGACGCCCCCGACGGCCAGCCCGAACCGCGCGGCCACTCCAAGGGCAAGAAGGAGAAGGCCGCCAGCGACAAGGGTGTGAGCACCGCGCGTGCCGGGCTCGTGTTCGGCGTCTCCGCGCTGGCCACCCTGGTGGCCGGTGTGGTGATCGAACGCAGCGGCGAGGAGTTCTTCGCCCGCCAGGGCCTGAGCGGTGTCCTGTTCGGCGCGACCGTCCTCGCGGCCGCGACGTCCCTCCCCGAGGTGAGCACCGGCCTGACCTCGACGAAGCTGGGCGACTACCAGCTGGCGGTCAGCGACATCTTCGGCGGCAACGCCTTCCTGCCCGTCCTGTTCCTCCTCGCCACCGTCATCTCCGGCAAGCCGGTCCTGCCCGCCGCGCACGACACCGACATCTATCTCACCGCCCTCGGGATCGTCCTGACCGTGGTCTACATGGCCGGACTCGTCTTCCGCCCCCGCCGCCAGTACGCCCGTATGGGCATCGACAGCATCGCCGCGGTCGTCATCTACCTCATCGGCATCGCAGGCCTGGCCACCATCGCGACGTGACCTGAGGTGCGCCGGCCACCATGTAAACCTGCGCGCTGAGCTGCTCGGCCCCGTCGCCCAGTTCGGGCAGGTGCTGTCGCGCCAGATCTGCCAGCGCGACGACGTTGCCGATGGCCGCTCTCTTGTACCGGGCGGCCACCTCCGCGGACACGTTGTGCTCCAGGACGCCGGCCTGCGCGCCGAGCAGGTCGCTCAGCATCCGGTGCTCCGCAAGGGAGCGGTACGTCGCGTCAGCCCACTCCGACGAGGCTTTCCCCAAGATCCGCTGAGCATAGGCGTTCCGCATCCGCAATGAGGCGGCCGAATGCACCGACGTGCTCTGGCCGCCTCTGCCGAAAGCCCGTGGCGACGAAGCAGCGGGTCCGGCATCATCCCCATGTGATTGTTGTGCAACCCGTTCTGGAGATCTCCGCTTTTAACGACTTCGAGCTATGGCCCGTTGTCGAGCACGAGTCATATGGCTACCTCGTGCTGAACGGGAGGCTGACTCAGGCGGAGGTCGGCACGGCCGTTATGCAGATCGCCGACTGCAACGACTTCGAGCCGCAGGAAGAGCACGAATCGGGTCCGACCGACCCGCTTGGCGCCTGCCTGCACGGGCTGCTCACCATGCCTGACCTGTTCGCCGCCGGCGGCTTCCGGGTGACCGACAAGGCCACCGACACCGTCTTCGTTGAGCCGGGCTGCTGCAACGGGCTGGAGGCCTGGCGGGACTGGCTGGAGGTGCTCGACGGTACCGGTTGCGCATACTTCGGCCACGATCCGTCCTCGGTGGCCGAACGCGTCAACGACGTTGTCCGGTTCACGCTCGATACTCACGGGGTGGACGGCAGTCCGGTGATCGAGCTGCCGGTAGACCAGGTACGCAGGCTCGTCGCCGACGCTCAGCAGGATTTGCACGACTTCCTCAGCCTTGCCGGAACCTGGGCGGAACAACACCTGCCAGCACATGCTGCTGCCGTCACCACCGCCCTGGCACGGGCACTGGACCTGGCAGCCACACCATGACCAGCTTCCAGACCCACCGAGCGCACGTGCACGACGCCGGGCTCCCCCTCCACCGTCGGCACAGTGCGCTGCGGACCTGCATCACCCTCTTTGCTCCGTACGGCTTCCGGGCGACGTACCACCACCTCACGCTCAGCGCCGCGATCCCCCGGAGGCTGGAGGCGGACCCGGACGCGCTGGTGCGGGCGGTGGAGGAACTGTATGAGGCGCGGGTGCTGTGGCTCGCGCGGACGGAGGAGTATGCCGCGCAGCGCCGGGTGGAGAAGCGGGCCGGGTGGCGGACTGTAGTGAACCCGCGACCGTGGTGGCTGCGGCGCTGGTGGGAGGGCCCGAACCGCGCCTGGTACGAAGACCCGTTTCGCCATCCGTCGCTGCGGCTGCCCGAGTACGTCCGGCGACAGAACGCGATTCTGGACGGCGCCGAACTCCCCGGCTGCCCCGCCTGCGGGGACGAGAGACCGCTGGTGTCGAACTCGACCGGGCACGGCTGGGTGGAGCTGTGCCGTGGGTGTGCGTGGGTGCCGGCGCCATGTCCGTGCGGGCAGCGGCACCGGTTCGTCCCGGAGACGCCGTTCAACTGGAAAGGGATCTGGCGGCGGGCGCACATGAGCGATGACGGCATGCCGAACCCACATTGGCCTGCGGGTTAGCCAGTTGGATCGGCGGCGACAAGGGGTCCGTCGTTCTCGGGACCGGGGACGGGCAGTCGTTCTGGCTCCTGCTGACCGCCGTCCCCCGTACTTCCTGCTCGGCGACGGCCGTGTTGGGGCGGGGACCTGGGCGGTGGAGCGGATCTCGTCAGGCCACCGCAGCGTGTGCAGTATGGCCTTGTCCTTGACCCGCAGGAGCTCAAGCCGCTCGCGGTCGCGCATCGCGAACTTCACGACGGCTAAGGCCGGCCCGGCCACCGCTGGCAGGTCGCCGCGAGAGCGATGCCCAGCACGGAGCACCCGAACGCCAGTTGCGCGAAACCCAGCAGGGGAATGCCCTCCCGCGCGATCTCCGGCGACGCGCCGGCGGCACGGCCCACCGCCGCGACCACCGGGGCGGTCACCGCCCCGGCTGCGGCCCACGCCAGCTCCGGCTACCGCAAGGCACGCTGGTCCGCCCCGGGCTACACGGCCGAAGAGTTCATCAAAGCGGTTCCCCCGCATCGATGACGAGGACCGCAGGTGTGTCACAACGGTCCCGCGGCCTCCCGGGACCCGAACGCCGAGCGACAGCAGTGAAGGCCTAGGGTGAGGGAAATGCGGATCCTTCTGGTGAGCGGGCCCTCGGGGTCGGGGAAGACAACCGTGGCGCGCATCCTGGCCGAGAGCAGGCTCTCCCCCAGCGTGCACCTGCACACGGACGACTTCTACGCGGCGATCCGGCAAGGGGCGCTGGCGCCGTACCTGCCGGAGGCGCACGAGCAGAACCGCACCGTCACCCGGGTGATCGCGCGGGCCGCCGCCGGCTACGCCGCAGGGGGTTACCACACCGTGGTCGACGGGGTGGTCGGGCCGTGGTTCCTGGCGGCGTACGAGGAGGCGGCGCGCGCCGTGGGCGTCGGACTGGTTTACGTGGTGCTGCGGCCCGACCGGGAGACCGCGCTCGCGCGCGGGATGTCCCGCTCTGCGCACCCGCTCACCGACCGGCAGGTCCTCGAACAGATCTACGACGGATTCGCCGACCTGGGCCCGTACGAGAGGAACGTCCTGGACTCCACCGGCCTCACCGCGGAGGAGACCGCGGAAGCCGTGCTCAGCCTTCGGTGAGACGGCCCGACCACCGCCGCACCCGCGATGACGGGGTGGGGGCGGTATGCCCGCCGTTCGGATCAAGCCGCATGACAGGGGCCGCGAACCCCTCCCTCTATTGGTACACGTACGGCATCTGACCCCGAACAGAGGAGGCTTACCCATGAACCGTTACCGAACTGCACGTCAGATGCGCAAGGTGGCCGTCTCGGTCGGGGCGGCAGCCCTCGCGCTCGCCCTCAACGCCGGCACGGCGGTCGCCGACACCGCGTGGTGGGCGAGGACGGGGGCGGCGAGCTGGAACCCCAATGTGCAGGCGGCGGGCCTCGACGTCTACCACACCTGTCGGACAGGGTGTCGATGAGACGCTCAACCTGAACTCCGTCGAGTACACCTCCGAGTGGCGGACGGTGTGCCTGCACGGCGGCAACGCCCAACTCTGCCCGCAGTGACGCGCTGACCACTCCCTCCTCCCCTGCTCAGTCCTCAGTCGGAAGGGGGCGGGGTTCGAGGGGGTGGACGGCCGGTCCCTGGAGGACCGATCCGTCCGTGGCGAACCGCGAGCCGTGGCAGGGGCATTCCCAGGCCTGCTCGGCGTCGTTGAAGTGCACGAGGCAGCCGAGGTGGGTGCACCGTGCGGATACGGCGGTGGCCTTGCCGTCGGGATCCCGGTAGACCGCGCAGCGACGTCCGTCGATCCGGACGAGGGCGCCCGTTCCGGGCTCGACGGAGTCGACGCTGTCGGCGTGTGTGGCGGCGGCCAGCCGGTCCCCGACGAAGTGCTTGGCGACCGAGGCCTGGGCCTTCAGGAGGGCGGGGGCCTCCCTGGGGTGCAGACGGCCCGGGTCGTACAGCGCGGACCACGGCAGGTTCCCGCCCGTGACGTGCGCGGCGAGCAGGCGTCCGGACATCACCCCGTTGGTCATGCCCCACCCCGCGTAGCCGGTCGCGACCAGGACGTGTTCGGCGCCGGGGTGGAGGCGGCCCACGTACGGGATCCCGTCCGTGGTCGCGTTGTCCTGCGCCGCCCAGCGGTGGGTGAGCCGGGCACGGGGGAAGCGGGCCCGCATCCAGGCGGCGAGGCGGTCGTAGCGTTCGGCGACGTCGCCGGTGCCCGGCTTGGACTTCTCCCCGGTGACGATCAGCAGCCGCTTTCCCGCTCCGTAGGGGGCGGTGCGTACGGAGCGCGTGTTGTCCTCCTCCGTGAGGAACATGCCTCCGGGGTCCTCGTCGGCCGGGATCTCCCCCGCGAGGACCAGTTCGCGGTGGGGTACCAGGCGGGTGAAGAGCAGGGAGCGGTCGAAGACGGGGTAGTGGGTGGCCACCACCACCTTGGCGGCGGTGACCGAGTGG
The DNA here is from genome assembly GCF_055584685.1 of Streptomyces sp. NPDC102258. NCBI lineage: Bacteria > Bacillati > Actinomycetota > Actinomycetes > Kitasatosporales > Streptomycetaceae > Streptomyces > Streptomyces sp. NPDC102258. The sequence goes on from NZ_JBVJLO010000047.1 coordinate 12,240, forward strand.
CCGGCCTCGGTGCCGAGCCGGCAGGGCTCGCCCTCTTCGAGGGAGACGACACGGGTGCGCTCGTAGACCTCGCCGCCGAGGCGGAGCAGGTCGGCGACGAGGGCGAGGAGGTACTTGCGGGGGTGGAACTGGGCTTGTTCCTCGACCCGTACGGCGCCCGCCACGGCGTAGGGCAGGGAGGTGGTGGTCACGAAGGAGGCGGGCAGCCCGGCCTCGCGGGCCGCCTCCGCCTCGGCCTTCAGCCGGTCGACCGCGTCGGCGGACTCCGCGTAGACGTGGGAGGGCAGGTGTTCCAGGTCGCAGTCGATGCCCAGCTCCGCGCAGACCCGTCCGACGTGATCGGCCGCGTCCTGCTGGGACCTGGCGTACAGCCGGGCGCCTTCCGCTCCGAAGGTCTTGCGCAGCCGGGCGTAGAGCGGTCCGTGCTGGGAGGTGAGCTTGGCGGTGGTGTAGCCGGTCACTCCCGCGGCGACGCGGTCCGCCTCCAGCAGCGCCACCCGGTGGCCGGCCCGGGCCAGCTCCCAGGCGGTGCTGATGCCGGCGACGCCGGCGCCGATCACGGCTACGTCGACGTCGACGTCCTGGAGCAGGCGGGGGTGGGGGGTGTCGGTGGTTTCCATCCAGTAGGACTCGTACGTGTCGGGCCATCGGGTCATCTGGGCGCTCTCCGTTCTCCTGCCGCCGCTGGGCCGGTTCGCGACGCGGACGGCACCCCACCGGGGGCGTTCCCGTTCCCGCGCCGGCCGGCCGGCGGGCTGTCGGGCCCGCGCGCGGGTGCCGCGCTGTCGGCCCCTTGCGCTTGCCCGTTCTCGGCGCGGAAGAACATCCCGGTCCCTCATCCGGCGGACCCTCGCCCACCTCCACGACCGTTTCCGACGACGACGTAAGGTGGCGCGAGGCTCCGTCGTTGGAGCCTCGCGAAGGACCGGGGGGGTCTCGATGGACATGGACGAAGCGGCCAGGAGCGAGTGGTGGGAGAGCCTGCCGGCCGGGATCCGCGACGAGATCGACGGATACGTCCTCCAGGACTCCCTCTTCATGGCGGTGAAGGTCATCACCGCCATCGGCCTCGTGCGCTTCGGCATAGGGCTGGGAACCGCTCAGCTGATCGCCCACGACCGTTACCTCCACTACGGAGACCGCATCGCCCGCGAGCCGCAGAGCCCCCTCGACCTGGAGTCGTTGGCCTATCGCGCGGCCGGGTGCCGTGGCCGCGTCGTGGCGATCGAAGCGGTCTGGGACGGTGACACCGTCCACGACTGGTTCGTGCGGCTGCTGGCCATCACCGCCGACCCCGCGGGAGAGGCTCCGATGGCTACCGTCTACTGGTCGACGGCCAAGCGGTACCTCGGCGAGGACGCGGATCACCACCCGCGTCACCCTGCGGCGATGGCCGCCGAGCGGGCCGGGCGCGCCCTCGCCGACCATCTCTCGGTTCCGTTCCACTTCGCCAGCCCGGACACCCCCGATGACGAGGCCCCCCGCTGGCAGCCGTGAGCGGACAGGGTCAGAAGCAGGGTCAGGCTCCTGATCGCGTGCCCTTATGCTGCCTCGACCGCGGATCCTGGGGGGCGCGGCGAGGGAGGGGAACGTGAACGTGGTGCGTGAGGGGACCGTGGCCGTGGGGGTTCGAGCCTGCCCGGAGTGCGGGGGGCCGGTGCCGGTGGACGAAGGTTTCGTCGAGTGGTGTGCCGCTTGCGAGTGGAACGTGGACCCGGGGGCGCCGGATCCCGAGCCGGGGCGGATCGCCGCGTACCGGCGGCGGCTCGCCCAGTCGTACGGGGAGCAGCTGGCGGCGGAGCTGGAGCGGGGCGGGGGCGGCGGCTCGCGCGGGCGGGACGCGGCGGGGCTGGCCGCCCAGGGGGTGGCCGTCGTGGTGCACTCGTTGACGCTGCTGCTGGTGGTCGGCGGGGTGTTGCTGGCCGTGCTGGGCTGGGAGACCGGTGTGCAGCCCGTCGTGGGGGCGCTGCTGGTGGGCGTCGGGGTGGTCCTGAGGCCGCGGCTGGGCCGGCTGCCGAAGGACGGGCCGGTGCTGTACCGGGATGACGCGCCGCAGCTGTTCGGGCTCGTCGACGAGGTGGCGCGGGCGCTGGGGACGACCGGCGTACACGCGGTGGTGGTGGAGCACCGGCCCAACGCCGCGGTGACCACGTACGGTCTGCGGCAGCGGCGGGTGCTGTACCTCGGGCTCGGCCTGTGGGAGGTGCTGGACCCGCAGGAGCGGGTGGCGCTGCTGGGGCACGAGCTGGGCCACTTCGCACACGGGGACACCAGGCGGGCCCGGCTCACCGCTGGGGCGCTGCACTCGCTGTCGGTCTGGTACTACCTGTTGGCGCCGACGTGGGCGACGCGGTTGCAGGAACGGTTCTCCAACGCCGTGGTGTTCCTCCCACGGTGCGCGGTGGTGGGGGTGCTGCGGCTGCTCGACGTACTGACGCTGCGGTCGTCGCAGCGGGCGGAGTACCTGGCCGACGCGAGCGCGGCCCAGGTGGCGTCTTCGGCGGCGGTGGCCGCGCTGATGGACCGGCTGCTGATCACGCACGCGATCGGCGAGGGGATGCGTCGGGAGTCCGTGGCCGCCGGTATGCGGGGCGGGCGGGCCGGGCGCGATGCGCGGGAGGCGGCGGAGCGGGAGTTGTGGCAGCGCCTGGCCGCGCGGTTCGCGGCGGTGCCGGAGCGGGAGTACGAGCGGCTGCGCCGGGTCGCCGCCCGCCGCGGACACAGCGTCGACTCGACGCACCCGCCGACCCACCTGCGCAGGCCTGGCGACGGCGGGCCGCGTGGAGGCAGCCCTCGTCTCCCTTTCCGGGGAGCGAGAGCAAGCGGTGGCGACGGAACTGTCGACGGCACGGGCCGTGATGGCGCGCCACGTCATCCGCGATTCCACCGGCTGAGCGGGGGGCGGGGGGGCCGGGGCGGGCCGCCGCCGGGGGTGCACCTCGCGTCGGCCGGATCGTCCTGGGTGGACCGCGTCGAGTGGCCCGCATTGCTCAGATGCGGACTCACCACGTCCTTCTGCCCTGGGCTCGCCCGCGGGGTCGGCGTCAGCGGACACGCCGTTCGCCCTCGCGGCCGCGCCGCCCGATGCCGTGGCGCCGGCCCGGCGCGCGGAGTATCGGGCATGCCATGCATCCGAGGGAGCCGTCCATCCCCTGCGTGACGCTGCACCACGGAGGGGAAGCCCGGGGCCCGTCTCATCGGGGCTCGCGCGCTGCCGTACTGCTCGGGCGCGACCTTGACCTGACGGTCTGCTGCTAGTGGGCGTCGGTGAAGCGGACTTCGACCAGGCCGGGCAGGGGTTCGTCGTCGACCCAGCGGACCGCTTGGCAACTCCGGAAGGGCATGGAACTGGTCTTGCTGTCATACAGCCCTGCGGAGCTGGATGACATAGGGACGGTCGATGGGCATCGAAGGCCGGGCAGTTTCCTGTGTCCCCACGGGCCACGGCCGGGCACCCTGGCGACGGCGCTCGTCTGGAGTGCCACGCAGAGCGCCAGGGGCGGAGTGTTCGGGACCACCGGCACCGGCTGTCGGCCGGGCGGGCGCGCCTGACCAGCTGCTGCGTCATGCAGTCGGGTGACGACGTTGGGACCCACGGCTGCCGTGTCGGCGTCTACCGGAACCCGGTAGAACCCGACGAAGGGTGGGTCTTGCCCGGTGTAGTCAGACGATGGTCGGCGCTGAGCTGCACCCGGCCCTGCCGATCATCTGGCGCAGATCGGCGCCACCCCTCCGGCTGCCGACGTTGACCCCGCTGCTCCGAGGGAACCCTTCGGCGTGGACATCGCCATGGTGCGGCCGCTGCTGCCCCCGGTGCTGTTGCGTCCGTGCCGCTGCCGGGAATTCCGACCGGACGGGCCGCACCTGGCGTGCGGCGCGAGGCCCCACGGGCCATCCTGCGCAGGGCGAACACCTCCTCGCGCGCGGGCGGGACCATACAGCAGGAGTAGGGGCACAGTGCAGGCGGCCGTCTTGCGGACGGCAGGAACGTCAGGGTTTCAGCCCAGGCTCAGGAACCGCCACCGTCGACGAGCCGCAGGGGGCTCAAGGGCCGCCTGCGCCGCTCCGTTGAACGCCGCAAGGCCCTGGGTGATCCGCTCCTCGTCGGAGAAGTTTGCGCTGAGCGCGGTCAGCACCTCTTCGACGGACTCCTTGAGTCCAGGCTCCTGTCGCCTCATCAGGGGAGCGGCTGCGGCGCCCAGTCGGGTGAGCGGCGCTGCCAGGCCTGCCGCAGAGGCGGCACTCGCCTGATCCCAGCGGTCGACCACTGTGCCCGCGGCCCGATTGGCCGCCGCTACGGCTCCTCCCTCCGGAGCTCTGGTGTGGGCCGATACGGCTTCGCCCAGTGCCCGGACGATGACCACCGCCTTGGCCCTCCATCCGCCGTAGAGGGTGTCGTGCGCAATCCCCGCGATCTTCAACGCGATAACCGCCGCCACGAACTCCTCGATCTGGGCCTCGAACGAGGCACGGCTCGCCGACGCGTCCTTACGGGCCTCCGTGCGCCGGGTGCGTCGTTCGTTCTCCCACGCGCCAAGGAAGAGGAGGGTCACCGCGAGGGCTGTGCTCGGCAGTGCAGTGATCAGTAAGTCCATGTACAGCCGGACGTCCGGCAGGGGGCCCTCAGTTGCATGGCCCCTCGGCCTCTTGGCCGACGGTTCCCGCCTCCAGATAACCGTTGGCATGGTGTGGCCCTGACCTGCTGTGCTTACGGTTGAGGGGAACGAACGTGCCCTTCCCCTTCCGCTCAACCTAGGCAACCGTGGCGGGCACGGAAGTCCACTGAGCGTTTTCAGCGTTGCCTCTCCAGAGTGAGGACAGCCTTGGTGATGAC
>NZ_JBVJLO010000048.1:0-16549 GCF_055584685.1 Streptomyces sp. NPDC102258
ACCTCAACCTCACCGGCGTCACTCGATCAGTGACCACGCTGAAAACGCTCACTGGGGCCAAGGACGGCTACATCCTGACAGCGAAGGATCTGGGAACCGGCGCGATCCGCTGGTCCACGAAGCCGTGGTGGCCCTTCGACTCTGTCCGTCACGAGTTACCCCGACCGGAGATCGTGACCACCGGCGGGAAGGAATACATCGCGCTGTCGATCAGTGGAACCCCCGGCGAGGGCCCGTTGACCAACGGCAAGCCGACGGTCCGTATCGCGGTCTACCCTGCAGATGCTTCCGGCAGCACGCTGTCTCCGACGCGAACTATCGACATCCCCGCGCAGGAGACGGGCGACCCATTGCCGACCGCCCACGGCGGCTCCCTGCTCGCCTACACCGGTGAACACCAAGCCATCACCGCTGTGGACGTAGCAACCGGCAAGGTCACGCCCTACACCAGCGACGAAATCCGCAAGGCCCCAGATCCAAACCTGTGCTGGGGCTGCAGCAACGGAACACCCGTGGGCGTCACGCCGCGCGGCCCGCTGGTCCAAGGCGGCGGAGGCCGATTCTGGGTGCCCGGCGCATGGTACGACAGCTCGCACGTTCCTCCCGGCGCCTATGTGGCCGGAGGTGGCGACCTGGCGCGGCTGACGGCCGTAGGCGACCTGGCGATCGCGGGATGGCCGACCAAGAATGACGGCGGGGAAGAGACTGGCCAGCGTGTCTGGGCGGTACATGACACATCCACCGGCACAGTCAAGGCGTCCGTTACGTGTGAGACAGCGGTCAGCTCTCCGGGAGGATCCGACCCTGAAAACGTTCATCCCGCGCTCTCGCCCGACCAGCACTACCTCGTGTATGGGGTACTGGCCTTCGACCTGTCCACCGGCAAGGGATACTGCGCATCGGGTACAACCGACACCAAGGAGGCCGTCTTCACGGCTATCGACAACGACGGGACGGCCTACGGTCATGCGGGCGTCGGCGATACCGCGACCCCCATCAGCCTCTCCATCCCCACCGGGACGATCACCCCGCTGGCCCGTGACACCAAAGTGCCCACCGTGATTCTCAAGGACCAGGCGGTCTACCTTGGCGGAGACGCCGATGCGTACAGCGTGGTCGTATATCCGCGGCGTTGAGCAGCTAGGAGCTGGTGGCACTTCACCATCAGGTCCCAAGCCCGCCTCGCGAAGGAGGTCTAGGACTACGGGCGCTAGGCCGGGTGCCGCGCCTGGGAAGGAACCCGCGGCACTACGCAGCACGTATCCGTTCCGGCAGCGCCACCGATACACCCGCTCCGAGCGCTTCCCGCTGCATCTGCTCGACAACCGCCGCCGTCCGGGACATCATCATGAACTCGCTCCAGTGGCAGAAGAACTTCCTGTCCTGACCGGCGCATGAGGGTGAGGCCCCGGCGCAGAGCGCCGGGGCTTCGTCATGCCGAGGCTGGAGGGAAAGCGAACCTGACGGGGGCGTCCGGCGGATGAGATCAACGCCGTCAACGGGACGTCGTTGACCGGGAGTACATCGCGCGGTGGGAGCGCGGCAAAGTGGCGCCGAGGGGCTTCTATCTCGCGGCGCTGTCGCGGGTGCTGGATGTGCCCTTAGCCGTCCTGGAGGACCCCATGATGCGACGCACGTTCCTGACCGACGCGGCCGGCACGGCCATAGCACCCGTGGTCGCCTCCGACCTGTTGGCGCGGGGGTTCGCCGCCCGCCTGGCCCGCGGACCCTCGCCGGAGGCATGGGAGGCCAAGCTCGCCGCGTACGGGACGGACTACATGTCCATGGGCGCGGCCGACATCCAACGCCGCGTCGCGGGCGAACTCGTCGTCATCCAACAGCAACTCGACACCCCGCGCCTGTGGTCGGCCGCCGCCCGGTTCATGACCCTGTACGCGAAAACGTTCCCCGGCTCGGACGGGAGCGCGGCCGTGCGCTGGTACCGCATGGCCGCCACCGCCGCCGACCAGTCCGGTGACATCGACAGCCGCGTGTGGGTACGCGGGCGGGCTGCCATCGCCCTCGGCTACGAAGGCGCCTCCCTCGGCGTCGCGGACATCCTCGCGGACCAGGCCCTCGCCATCGGCGGCGACCGGCCCTCCCTCGGCCTGCTCAACGCCGTCTACGGCAAAGCCCACGCCGCCGCCCTCCGAGGCGACCACCACACCGCCCGCACCCTCGACACCCAAGGACGGCGGATCTTCGACGCGGCCGGCTCCCACGAGCAGACCTCCGACTACGCCGTCCCCTGGTGGCGGCTCAACGTCTTCCGCTCCCTGCTCTTGGCCCGCCTCGGCGACGAGAAAGCCGCCACCGACGCCCAAGACCAGGCCCTCGCCGCACTCCCGGCATCCCTGCCCCGCTTCGCCACCCACCTCGAACTCCACCGCGGCCTGGTGCTCGCCCGCTCCGGCGACAAGGCCAGCGGCATCGCACACGCCACCACCGCCATGAACGCCCTCCCCCCGGAAAAACACAGCCTCACCCTGCGCCTGCTCCTCAACGAGATCCAGGCCTGACCGGGCAGGAGCCCGCAGCCGGCCCGCAGCCGCGTACTCGTCGTACTCCTCACGCACCGAACGCACCACGAAACACGCGCCAATCGCACATCAACGGCCCAGCCACGGTCAGCTGGCTGCGGCGGCCGAGCCCTCCCCGAACCGGGCAACGTCCTCCACCGTGACGTCCATGCGCAACCGCTTGAAGCGCAGGGGGTGGCGCCAGACGCCGCCTCGGTCCACGGCGGTATCAGCGCTGACCTCGGCCACCAGCTCCGGGCGGACCAGGCGCACGTCCAGGACGTCGCGGCTCCCCCACGTCGAAGCGAACCGCACCCCGGTCCAGGGGTGTCCGGGGCCGGAGGCCGTCAGGTGTGCGGCGACCAGGCGGGCCGCGTCCGGGCGCAGCGGGACGGTGCGGCCGACCGCGCGGAGCCGGCCCTTGTGATCGTGGCGGCCGAGGACGAGGAGCTGCGGGCGGGTCAAGGTGCCGGTGACGGCGCCGATGATCGCTTCGGTGGTGTCCCGACGTCTGACCTTGGTCCACGCACCTCTGCGACCGGGCTCGTATCGGCTGGTCAGGGGCTTGACCACGATGCCTTCGACGCCGGACACGTCCGTCCACGACTGAAGCCACTCCCGGGCCTTGGCCGCATCCGTCGTCATCGGACACAGCGTCCAGGGGGCCGTCAGGCCATGGTCAGCGAACAGGGCCTCCAGACCGGCGCGGCGCTCCACATAGGGCAGGTCGAGCAGCTCCCGGCTGCCCTGCTGCAAGACATCGAACGCCATGAAGAAGGCCGGCAGCTTCGCGGCCAGGCCAGCGGCGCCGCCGGCGCGGGCGGCGGCCCGGCGCTGCAACCCCTCGAACGACAGGGCGCCGGCCCCGGCGTCCCACACCAGCAGCTCGCCATCGAGGACCAGGCCGTCAGGCAGCTGCGCCTCGGCGGCGGCGACAAGATCGGGGAACGCGCCCTGGACCAGGGAACCTCGGCGGGTCTGGAGCAGCACCCGCCCACCCGGCCCGGCCGGGGTGAACACCAGCGCCCGGTACCCGTCGAACTTCTGCTCATACGCCACCTTCGAGGCGAGCGGACGCACCGGCGGCATCACCTCGGCAGCCTGCGCCAACATCGGCTCCACCGGCGGACTGAGCACCACCCCCGCCACCTCCCTCGGACTGCGCACGACAGATGGCCGGACGGACAATCTCGATGCACAGTTTCCGGGCCGCGCCAGTGCTTCGGGCCGCGCGCCGGTCGGGATGCCACCCCGCGGGTGTACGTCAGGACTGCAAGGCTTCGGCGAGCGCCAAGCGCTGGGCGCGCAGCCCGTCGCTCTCGGCAACGACTCATCTCTCTGCGCCGCGCAGGGCTCCGGAGACCGCTCCGGACACCAGCAACGCTACGCGCGGATGCGGACTCGCGGTCGGCTCGGGCACCCGCCCGCCGCTGGCCTCAGCCGCGTGAGGGAGTCATGGCGTCAATGACGTCCTGGACGATGGCGAAGCTGTCGCCCACCTCGTCGCTGATATCCGCCTGGAACTCCTCCTCCAAGGCATTTACCAGATTTGGCCTGGCCAGCTCGTCCATCCCGAGGTAGACGAGCGAGATGCGGTTGTTCCTCAGCTGCTCCATCTCGCATCCCAGTTCCTCGGCAATAACCTTCTTCGCGCCTCTTCGATGCTGATCATGCAAGCCTCTCCTCGATAAAGCCGGACACCGATCACGTCGGCCTAAGTGATCATTCCGGCCTCAAGCCCAGGCAGGTGGGCGACGCACGGAAGACCCCCTGAACGAGCAATTGCGCCACTGCTGGGGGTCGCACGGCCGGAGCACTGGTGCGGCCCGGAACTGTGCATCGAACTTGTCCGTCTGGGCCATCTACGGTGCTCAGTCACAACCACGCCGCTCGACAGGACAGAGCTGGGCAGAAAAATCGAACACGAGATGGAATAGGAGAGTCCGCCGCATCCAGGAGCCCGCCATGACCTCCCCCACCCCCACACCCCGACCACAGGTCGTGACCTGGGCCCCGAGCCAGGCCGGACCGTGCGCGAAATGGCCTGTTAACTGCACCAACGCACTCGTCGCCGGACTCTGAGGGGCTGGGACGGGACAAGGGCGCGGTTGCAATTCGTTCTGGGCGCCCCAACGCTCTGCGTGTCCGTCCGCCTCGGGAGGCGATGGACGCAACCATAAATGCGTGCTTGCCTCCCTGCTCCCCGGCATCCGGGGGCTTCGCACTCCGCTGGCCACCGGCTACCTCTACCTGTTGGCACTGCTATTGATGGTCGGAGGTAGCATCCCGACCAAAGCCGAAGTGCGTGAACCTCTCAGCCTGCTCTACGGCGTCGTGGACTGGATGGGGAAGCCGGCCGCGCTAGCTGCTAGCACTTTCGGCGCCTACCTGCTGGGGAGCGTCCTGGAGGTCCACGCCGCCACGGTCGCTCGCGGACTATGGATGATCCGTAAGAAGTACTGGCTGCCTGACCGGCGGAGACTCAACCACGTTCTTGAGACAGAGGCAGGCAGGGAGCAGTGGGGAGACCTTCCTGGTGACAGGCCACGTGACAATCCCTACTTGCAGCTCATGGCGGCTCAGGAAGCACTAACGAAGCCAGCTGTGGATACCCTCGCGATGTACTGCGCGGACAGGCTCGGGCGGCCCGTCAGATCGAACCGACTCTTCGCTGAAGCAACCTGCCGGGCATGCAGACCGCACCCCGCAAGAGCACCCGCTCCCGCCCCGCCAAGCCCGCACTCAGCGAGACGGCCGTCGTCGAGGCGGGACTGCGCGTCCTGCGCCGCGAAGGGGTGGACGCGGTGACGATGCGCAAGGTGGCCGCGGAACTCGACACCGGCCCCGCTTCGCTCTACGTCTACGTCTCCCACCGCGATGAACTGCTGCGCCTGATGCTCGACGCCGTGGTCGCGACCGTCCCGCTGCCGGACGTGCCGGCCCCACCCGCTCCCGCCGGCCCCCTGACGGGCGGGGAGGACTGGAGAGACCGGCTGGTCACGCTCGTCATCGACGTGGTGCACGCGCTCAACGGCCATCCCGGCATCGGCCGCGTCTCGCTCGGGGACATCCCGACCACCCCGGCCTGGCTCGACCTCTTCGACCGGATCCTCGGCCTCCTGCTGGCCGGCGGGGTCCCCCGGCAGCGCGCCGCCTGGGGCTGCGACCTGATCGCCCTGCACATCGGCGCGGTGACCTACGAGGTCGGCGCCGCCGCCGTCGGGGGCGACGGCCCGGGTGCCCTTCAGCAGGCCCTGGACGCACGGCACGCCCGCAGCGCGATCACGGACCGCCTCGCCACACTGGACCCGGCCCGCCATCCGCACCTCGCGGCGAGCACGGCCGAACTGGCCGCCGGACCGGCCGCCGCCCGCCTCGCGCTCGGGATCGACGTACTGATCAGCGGCCTGGCCCGGCCCGTCGCCGGCGGTCCGTGACCCGGGCGCAGTGGCGCAGGGCGAGGGCCGATCGGCTGTTCTTCCTGAACGTTCCCGTGCTGGAGCACAACGAGGCCGGCGTCCCCGACGGACCGGTCGCCGAGCTGCTCCGCTCCGGCGCGGAGGGTGCGGCGCCAGGGCGTGCCAGAGGTTGACCAGCGGCCGGGTCAGCGCGCCGAACGCACCGTCCGGGGCCTGCCCGACCGCGACTTCGTCGTCACCGTCGATGTCCCCGCGCGCGTACGCGCGGTAGATGCTGCCGACGCCGACCATCCCGTACGGCGCCAGCTCGGCCGCCCGCAGCGCGCCGATGCTCGCCGCCCCGAGCACCGTGACACCCCGGATCATCATCGGTGTCGAGGAATGCGTTGGTTGCGGTGGCGGTATTTCCTTTATCGCCTCCCGTGAGTCGAAGGGTGAAGGCGCCCAGTACAGGGATCGGGATGAGCAATTCGGAGATTCCAACGCTCGGGCAACAAGGGGTCCTGAAGTGACATTCAATTCGAAAAAAATGCCACCAGGCAGGCTTTGGCGTCGGGATATCCGTGGCGGAACGCCGACGCGGAGCAGACGCGGAGCAGACCCCGACAGGAGAATCATCTTCACCAGCAAAGAATCCAGCAAGTGGGGCGCAGCCAACGTGAGGGGAAGCACCCGATCGGATCCGCGTAAGCAGATTGTGATTCAAGGGGCACAATTGTCGGCGAGGCCGCATGGGGACCAGACAGGCCGAGATGCGGGGGCCCTGCGGAGGTCGGCAGCGTCGTCGGCCAAGTCCGGCTCGTTTGGTCGACGCGCGTTCGGCCGACCGGTGTGTTCTCGGCGCGTTCGGGAGAGCCTTTCCCTGGCGCCTGACCGGCAGCGCCATAAAGTCACAATTCGTTTCTTTGCGTAAGGAGGGAGGGCGCTTTTGGGAGCCCCGGCACGCTGCCCGTGGCGTGGCCGCCCTGTCGGCGATGAATGCCGGGTGTGAGGAGTGCGGATGAACGGCTGGGCCGTAGTGATCGCCGGCAGTGTGGTCATCGGCTATGGGGCACTCTCACGGCGATTGTCCACCACGGTGTTCTCGGGACCGATGATTTTCATGCTGCTCGGTCTGGCGCTCGGCCCGCTGGGCCTTGATCTGTTGGACCAGGCCAAGGACCCCGAGGTCACGCGGACGCTGCTGGAAAGCGCACTGGTGCTCCTGCTGTTCGCCGATGCGGCGGGGATCAGGGCCCGGGACCTGCGCCGAGAGGAGTTCTTGCCGCTGCGGCTGCTCGCTGTGGGCCTGCCGGTCACGATGGCTCTGGGGTGGCTGGTCGCCTGGCCCTTGCTGCCCGGCCTGGGTGTCTGGGAGCTGGCCTTGGTCGGCATCGTCCTGGCCCCGACGGACGCCGCGCTCGGGCAGCAGGCCTTCTCCAATAAGCAGGTGCCACCGCTGACCCGCGACGGTCTGGCCGTCGAATCAGGTCTGAACGACGGTCTGGCGCTTCCTTTCTTCGTACTGGCGCTCGCGGCGGCCGATGAGGAGCACGGCCATCCGGGTGCGGCCGAGACGTTCCTGAGGGCGCTGCTGCTGAGCGGCGCCATCGGAGTCGCGGTCGGCTGGATTGGAGCGAGTCTGCTGCGCTGGACGCTCTCACGAGGGTGGAGCAGCTCCGACTGGCGGCAGTTCCTCGTACTCGCCGTTCCGGTCATCGCCTACGTCCTGTGCTCCATGGGCGAGGGCAGCGGCTTCATCGGTGCTTGGGCCGCCGGCCTGACATTCGGCATCCACCTGCGCCGGACACCCGCAGACCTTGGCGTCCGTTCCCAGGACTCGGACCCCGCGCGGAGCACCATGTTCACCGAACGCCTAGGCCTCCTACTCGCCTCGCTGAGCTTCCTCGTCTTCGGCGCGATCATCCTGGGACCCGCGCTCCAGCACCTGACGTGGCGGGTCGTCGTCTACGCACTGCTCAGCCTTACCATCATCCGGATACTGCCCGTCGCACTCGCCTTGGTCGGCACCGGCTTGCGTCCCGCCTCCGTTGCCTACATCGGCTGGTTCGGTCCGCGCGGGCTCGCTTCCCTCGTGTTCGGCCTGCTCGCCCTGGAAGAGGATCTGCCCGGGGTAACCCTGCTGAGCGAGGTCATCGCCGTGACCGTGGGCCTGAGCGTCATCCTTCACGGAGCATCAGCTCCCTTCCTGGGCAACCGCTACGGGGCATGGTTCACCAGAACACTGCGCGTCACGCCGGACCTGCGGGAGAACGCACTCGCGCGCCATGACGCCCCACACCTGTGGTAGTGAGGAGAGCAGAATCGAAGCGGTCACGCGCCGGGCAGTGCGGTGTGAGAGCTCCGTATCGACTTCGGGCGGTGTATCACGCTTTTCCGGTCACTGTCGGCCAAGGAGGGTCGTGGGTGCCTGCGGCGCCGCGGATCTCGACCCCGTTTCCCGCTTCTTCCGTCCCAAGACAGCAGATGGCCTCGACCTCTGGGAGTGACTGCACTGATGGTGCTCGACCTGCTCGTGATCGGTACGGCCATCACTCTGGGACCCATGCACAACAGTGCCTTCATCCTGCTGCTCACCTCGCGGCATGGTGTCCGCAAGGGCCTGGCGTTCTTGTTGTCGTGGCTCGCCAACCTGGTCGTGGTGATCGCGTGCGTGCTGCTGCTGACCGGTGGTGAGCCTCCGGCCCGCCACAGTGCGCCGTCGACGGCCGCGGCGTGTGTGAAGCTCGTCTTCGGTGTGGGGCTGGTGCTGTACGGCGCGCACCGGCGTCGTCGGCCGCCGCGCCCCCACGGCCCGCCGCGCTGGACCGCCCGGGTGGACCGCGCCTCACTGGCCACGGTCGCCGCGCTGGCCTGGCTGCTGCAGCCTTGGGCTCTGGTCGGTGCCGGCGCCGCCACGGTCGTCACCGCGGACCTTTCCTCTCTCGGTGACTGGCTCGCCCTGATCGGCTACTGCCTGCTGGCCACGCTCGGCCTCATCGTCATGGAGCTGTACACGGTCCGGGCGCCGGCGGTCGCGAGTGCCAGGCTGAACGCTCTGCGAACCTGGCTCGCGCAGAACCAGAACCGGGTGATCGTCGCGCTCTCCTTGATCGCCGGCTTGTGGCTGACGGCGACGGGCATTTACGAGCTGGTCGCCTGACGGCACGTATGGCCGCTACGCCGCCACCGACGGTCGCGGGATTGCAGATCGTCGCGACACAGAGGCTGTCGGCTCACTCATCCGGTCATGCCCGAGATGGAGTACGTCCTCCTGCCGACTCCTTGGCTGTGTCCGTAATGTCCCATGTGGAACTGATGGCTGTGAGGTGACTGGTGGTTCTCCACGACATTCAGAAGCCGACGGCCGATCCGGCCGTCGATATCTTCGCCTCTCCGCTGAGTAAGCGGCCCCTGCCCAAGCGGTCGATGCCGGAGTCCTCCGCGCCGCCGTCCGTGGTCTTCCAGCTGCTGCGCAACGGGCTACTCCTGGACGGCAACGCCGCGCAGAACCTGGCCATAACGTTCAAGAGGCCATCTCAACTGGCATGATCACTACGCTGTCTGATGTGATGACTTGGGTGGAGCGTCTGGTTCCGGACGGGTTATGGGAGTTGTTTCAGCGGGTGGTCCCGGCTGCTCCGGTGCGTCCGCAGGGTGGCGGCCGACAGCGGCACGGGGATCGCGAGCTGCTGACGGCGATCATGTTCGTGGCCACGACGGGCTGTACCTGGCGGCAGCTACCTCCGGCGTTCGGTCCGTCTGGAACGACCGCGCACCGCAGGTGCACCGAATGGAGCCGAGCCAGGGTTTGGGGCAAGCTCCACCCCCGGTCCTGGACGAACTCGGTGCACGCGGAGATCTGGACTGGTCTCGGTGCGCGGTCGACTCCGTGAACATGCGGGCCCTCAAAGGGGGGACCTGACAGGTCCGAATCCCGTGGATCGCGGCAAGAAGGGCTCAAAGATCCACTTGATCACCGAGCGATCCGGTCTGCCCCTCTCGACTGGGATCTCCGCCGCGGACACCCACGACAGCCAGGGCGTCGATCCCCTCGTCCGCGGCATCCCGCCTATCCGCTCCCGCCGCGGACCGCGTCGACGGCGGCCCGCCAAACTCCATGCTGACAAGGGGTACGACTACGACCGCCTGCGAAGGTGGCTGCGCTCCCGCAACATCACCCCACGCATCGCCCGGAAGGGCATCGAATCCTCTCAGCGCCTGGGCCGCCACCGTTGGACAGAGGAGCGAACGGTGGCCTGGCTCACTGGATGCCGCCGTCTGCGCCGCCGCTACGAGCGCAAGGCCGAACACTTCCTCGCGTTCGCCGGCATTGCCGCCACCCTCATCTGCTATCGGCGTTTGGACGGGTGAGCCGGTTCATACGACTCCGAGGAAGCCCGGGTCAGTGCCGTCGAACTGAAGGCACGAGTCGCGGCTTACGCCGAGGAGTTCCGCCATGGGCACCGCGCGACGGCTGGTCGCCGACAGATCCTGGCGGGCCTCAGCCGACCACAATGGCGGGAAGAAGGACAGTCCCTGGCGACTGTCCAGCACAGAGATCTCACTGCGCCAGCCGTCCCACCGCAGGCCTTCATAGAACTCCTGGAGTCCTCCGGAGAAGATCCAGGACAGCCACGCCGAGTGGCCGGCGCCCAAGGCCTCCCAGCCGAGCGCATCAGGGGCGAAGTAGAGGATCTCGCCTGGGTCGCCGGGTCGACCGGCCTCACGGGGGTTGCCCCCGTTGAGGGCGAAGACCCCGCCCAGCACGTCGTGCGCAACCACGAGACCAGCACCAGGGCGCCATGCAGGATCGAATGACGACGGCATCGCGTTGACCTCGACCAGACCTGGCAGTCCGGCGTCGCTCGGGCTTCCGAAGATTCGTAGCCATCCACCGTCCACGCGCAGACCGCCGCAGTTCAGTACGATGCCGCCCAAATTCGACCGGGCAGAGACCTGTAGTTGCAGCAGGGACGCTCGGCCTGCCACGGGATCGCCGGGCAGTACCTCAACTGGTACGTCGGTGCCGGACAGCTCCTGAAGAAGGAGCGGCCATGCAGGGTCGTCGACGTTGATCAGTTCATTGTCCTCGCGCATCTCCGCATCGTCGCACCAACGCCGAGAGGCTCAGTCCGGCGGGTCACCCGCACGCCGATCTACCAGTCGAGATGGCCTCTTACATACGTGCCCCTCCGCTCCGACTGTCGTGTCCTGCACGGGCTCGGTGCCGGGCCGGTCGCGGAGGCGGAGGCTGATCAGTGCGGTGATCGTGAAGGCGGCGACCTGGTAGAGCATGGCGTGCCGGAACGCGGTGTCCGCATCGGCGGCGGGGGCGTAGTAGGCGAGTCCGGCCGCGCTCACTCCGATGGATCCGCCGAGCTGCTGTGCGGTGGGCAGCAGTCCGGAGACCGAACCGGCGGCGGGGCCGTGCACCTCGGCCAGGACGAGGGTGAACACCGACGCGGTGAAGGCACCGAACGCGGCTCCGCCGACGGCCAGTACGGGCAGTGCCGCCTGGCGTCCCGCCTCCGAACCGACGAGCGGGGCCAGCGCCAGGCACATCCCGGCCAGTATTAGGGACGCGACGGTGAGCACCGTTGGCCCGTGCCGTCGGGTGAGAGCGGGCGCGGCTCTGCTGCCGACGGCGGCGGCTGCGGCGAACGGCGCCGCCGTCAGCGCGGCCGCCAGGGCCGAGTACCCGACGGCGGACTGAAGGTGGAGGTAGAGCAGGTAGGTGAAGGAGGGCACGCCCGTGTTGAAGACGAACACCAGCAGCGTGCCCCTCCGAGCCGACCGGTCACGCAGCACCGCGGGATGGATCAGCGGGTCAGGCCGGTGCGGGAGGCTCCGGGCGAAGTGGCCGAGGGCGGCCGCGGCCACGGCGAAACCGGCCCACGTCCACCAGGGCCAGCCCGCTTCCCGCCCCAGCGCCAGGGGCAGGACCAGCGCGCCGGCTCCCACGGTGACCTGCAGCGCGCCCAGCTTGTCGACGCGGAGTCCGTCCGCCCCGCGGGTGCGGGGCAGCGCGGTCGCTCCGGCCAGCGAGGCGAGCGCCACCGGCACGGTGAGCAGCAGCACCGGCCGCCAGCCGAGGCCGAAGAGATCGGCACTGAGGACGAGGCCGCCGATCAGCGGCCCGGCCAAGGACGCGACGGCCATGGTGGCGCCGTACAGGCTGAGGGCGCGCGGTCGGCGTGTCGCGGGGGTGGCGGCCTGGATGAGCGACAGGACCTGGGGGGCGACCAGGCCGCTGCCCGCGCCCTGCACAAGCCGGGCCGTGATCAGCGATGCGGCGTCGGGGGCACACGCTCCGGCCACCGAACCCGCGGTGAATACCACGGTGCCCGCCACGAACAGGCGGCGGTAGCCGTACCGGTCGCCCAGCCGTGCGGCGGGGATGAGCAGGCACGCGTACGTCAGGGTGTATCCGGCGAGGACCAGTTGCACGGCGCCCGGACCGGCGCCCAGACCGGCCTGTATCTCCGGCGCGGCCACCTGGGCGACCGTGACGTTGAGCAGTTGCACGAAGGTGGCGCTGAGCACCACCGGCAGCACGAGGCGTCCGCCGCTCACGGCAGCAGAGCCGCGGCGAGCTCACGGGGCCGGGCGGCGAACGGGCTGTGGCTGCCCGGGAGGGTGCGCACGGTGAACGGATTGCCGGGCACGGCACGGTCGGCTTCCGCGATCATCAGGTCCTGCACGGCCGTGGGCAGTGCCCGGTCCTCCGCGCAGCGCAGGAAGGTCCGCGGGACGCGCCCCCACCGTTGTGGAGTCACGATGACCTCGGTGGTGGGGATCGCCAGCGGCAGATCGGGGCTCAATGCCGAGCGCCAGCGGTCGAAGCGGTCCGGAGGGGTGTCGTGGTAGTGGGTCTGCCGCAGTTCCTCGACGTAGGCGGGATCCTGTGAAAGCGGGTTGATCCGCACGGCGCCCAGTTCCCCGGGGTCGCCGAGGTTGAGGCTCTGGCCCCGGGCCGTGGCGTTCTCGGGCGAGCCGAGATAGTCGAAGAACCGAGGCCGCCCGGCGGGCACGAAGGCGGAGAGGTAGACGATCTCGTCGACGAGTTCGGGTGCGCGCTCGGCAGCCAGGGACGCGGGGCCGCCGCCCGCACTGTGCGCGACGAGCACGACACGACGGTAACGGCGGGCCTGGCGCAGCGTGTCCAGCACGGCCTCGGCGCTGTCGTCCATCGTCACGGTGGCGAGCGCGGACTTCTCGGTCAACAGGCCCGGCTGGCCCGGCTGGAGGTATCCGGTGGGCAGTGGCGCGTCGAGGCCGTGCCCAGGCAGGTCGACGGCCAGGCTCGCGGCACCGAGGGCGGCGAGTGCGCGCTGCGTCGCCGCCCACTGCCCTGAGCCGTGCCAGGCCCCGTGCACGAGGACGAAGACGGTGTCTGGGTAGGCGGAATCAGTCATGACCGCATTCCACGCGACCCGGCCCCGATCATCCAGCGAAAGATCTGACAAGCTGGCCGACGATACATGTGAGATATGGCTGGGAGGCTGACATGGAGGCGCGGCACCTGCGGTACGCACTGACCCTCGCCGAGCACGCCCACTTCGGCCGGGCGGCCGGTGCGCTGGGCATCGCGCAGCCTCCGTTGTCCAAGCAGATCGCCGACCTCGAACGGGAAGTGGGCGCCCGCCTGTTCGATCGCACCCGCCAGGGGGTGTTTCCGACAGCTGCGGGCGCGGCCTTCCTCTCCCGGGCGCGCAGGGCGCTCGACGAGATCGCGGCGGCCTCGGTCGACGCGGCCAGGGCGGCACGCGGCGAGACGGGGCGGCTGCGCCTGGGGTTCATCGCCTCGGCGCTGCTCGAACCCCTGCCGGACGTCCTCGGCCGGTTCGGCCGCGAACGGCCCGACGTGCGGCTGGAACTGCACGAGATGGCGACCAGGCGCAGCACGGCCGCGCTGATCGCCGGCGAACTGGACGTGGCGATCGGCCTCGGCCGGCCAGGGGGCGTCGGAGCCGAGCAGTTGGTATCGGTCCCGATCGGACACGACCACCTGGTCGCGGTCGTGAGCAGCACGCACCCGTACGCGGGTCAGTCGTCGGTGGACGTGGAGCAGCTGCGGCGACGTCCGCTGATCGTCGCGCCGGGGGAGGACGAGCCCGCCGTCGTCGCCGGGCTGCGGACCCTCCTGGGCAAGGACTCCCCGGCGCTCGCCGGTGCGACGGTCGCGAGGGACATCCACACCATCATCGGCCTCGCCGCCTGCGGGGTGGGCGTCGGTCTCGGCCCCTCTCGCATGCTGACGGCCCCACGGCGGGGCACGTGGTTCTGCGAGGTGACCCCGCGTACGCCGCTGCCCGATCTGGTCCTGTCCTTCCAGGCCCGGGACCCTTCCCCGGCGCTGAACGCCTTCCTCGACGTCATCCGCACGAACTGCCCCGTGGTCGGTGCCGCGCTCGACCACCGGCTCGGCCCACTTGGACCACAGGAAGGCGACCGCGACTCGCTCCTGTCGACCTTCTCGTGAGGGTGGCTGAGATAGCCCGAAAATCGCCCGGCCGGTGGACAGCGTGGGACAGCGCTGCGCCGTGAACGAAGTACGGCCGCAACTCGACGAGTTGCTGTTCTCCTCGCTGGAGAACGTGTTGGTGGAGTCGGTCGAGATGACCGACATGGCCGTCCGGGTGGAGGCCCTGAGTACTGCCCGGCAGGCGACCTGCCCGGACTGTGGGCGCCTGTCGGGACGAATACACGGCTCCTATCTGCGGTTTCCTCACGATCTGCCGACGGCGGGCAAGTCTGTCGTGGTGGCATTGAGGGTGCGCCGGTTCGTCTGCGCGGGGAGTTCCTGCCCGCGAAAGACCTTCGCCGAGCAGGTGCCAGGACTCACCCGCCGGTTCGGCCGGCGGACGGAGCGGCTGCGATCGACGCTCATCTCGGTCGGCCTCGCACTCGCGGGCCGGGCCGGGGCACGCATGACAAAGGTCTTCGGGGCGCCGGTCAGCCGAAACACCCTGGTGAGACTGATCGCCTCGCTCCCCGATCCGCCCACGGGCACGCCCCGCGTGATCGGCGTGGACGAATACGCCCAGCGCAAGGGACGGATCTAGGGAACGGTGCGAGCTGGCACGGTTGATCGGTGAGTCCGGTGCGCTGCTGCTGGCCGACTACCTCACCGCCGTGCCCGACGAGCACGCCGACTGCGAGTCCGCGTACGCCTTCGGGCATCTGGTGACGGTGGCGAGCCGGTACCTCACGCGGGCGCGGTCTGCGTGGCGGAGCGTACGCTCCGCGTTTACCGCCCCTATGCGGCCCCGGCCAGGGCCGGCATCAGCGGGCCGCTTACCCGGGATGACCCGGTGGAGAGCGGCACGTACGACATCGCCGGTGGTGGTGCTGTGGGCGGCGTACCGGGCGCGTTCTTCGAGGTCTTCGGGTGGTGCTGCACCACACGCCCGGCTTGGCCGGGTTTTGCCGATCACCCGCGCAGCCGCGTCCACATCGCCGGTCATGCGGACCCGGCATACGTTCGAGGCCTGCGGCGCCGATTCGGACGCCGCCGGGTCGTGGACGGTCGCTGGTGCCGAAACCGCTCCCTGGCGGACCGGTCCTCGCCGAGCGCCGTCAACAGTCCGGACGTGGCGTCCACCAGCGGCCCGGTGAGGATGGAGATGCTCATGGACGGCGCGAGGACACCGGGCAGCTCCCAGGCCCCGGAGCCGCCAGACGCAAGGCGACCACGCGACGAGCACGACCCGGGTCGCCGGCCTGGCCCATCCCCGGCGGAGCCGTCGGCGCCAGGGGCGGCACCGAAGCCTGTGCGCCGCCGCGCCGTGGCCACACTCATCGGCGCCAACGGAGCGACCTTGGCAGTGTGGCGTTCATCGTCTTGTTCATGGATGCCACCGCAGACGAGCACCTTGGCATCACCACTCGTGCGCCTGGGCGCAGGGCTGACCGTGCGCCCGCGTCCCGCCGGTTCTGGAGAACGCATCGGCACACGATCCGTTGGCTTGATCGTCATGCGATCCCTGCTGCGCACACTGGCATCCGTCGCTGTGCTGGTGACGGCGTACTACCTGCTTCCCCTGGGCTCTGCCTCGACAGGGGCCGTCGTAGCGATCCTGGCCGTCGGACTCGTGCTCCTCGTCATCCTGGTGATCTTCCAGGTCCGCTCGATCCTCTCCTCGTCCTTTCCGGGCCTGCGTGCCGTGGAGGCCGTCTCGATCAACGTTCCGCTCGTCCTGCTGCTCTTCGCATGCGCGTACGTGGCCACGTCCCATGGTTCGGCCGGCAGTTTCAGCGAGCCGTTGAAGCACACCGATGCGCTCTACTTCAGCGTCACCGTGTTCTCGACGGTGGGGTTCGGCGATATCACCGCCAAGAGCGAGACAGTGCGCCTGATGGTCACCGGGCAGATGGTCACGGACGTCGTCCTCATCGGCATCATCGTCAAGGCCATCACGGACGCGGTGAAACGGGGACGCGAGAAGCAGAGGCGGACGCCAGATCTTAGGTGACCGCCTGGTGTTCTCTACGCGGGTGAAGGCGTCACGGTGCCGGGACCGGATGTGTCGCCCCCTCGAACCATACGGCCGTCGTTCGCCCGGGGCACAGGCACACTGAGCGTTTTCAGCGTTGCCTCTCCAGAGTGAGGACAGCCTTGGTGATGAC
>NZ_JBVJLO010000049.1:0-14250 GCF_055584685.1 Streptomyces sp. NPDC102258
TCTTCGTCACCCACAACGTCCGCGAGGCCGTCCGCCTCGCCCAGCGCGTCGTCCTGCTCTCCTCCCGCCCCGGCCGGGTCGCCCGGCAGTGGACCGTGGACATCCCGCAGCCGCGCCGCATCGAGGACGCCGACGTCGCCGACCTGTCCCTGGAGATCACCGAACACCTGCGTGGGGAGATCCGCCGCCATGGCCAGCACTGACCTCCGGCCCCGGGAGGCGCGCACCGCCTCCCACGAGCTGGCCGGGCTCGACGCGCTCGACACCCACGACGGCGCGCGCACCCCGCTGCGCCGGGTGCTGCTCGGCAAGGCCCTGCCGCCCGCCGTGGCCGTCGCCCTGGTGCTGGCGGTGTGGCAGGCGCTCGTCTGGGCCCGCGTCACCGACGACCACATGCTGCCGCCGCCGTCCGCGGTGTGGCGGAGCCTGAGCGACCTGTGGTTCAAGGGCACCCTCCTCGACGTGCTCTGGACCAGCGTCTGGCGCGGCCTGTCGGGCTTCCTGCTGGCCCTGGCCATCGGCACCCCGCTCGGCCTGCTCGTCGCCCGCGTGAAGTTCGTCCGCGCCGCGATCGGGCCGGTCCTCCAGGGCCTGCAGTCCCTGCCCTCGGTCGCCTGGGTGCCCCCGGCGGTCCTCTGGCTGGGCCTGGACAACTCGATGATGTACGCGGTCATCCTGCTCGGCGCCACCCCCTCCATCGCGGGCGGCCTCGTCTCCGGCATCGACCAGGTCCCGCCGCTGTTCCTGCGGGCCGGCCGGTCGCTCGGCGCCACCGGCTTGCGCGGCGCCCGCCACGTGATCATGCCCGCCGCCCTCCCCGGCTACCTGGCCGGCCTCAAGCAGGGCTGGGCGTTCTCCTGGCGCTCCCTGATGGCCGCCGAGATCATCGCCAGCTCCCCCGACCTGGGCCTCGGCCTCGGCCAGTTGCTGGAATCGGGGCGCGAGACCTCCGACATGGCGCGGATCTTCCTCGCCATCGTGCTGATCCTGCTGGTCGGCGTCGCCGTCGACCTGCTGGTCTTCGGCCCGCTGGAGCGGCGGATGCTGCGCCGCCGGGGCCTGCGCCCGTGAGGGAGCCGTCAGCCCGTCGGGGCCGGGGCGCGGGCGGCCCGGTCGTAGCGGCGCAGGACGAGCCGGACCAGTTCCGGCGCGGCGCCGAGGACCGGGGCCAGCACGTCCGCCCCGGCCGCGCGGGCGCCCGCCGCGATCCGGTCGGGCAGCCGGCCCGGCGCCAGGACGTACGGGGCGACCGCCACCCGACGGGCCCCCTCGGCGCGCAGCGCCCGTACGACGTCCTCGGTACGGGGCCCCAGGGAGGCGGCGGCGGGCCGTACGGCGTACCAGCCGGCGGCGTGCTGCCACCGCCGGGCCGTCTCGGCGAGCGTCTCGGCCGCCTCCGGGTCGCCGCTGCCGGCGGCCGCCAGGACCACGCCGGTGCCGGCCCGGTCGCCCGGGTCGAGCCCGGCCCCGTACAGCCGGCGCTCCAGCGCCGCGAGGAGCAGCGGGTCGGGCCCGAGGACCGGGGCCCGGAGCACGGCGAGACCGGGCGGTGCCTGGCGCAGGACGCCGGGCAGGTCCGTCTTCGCGTGGAAGGCGCGGGTCAGCAGCAGCGGCTGTACCACCACGCCGCGCACCCCGTCGCGGGCGGTGCGCGCCAGCTCCTGCGGTACGGAGGGGGCGTCGAAGTCGAGGAAGGCCGTGCCCACGCGCAGTCCGGGCCTCGTCGACCGGATCCGGCGGGTGAGGGCGCGCACCGTCTCGGCGTGCCGCGGATCGCGGCTGCCGTGCGCGACCAGGAGCAGGGAGCCGTTCATCGCGGGGGGCTCTGCCCTAGCCCGCGACGAGCGCCGGGACCGGCCAGTACGGCTCGTTCTGGAGCAGCATCGGGTCGTGGGTGAGGATCGCCCGCTCGTACTGGCTCAGTACGGGGGAGGGCTCGATGCCCTGCGACTCGATCATGTTGTGGCGGCACTGGCGGTAGACCGTCAGGGCGTCGAGCTGACGGCCGCAGCGGTACAGCGCCCGCATGAGCAGCATGCAGAACTGCTCGTGGTTCGGGTTGCGCGAGTACAGCTCGGTCAGCTCCGGGAGGATGCGTTCGTGGCCGCCGGTGCGCAGTTCTAGATCGTAAAGCAGAATGAGCGCCGAATTTCTCGCCTCCATATATCTGGTGGAGGCGGTGCGGCAGATCGGGCCGCCGGCCAGTCCGCCGAATACCGGGCCCCGCCAGCGGGAGAGTCCGGCGCGGAGGTCGGTGATGTTCTGGCGGTGTTCCGAGAGGGTGTCGGTGCCCGTTCTCGCGTGGATCGCGTCCACGGTGTCGAGAAAAAGATAGGCGTCGAGTTCCCACCGGTCGAAGAGGAACATGTAGCCGGAGGTGCTCGTGACCACCCGCGATCCCTCCCGGTCCGGTTCGACCGCGGCGAGGGTCCGGCGCACCCGGCTGACCTGCGCCTGGAGGGCGTTCTCGACCTTGTTGGGGGGAGTGGTGCCCCACAGTTCGAGGATGAGGGAGTCGACCGTGACGAGCGATCCGCCGGCCGCGAGCAGCGTCGCCAGGAGCGTCTGCTGCATGGCGCCGCCGAGGCGTACGGCGACGCGCTGTTTCATTATTTCTATGGAGCCTAGGACTGAGAACAGCAACACAAACATCTCCCCGCGAGATGGAAAGAGAACGGTGTCGTGTGCACTGGCGCCGGGTGATCGATTCGGTGCCGGAAGCGGTACGCAAGTACAACTGAATTCCTAGTGGACCGATCGGTCCCGACCGTACTTGGTCAGGTAGGAGCGTGTCAATGAAGCCCGGCCCCTCCGGACCCCGCCCGGGCCCGGACGCGACAAGGCCGTGCAACACGTCCGGCGCCGGATGCGGGGGATCCAATGGGTGCGCCAGACGTGTTGCACGGCCGATCGAGGGGAGGGCGCGGCCGCCTCGGCGGCCGCGCCCTCCGGTCAGACCGCGGCCTTCTGGCGGTAGCGGGCGGCGCCCGCCAGGGCCACGAGGGTGACGGCGAGGGTGATGATCGTGACGGTCCACAGACCGGCCCGGTAGGGGGCGATCCCGCCGGTGGAGAGCGAGAAGACGGTGGCGGTGAGCGCGATGACCACGCCGTTGCCGATCTGCGCGCCGGCGTTGAACAGGCCGGAGACCAGGCCCTGTTCGCTGGGCTCGGCGGTGCCGACGGCCGCGATGTTGAGGGCCGGGTAGACCGCGGCGAAGCCGAGGCCGCCGAGGAGCTGCTGGGCGAAGAGGGTGACCAGCGGGTCGACCTCGCCCATCAGCAGGACCCAGCCGAGGTAGCCGATGCTCAGCATCACCAGGCCGCCGGTCGCGACCGGCCAGGCACCGTACTTGGTGACCAGCGCGGCGCCGTAACGGGCGGTGCCCGCCGTCAGCACGCCGCCGAGCAGGAAGGCGAGGCCGGCCTCCAGCGGGGACCAGCCCAGCTGCTCCTGGTAGTAGAGGGTCAGCACGAACTGGAAGGAGACGTAGGCGCCGAAGAAGAGCATGGCGACCAGGGCGCGGGTCAGCTGGCCCTTGCGGAAGACGGAGAGCGGGACGAGCGGCGCCGGGTGGCGGCTCTCGATCAGCGCGAACAGCGGGAAGAGGACGGCGGCGGCGATGAGCGAGCCGATGGTCTGCGCGTCGGACCAGCCGTCACTGGCGGCCCGGCTGAGCCCGTAGACCAGGGCCACCGCGCCGGCCGTGACGGTGACGGCTCCGAGGATGTCCAGGCTGCCGCTCTTGCCCTTCTCCTGCTGTGCGGGTACCACGGAGGCGGCGAGCACCGCGACGATGACACCGGCGACGGCGGGGGCGAAGAGCACCAGGCGCCAGGAGACGCCGGCCATCAGGCCGCCGAGGATCAGACCGAGGGAGTAACCGGCCGATGCCACGGCCAGGAAGGTGCCGAGCGCGCGGTTGCGCGACTGCTCGTCACGGAAGGCGTCGAGCAGGATCGCCATGGCGGCGGGTGCGGTGATGCCGGCACTGACGCCCTTGAGGAGACGGGCCACGACCAGGACCACGCCGTTGTCGGCGAAACCGCCGAGGACACTGGCCACCACGAAGACGGCCAGCCAGCCGATCAGCAGCTTCTTGCGGTTGTACAGGTCGGCCAGCCGGCCGCCCAGCAGCAGGAACCCGCCGAAGCCCAGCGCGTACGCCGACACCACCCACTGGAGGGCGGAGGTCGTCATTCCCAGGTCCGCCTGGACCAGGGGGAGGGCCGGACCCATGCTCGCGATGTCCATCGCGTCGAGGAACTGCACCGCGCACACGACCAGGAGCAGCAGGGGAAGGCTCTTGACCACGGGGGCGGGAGGTACCGCCCGGGCGATGGGGGGAGAGGTCGGGGAGGCCTCGGTCATGATCAGACTCCGATCGGAGTGTCGTCGGAAGCAGTGGACCGCAACGATGAGAATGACGGACCGATCAGTCCTGGACTGATCGGTCCATTTCTAGCGCTCACAAACCCCTGTGTCAAACGTATGCTGGGATCCGCGGGGGAGAGGGGAAGGAGTTCAGACATGGCGCGTACACCGGCACCAGGTACGAGGCGGCGGATTCTGGAGGCCTCGGCCAAACTCTTCGGTGAGCAGGGGGTCCGGGCCGTCGGCATGCAGCAGGTGATCGACGCGACCGGCGTGGGCAAGAGCCTGCTCTACCGCGAGTTCGCCAGCAAGGACGAGCTCATCGCCGCCTGGCTCCGCGAGAGCGACGCGCAGTGGTGGGAGCGGGCCGAGGAGGTGACGGCGCCCTACGACGGCGACCCGGCCCGGAAGATCATGGCGCTGATGGAGTTCTTCCACGCCAGCGTCCAGGAACCGGACTTCCACGGCTGCATCTACTACAACACCTCCAGCGAGTTCCGCGACCCGGCCCACCCGGGCCGCCAGGAGGCGACCCTGCACCTCAAGGGCCTGCGCAACTGGCTGCGCGACATGGGCTCCCAGGCCGGCGCCGAGGACCCCGACGCCCTGGCCGACACGCTGATGCTCGTCATCGGCGGCCTGCTGGCCAACGGCGAGGTGCTCGGCACGGGCGGCCCCGCCCGCATGGCCATGGCCACCGCCGAACTCGTCCTGCGCCAGTACTGCCCGAACGCCCTGGCGGGCGCCGCGCTCTGACCCCGCCCCCGGACGCGGACCGGCCCCCCGGCACCTCGGTGCCGGGGGGCCGGTCCGCGCGCGGACCGGGCTCCCGTCAGGGGGCCGGGACACCGGTGCGCCGGGGCTGGGCGGCCCGTACCGCCACGCCGTGCTCCTCGTACCCGTCGTTGTAGACGAACGACGAGGGCATCCGGTCGTGGAACTGGTAGTCGGCCTGAATTCGCCCGTCCTCGGCGAGCACGACGATGTCCTGGCCGGACATCTCCATCTCGCCCGTGGCCGCCGACACCATCACCCAGTTGAACCGGACCACGTCGTGGTGGCCGGTCGCGTTGTGCGAGGAGCGGAACTCGTAGCCCATCGGGCCGTACACCTCGTGCGTGTAGGCCAGCTGGTCCAGGAGCGCCGCGTGCCCGCGGATCGGGTCCTTGCGGTAGAAGACGTACGTGCAGTCCGGCGCGTACAGCGCGTGCACCAGCTCGCGCCGGCGCTGCGCGTCGGTCTCGTTCCACAACGCGACGTAACGCGCCAGGAGTTCGTTCGGTCGGGGCAGCATGGGGTGAACCTCCGGTTCTGCGGGGACGCCGCCCGCTCAGCCGTCCGCCGCGGCGTACCGCGGCAGCAGCTGGGCCAGGTCGGCCGTGATGGCGCGGGCGTGGGAGCGCAGGTAGAAGTGGTCCCCGGGGAAGGTCCGGCACCCCAGGAACTCCGGAGTCCGCCCGGCCCACGACCGCATGGCCTCGGGCGCGAGGAGGGGATCCGCGCGCCCGGAGTACGCGACGACGGGACAGCCCACGGCCGCCCCGTCGTCCTGATGGCCGGCGCACACCGCGCCGTCCGCGCCCATCGCCCGCACCGCCGCCGCCAGCAGCTCCGGATCCGCCGCCACCTCGGGCGGCAGCCCGCCCAGCAGCCGCAGCGCCTCCAGCGGGTCCGCGGACAGCGCGGCGGGCGCCGAGAAGCCCCGCGGCGCCCACCCCGACACGGCGAGCAGCGCCGGGCCGGGCAGGCCCCGGCGCTCCAGCTCCACGGCCAGCCGGTAGCCCAGCAGCGCCCCCATCGAGTGCCCGAACACCGCGTAGGCGCGCCCGTCGAGGTCGTCCGAGACCACCCGCGCGAGCGCCTCCACCAGCGGGCCCAGCCGGGTGTACGGGGCCTCGCGCCGCCGCTCCTGACGTCCGGGCAGCTGTACGGCCTGCACGGCCACCGAGGCGGGCAGCCACCCCGGCCACTGTCGGTACATCGAGGCGCCGCCCCCGCTGTGGTGCAGCAGGAACAGCCGCGTCCCGGCGTCCGGTTCGGCGTCGGCCGGGTGCAGCCAGCGCGCGGCGCCCTGCACCTCGGGCAGCGGGCCCGGGGCCCCGGCGGGCGGAGCCGGCCGGGCCGCCGGGGCGTCCATCGCCTCCACGGTGGGCTACGCGGCGGCCGGCGCCGTGGCGGCGGCCGCCGCGGGCGCGGGTGCGGCCGTGTGGCGCTCCCGCAGCACCCGGCGCAGCACCTTCCCGGTGGGGTTGCGCGGCAGCGCGGTCACGATGTCGTAGCCGGTGGGGATCTTGAAGCCGGCCAGCCGCCCGTTCAGGAACCGCAGGAAGTCCCGGGGGACGGCCTCGGCGCCCGCCCGCAGCACCACCGCGGCCCGTACGGCCTCGCCCCAGTCGGGGTGCGGGACCCCGTACACGGAGACCTCCGCGACGGCCGGGTGGGCGCGCAGCGCGTTCTCGACCTCCGTGGGGTAGATGTTCTGGCCGGCGACGATGATCGTGTCGTTGACGCGGTCCGCGAGGAACAGGTAGCCGTCGGCGTCGAGGTGGCCCATGTCGCCCATGGCCAGCCACTGTCCGTCGGCGCCCTCCGGGCCGCCCGTCAGGGCCGCGGCCGTCGCCTCCGGCAGCTGCCAGTAGCCCAGGAAACGGGCCGGGCTCTTGATGACGACCCGGCCCACCTCGCCCGCCGGCAGCTCCCGCCCCTCCCCGTCCAGGATCCGCACCTCGTTGCCCGGCAGCGCCCGGCCCGCCGAGGCGAGCACGGCCGACCCCGGGGTGTGGTCCGAGGGCGCCAGACAGGTGACGAAACTGCCCGCCTCGGCGGAGGAGTACCCCTGCGCCAGCTCGCAGCCCAGTACGTCGATGCAGGTCAGGAGCAGCTCGCGGTCGATGGGGGAGCCGCTGTAGACCACCTTGCGCAGCGAGGCGAACGTCTCGCGGCCGGTGCCCCGCTCGTTCAGCATCATCCGGAGCATCGCGGGCGCGGCCCACAGCGTGGTGATCCCGTGCCGCTCGATCAGCCGCGTCGCCTCGTCCGGGAGGAACTGACGCATGATCACCGTGGTGGCGCCGGCGTTGAAGGAGTGCATGAACCAGCCGAAGCCGGAGGTGTGCAGGGCCGGGAAGCAGCTCAGCCCCCGGTCCTCGGGCCGCCAGTCGATCCAGTCCACCCCGGCGGCCCGGCTGTCCGCGATGAAGGTGAAGAACGTCCGCTGCGCCAGCACCACCCCCTTCGGCAGGCCGGTCGTCCCGCTCGTGTACAGCTGCGCCACCGGGTCGTCGAAGCCCGAGGCCCCGGCGGTGGGCGGCTCGGTGTCCACGGCGTCGCCCTTCCAGCTGAGGAAACCGGCCGCCAGGTGCGCGTCCGAGTCCATCTCCACGACCCGGGCCAGCCGCGGCAGCACCGGCCGCAGCTTGTCCACCAGCGGGCGGAACTGCCGCTCCACGAAGAGGAGTTCGGCCTGGGAATCGCGCAGGATGTGCTCGACCTCGCCGACCGTGAGCCGCGAGTTGACGGGCACCAGCACGGCCCCGGCCTTGGCGCAGCCGAGCGCGAGGTCGAAGTAGTACTCCGACTCCCGGCCCAGGTAACCCACCCGGGCCCCCACGCCCAGCCCGGCCGCCAGCAGCGCGTGCGCCGTCCGGTTGCTCTCCCGGTGCAGCTGCGCGTACGTCAGCACCCGGTCCTCACAGATCACCGCCGCCTGCCCGGGCCGACTCCGCGCATGCGCCGCCGCCCGAGCGGCGAGAGTCCGGTCCTCCATACGGTCCTTGCCCATGGGTTCCCCCGTGTCGTCTGTGCCGTGTGTGTGATCCCCGCGAACCACCCCGCCCGCCCGAACCACGCGCGCCGCCCGGGGCGTCCTGCTCGGGTGAGCCGTGCGAGTGGTGCGGGTGGGTCGTTCAGGCCGTGCGGGTCGTTCGGGCCGTGCGGGTGGTGCGGGTCGTTCGGGCCGTGCGGGTGGTGCGGGTGGTGCGGGTCGTGCAGGTCGTGCGAGCCGTGCAGGTCGTGCGAGCCGTGCAGGTCGTTCGGGTCGTGCGAGCCGTGCGGGTCCTGCGGGCCGTCCGGGTCGTGCCAGCAGTGCGGGCCGTCCGGGCCCTTCGGGCCGTGCCAGCCGCGGGTCATCCGGGTCCTGCGGGTCGTGCAGGTCGTCCCGGCCGCCGGGCCGTCCGGGCCGTGCCAGTCGTTCGGGTTGTGCGGACCGTCCGCGTCGTTTCCGGTCGTGCGAGCTGTGCAGCCTCCGGTCGTGTGCGTCGTGTGCGTCGTGTGCGTCGTGTGCGTCGTTTGGGCCGTGCGGGCCGTCCTGGCCGTCTGGGTCGTGCGTGCTGTCCGGCCCGTCCCGGCCCGTCCGGCCCGTCCCGGCCCATCCGGCCCGTCCCGGCCCGTCCGGCCCGTCCCGGCCCGTCCGACTCGTCGTGGCCGTGCGCGTCGTCCGGGTCGTCCGGCCCCCTCCGGCCTCCCGACCCCTCCCGGCCCTCCCGGCCGCCGCGGCGGAGTCCGGGTGCCCCCGGTGCCCCGGGAGGGGCTCAGCGCGGGGCCCCCGCCGGTTCCGGCGTGAGGCGGGTGGCGAGCATCTCGGCCAGTTCGTCCACCGACGGGTGGTCGAACACCGCCGACGACACCAGCGGCACGCGCAACCGCGTCTCCAGCTGCGTCTTGAGCACGATCGCCGTCAGCGAGTCCACCCCGAGCTCCAGGAAGCTCGCCCGGGTGTCCACGTACTCCGGGTCCTCGATCGCGAGCAGCGCCGCGACCGTGGCCCGGACCAGCGACACCAGCGCCGCCTGCCGCTCCGCCGGCTCCGCCGCCGCCAGCGCCGCCACGTCCAGCGGACCGGCGGCCGCCGCCGCCTCGGCCGCCCGTACCGTGTCGGAGGCCTCCACCGGCCGGTCCGGCAGCCGGGTGAAGCCCATCCCGGACAGCTCCGCCACGGGCCGGAAGGACCCTCCGGGCCCGTCCTCCAGCAGCACCAGGTCCAGCGTGAACGCCGGCCCGCCGCCCGCCCCGGGGGCGTCCGGGGCGCGCTCCACCCGGACCGCCGAGCGCAGCGCCTCGCCGCGCGGCTTCTTGAAGACCCGCAGCCGGCCCACGCTCGTGGCCACGTACCGGCGGCCGTCGTCGGCGAGCGCGGCCAGGGCGTGCGTGGCCCCGTCCAGCAGTGGCGGCGGCAGCAGTTCGGCGCGCGAGACGTCCCCGCCCGTCAGCTCCGTCACCGCGAAGTTCGGCCCGTACGCGGTCACCGCCCGGGCCCGCAGGAACTGCGGCCCGTACTCCAGACCGGCCTCGGCGTACGCGGCCCGTACCTGCCCGGCGTCCATCACCCGCGAGGGCCGCACCGCCGCCGACGCGGCCAGCAGCCCCAGCAGACCCTGCCCCTCCGGCGACGGGGAACCGCCTCCGGGAGCGGGCTCCGCCGCGACCGAGGCGGTGGCGTGCAGCCGCTCCACCCCGTCGGCGGCGTGCTCGGCGGCGGCCCGGCTGGAGATCTCCACCGCCAGCCGCCCGTCCGCCCCGGCCCGTACCCGGGTCACCAGCAGCACCGGCCGGTCCGACAGGAACAGCGCCTCGTGGAAGCGGACGTCCTCCACCGCCCGGCCGGTGTCCCCGTGGACCTCGTCCTGCACCGCGAGCAGCACTTCGAGGTAGGCCGTCGCGGGCAGGAACGCCTGCCCGCCGATCGTGTGGTCGGCCAGGTACCCCGGCGCCCCCGCACTGATCCGCGCCGTGAACTCCCGCCGCCCGCCGCCCGCCGCGCCCTCCCGGCCCAGCAGCGGATGCAGCCCCTCGGCGGAGCCGCCACGCGCCGCCGGCCGCGCCGGCAGCCGGTAGCCGCGCCGGTCGAAGGCGTACGTCGGCAGCGGGATCCGGCGCCCCGGCCCGTCCGCGTGCACCTCGCCCCAGGCGATGCCCAGCCCCGCCGTGTACGCGCCCGCGAGCGCGGCGTCCAGGGTGGCGCCCGTGGGGTCCTTGCGGCGCAGGCAGCTCAGCCAGCGGTGCTGCTCCTGCGGTACGCACTGCCGGGCCAGCGAGGTCAGCGCCGTCGACGGGCCCACCTCCAGGAACACGTGCCGGCCGCGCTCGGCGATGGCCCGGACCCCGGCCGCGAACTCGACCGTCTCGCCCACGTGCCGCACCCAGTACTCGGGCGTCGCCAGCTCCCGCGGGTCCGCGATCCGCCCCGTCAGGTTGGACACGAGCGGCAGCCGCGGCTCCCGGAAGGTGATCCCCCGCAGCACCTCGGCCAGCGGCTCGGCCACCCCGGCCATCAGCGGCGAGTGGAACGCCGCCGTCACGTGCAGCGGCGTCACCGTCCAGCCCCGCCCCCGCAACTCCCCGACCGCCTCGGCCAGGGAGCCGGCCCCGCCCGAGAGCACGCACTGCTCGGGGGCGTTGACAGCCGCGACCGCCAGATCCGGCCACGCCGTGAGCAGCGGGCGCACCTCGTCGGCGGGCGCCGCGACCGCCGCCATCGAGCCGGGCGCCGTCACCGACTCGATCAGCCGCGAGCGGGCGGCGAGGAAGGCCACCCCGTCGGCGAGGGAGAACAGTCCGGCGACGGTCGCGGCGACGATCTCGCCGACGCTGTGCCCGATCAGCACGCTCGGCCGGACCCCCCACGACAGCCACAGCCGGGCCAGCGCGTACTCCAGGGTGAACAGCGCCGCGTGCGTGAAGGACGTACGGGCCAGGGTCTCCTCGGCGTCCGGCGCCCGGCCGAACATCACCGCCGCCACCGACCGGCCCAGCAGCGGCGCGAACAGCGCGTCGCACTCGTCCACGCAGCGGGTGAAGACCGCATGGCGCCCGTACAGGGACCGGCCCATGCCCACGTACTGCGAACCGGACCCGGTGAACAGGAACGCCACCTTGCGGAACGCGTCGGGCTTCTCCTCCCCGCGCGGCGGGGCGCTCCACCGCTCCAGCCGGCCCGCCAGTTCGGCGGTCGAGGCCACGGCCGCGGCGGCGCGGAAGCGGAAGTGCGAGCGGTCCGTGGCGCGGGTGCGGCACAGGTCGGCGAGGGAGGTCTCGGGGTGCGCGGCGAGGAAGCGGGCGTACCGCTCGGCCTGGAGCCGCAGCGCCGGGCGGGACTTCGCGGACAGCGTGAACACCTGCCCCCCGTACGCCTCCCCCTCGGTCTCCGCCGCCGAAGCCGCCGGTACGCCGGCCCGCGCGGGCACCTCACCGAGGGCCCGCGCGCCCGTCCCCGGGGCGGGTGGCTCCTCCAGCACCGCCACCGCGATGGCCCCGGCGACCCCGAAGCCGTTCACGGTGGCCCGGCGCACCGGCGCCGTCCACGGCCGCTCCCGCTGCGCCACCTCGATCGGGTACGTGTCCCACGGGATCCGCCCGGACAGGTTGCGCCACACGTGCGGGAAGAACGCCCCGGCCCGCATCTGGGTGATCACCTTGATCACCCCGCCCAGCCCGGCGGCCGGCTCCATGTGCCCGATGTTGGCCTTCAGCGAGCCGATGACCAGCGGGTTCTCCCGGTCGTGCGAGGCGCCGAACACCCCGTTCACCGAGCCCAGCTCGATCGGGTCGCCCAGCGGCGTCCCCGTCCCGTGCGCCTCCACGTACTGGATGTCGCCCGGCTCCAGCCGCGCGTTGGCCAGCGCCGCCCGCATCACGGCCTCCTGCGCGGTCCCGTTGGGCGCGCTCAGCCCCGCGCTCTCGCCGTCCTGCCCGATCGCCGTCCCCCGTACGAGGGCCAGGATCCGGTCACCGTCCACCAGCGCGTCCGACAGCCGCTTGAGCACCAGCGCCCCGCAGCCCTCGGCGCGCGCGTAGCCGTCCGCGCTCTCGTCGAAGGTCTTGCAGTGCCCGTCCGGAGCCAGCATCTGGCCGTGCGAGAGGATCACGAACGAGCGCGGATTGTGCAGCGCGTTCACGGCCGCGCACAGCGCGATCCCGCACTCGCGCCGCCGCAGCCCCTCGACCGCCAGGTGCAGCGCGGTCAGCGAGGCCGCGCACGCCGTGTCCGTCGTCAGGCTCGGGCCGCGCCAGCCCAGGAAGTACGAGAGCCGCCCCGACATCGAGTAGCCGCCGAGCCCCGTCGTCAGGCTCCCGTCCAGCTGCTCGTCCGACAGCCCCTCCAGCTCCAGCGCGAAGTCCAGCGGGGACGCCCCCACGTAGACGCCGCCGTCACCGTGGCGCAGGCCGGCCGGATCGATCCCGGCGTCCTCCAGGGCCTCCCACACCGTCTCCAGCAGCAGCCGCTGGCCCGGATCGATGAAGGGCGCCTGCTTGGGCGGAATGTTGAAGAACTGCGCGTCGAACTCGTCTATCCGGTCGAGAAAGCCACCCGCCGCCGCGGTGATGTCGTCATCGGCCACCTCCGGAACCCAGCGGTCCCGGGGCAGCGGAACAATGCCGGAACGCCCGTCCCGCAGAAAGGAATCCAGATCGGAAATCGAATGGTTGCCGCCGGGGAGCCGCATACCGACACCGACCACCGCGATCGGCTCGTGCTTCTCCAGGAGGAACTGCCCGAGTGCCCGGTTCTGCCGGCCGACCGTCTCCTCGGCCGCTTCGAGCCTTTCCCTGATGTCCTGGATTTCCCCGGCCGATTCGAATTCCCGCGTCATGGTGGCGGCCTTTCTCTCAGTTGGCGTCGAAGATGTCGGCCAGCACGTCCGAGGCCAAGTAGTCGGTGAGCCGCTCGACGGTGGGCTGGTTGAACAGGGCGGTGCTGCTGATGCCCCGCCCCAGCTGCACCTCCAGCCGCTGCTTGACCTGCGTCAGCAGCAGGGAGGTCATACCGAGCTCGAAGAAGCTGTCCTCCACGGGCAGCTCCTCGTCCTCGGGCATGAGCAGCGCCGTCTTGAATTCCGCCACGACGATTTCTTCCAGAACCGTCCGGCGTTCCGACCGGGGCGAGGACACTAATTGTTCTGTCATACCGGTCGAGTGAAGCACAACGCCCGTGACGACCGGCTGACGTCGTCCTGACCCGGCCCTTCTGTCAGTTCAGCGTCAGCACGGATGTGGGAACCTCGGCGTGCAGGAGCGGTCGAAGCCGGTGTGGAGGAGTTCACAATGCAGACCAAGGCACGGGAAGAACTGCGGGCGAGGGGATATGCGTTGCTGCCCGCCGACCGGCTCGTCCTCGACGCCGAATTGCGGCAGCACGTCAAGGAATTGGCCGCCGAGTGGGAGAACCTGGAGACGGACCAGTACCTGAAGGGCGGCTCCCGCTTCCGCGAGCGCCGCTACGACCGGTTCTTCTTCGTACCGCGCACCGGCGAGGTCCGGCTGCGTCCGCACCGCCCCTACTTCCAGTCGATGAACGCCAACGACTACGCGGGCGGCATCGACCGCGACGTGGCCCCGCTGAGCCGCACCACCCTGGACAACCCGCTGCTGACCCGGCTCCTGCGGTCCGACTTCGAGAAGTTCCCGGTCCCCGAGGACGCCTGGCTCGACGACCCGTGGGACGTCCAGTGCCACCAGTTCCGCATCATCAGCACCCCCGACGAGACGGGCGAGCCCACCCCCGAGGGACCGCACCGCGACGAGGTCGACTTCGGCGCGATCCACCTCATGGGCCGCTTCAACGCGCAGGGCGGCGAGTCCCAGGTCTACAGCCTGGAGAAGGAGCTCCTCGCCGAGTTCACCCTCACCGAGCGGATGGACACCATGTTCTGGTCCGACGGACAGATCCTGCACGCGGTGCGCCCGATCCTGCCGCAGGACCCGACGAAGGCGGCCGTACGCGACGTGCTGATCCTGGGCTACAAACACACGCCGGAGCTGGTCCGCGAAGAGCCGGCCCACTGACATGACGACTCGGTCCACGGTCCGACGCGTCGACCGCGTGGTCATCCGTTTCGCGGGTGATTCGGGTGACGGTATGCAGTTGACGGGTGACCGTTT
>NZ_JBVJLO010000050.1:0-12636 GCF_055584685.1 Streptomyces sp. NPDC102258
GGCGTTTGAGGCGCGGGGGTCCGGGGGCTGGCCCCCGGCAACGGCGCGCAAGGCGGACCGGACGCTCAGCCAAAATCCAGCCTCGCCGGCGATTGAGGCGCGGGGTCTGGGGCGGAGCCCCAGGAGGCCGGCCCCGACCGGCAAACCCAGCCCCGCCGGCGATTGAGGCGCGGGGGGCCATTCCGCTGGCCGCCGGGGGCTAGCGGTGGCGTTCCATCAGTTCGTCGTATACCGACAGGACCTGCGCCACCGTTTCGTCCTCCGACGGCCACGTCGCCGCCTGCACCCGCCCCGCGGCAGCGAGCGCCGCCCTCCGCCGTGGGTCGTCCAGCAGCGCGCCCACCGCGCCGGCCAGCGCCCCCGCGTCCCCGTAAGGGACCAGCACGGCCGCGTCGCCGACCAGCTCCGGCACCCCGCCGACCGCGGTCGCCACCAGCGCCACCCCCGCCCTCAGGGCCTCCTGCGCCAGCAGGGACCGGCCCTCCCAGCGGCTCGGCACCACCGCCACGTCCGCTGCCGCCAGCAGCCGGTCCGCGTCCCGCCGCCGGCCCAGCAGCCGCACCGGGAGCTCCTCCGCCTCGATCCGCCGCGCCAGCTCCCCCCGCAGCGGCCCCTCCCCCGCGATCACCAGCAGCGGCTGCGGCTCCAGCTCCCGCCACGCCCGCGCCGCGTCCAGCAGGACGGAGTACCCGCGCCGGGCCACCAGACTGCCGATCGCGATCACCAAGGGCCGTTCCACCGCGCCCAGTTCCGCCCGGGTCTTCTCGGCGTCCACGGCCGGCTCCTCCCCGCCCGCCACCACCGGCACCGCCGGCGCCGCCAGCCGCGCGTCGCGGGCCCCCCGCCGCCGCGCCAGGTCGACCTGGTCGGAGGAGGCGCCCAGTACCACGGAGGCGGCCCGCGCCACGTGCCGTTCCAGCAGCCGGCCCAGCGGCCCCAGCGCGCCCGCCGGCTCCGGCGCACCGCCGTGCCAGGTCACCACGAGCGGCACCCGGCCCCGCCCGCCGCCGCGCAGCGCCAGCGCGGCCCGCATCCCGGCCCGCACCCCGTGCGCGTGCACCACGTCCGCCCCGGCGCAGGCGGCCCGCAGGGCGCTCACCGCGTCGGGCGTGAAGCGCGCTCCCGCGCCGGTGAAGTCGTACTCCCCCTCGGCCGCGACGGGGGCGCACACCGTCACCCGCACGCCCCGGGCGGCGAGCCCGGTCGTGAGGGACCGTACGTGCGCGCTGCTGCCCGCGCCCGCGCCGCCGAGAACCTGGACGGCGCGCAGCGCGGGCCGCCCGTACGGCAGTACGGGGGCGGGGACCGGGACCGGGGAGCTGCTCACGGGCCGAAGCTCCAGGGTGAGGAGTCAGAGACGTCGCCCAGGATGCCAGCCCGCACGCGCGTTCCGGGACCATACGGGTGCGGATCCCGTGCGGAACACCGCCGCACGCCCCCCAGCCTCACCCACACGGGTGATCCCCCGTCAGCCCGCCGCCCCCGGAAGGGGCGTCACGCGTCCGCGCGCGCCGCCTCCAGCAGTTCCTCGGCGTGGGCCCGCGCGGTCTGCGAGTCCTCCTGGCCGGCCAGCATCCGCGACAGCTCCCGGATCCGGTCCTCGCCCTCCAGGACGGTCACCCCGGAACGGGTCACGGACCCGTCGACGGTCTTCTCGACCAGCAGCTGCCGGTCCGCGAACGCCGCGACCTGCGGCAGGTGGGTGACCACGACGACCTGCGCGGACTTGGCCAGCTTCGCCAGCCGCCGCCCGACCTCGACGGCCGCCTTGCCGCCGACGCCCGCGTCGACCTCGTCGAAGAGGTATGTCGGCACCGGGTCGGAGCCCGCGAAGACGACTTCCACGGCCAGCATGACCCGCGACAGCTCACCGCCCGAGGCGCCCTTGGCGATCGGCCGCGGCTGGGCGCCGGGGTGCGGGGCCAGCAGCAGCTCGACCTCGTCCGCGCCCGAGGGCCCGTACGCGACCGCCCGCCCGCCGACCTCGACGCCCTCGGCGTCCTCCGCCTGCCGGATGTCGAAGGTCACCCGCGCGTGCGGCATCGCGAGGGACGCCAGCTCGGCGGTCACATCGGCGGCGAACCGCTCGGCGGCCTCGGTCCGCGCGTCCGTCAGGGCCTGGGCCAGCAGCGACAGTTCGGCCCGCAGGCCGTCCCGTTCGGCGGTCAGAGCGGTGATCCGCTCGTCGTCGCCGTCCAGCTCCAGCAGCCGCTTCGAGCCCCGCTCGGCCCATTCCAGTACGGCGCCCAGCCCGCCTTCGGCGTCCCCGTACTTGCGCACCAGCTGGGTCAGCGCCGCCCGCCGCTCCTCCACCGCGGCGAGCCGCAGCGGGTCGGCGTCGAGGTCGTCGGCGTACCCGGCGAGCTCCCCGGCCACGTCGGCCAGCAGGATCCCGAGCTCCCCGATCCGGTCCGCGAGGGCGCCGAGCACCGGGTCGTGGGAGCGTACGGATTCCAGCGCCCGGTGCGCGCCCGCGACGAGCGTGTTCGCGTCGACGCCCTCCGGGTCCTCCACGTCCCCCGCCAGCGCCGCGTGCGCGGCCTGGGCAGCGGCGGCGAGGGACTCGGCGTGGCCGAGCCGTTCGGCCTCGCCGGCCAGCTCGGTGTCCTCGCCGGGCAGCGGTTCCAGGGCGGCGATCTCGTCCAGCCCGAAGCGCAGCAGATCGGCCTCCTGGGCGCGTTCCCGGGCCCGGGTGGTGATCTCCTCCAGCTCGACGGCGACGGCGCGCAGCCGCCGGTAGGCGCCCGCGTACTTCTCCAGGGGGACGGCGACGGCGTCTCCGGCGTACCGGTCGAGGGCCTGCCGCTGCCGGGCGGGCCGCAGCAGCCCCTGCTGGTCGGTCTGGCCGTGGACGGCGACGAGTTCGTCGGCGAGTTCGGCGAGCAGGCCGACGGGGACGGAGCGGCCGCCGACGTGGGCGCGCGAACGCCCCTCGGCGGACACCGTCCGGCTGATCAGCAGCGCGCCCTCGTCGAGTTCCGCCCCGGCCTCCGCGGCGCGCAGGGCGGCGGGCGCGCCGGGGTCCAGCACGATGCGCCCCTCCACCACAGCCGCCTTGGCGCCGATCCGCACCAGGGCGGGGTCGGCGCGGCCGCCGAGCAGCAGCCCGAGGCTGGTGACGACCATCGTCTTGCCCGCGCCGGTCTCGCCGGTCACCGCGGTGAAACCGGGCGACAGCTCGACCACCGCGTCGTCGATGACCCCGAGCGACCGTATCCGCATCTCCTCAAGCACGGGGTCGACGATACCGAGGTTTGACGGGTGCCATGTGACGTCACCCGCCCGGAGTTCCCCGAACGCGTGTGCTATTACGCCGCCGCCCGCCGCTTAAGCGCCTAAGCCGTCTCGTGCGGCGCCCCGCGCCAGCCCGACACCGGCAGGGCGAACTTCGCGACCAGCCGGTCCGTGAACGACGCGTGGTGCAGCCGGGCCAGCCGCACCGGCACCGTGCCCCTGCGCACCTCCACCCGCGCCCCCGACGGCAGCTCCAGCGTCCGCCGCCCGTCGCACCACAGCACCCCGTGCGGGGTCCCGGTCTGCACCTCCACCGCCAGCACCGAGTCCGGCGAGGTCACCAGCGGCTTCGCGAACAGCGCGTGCGCGCTGATCGGCACCATCAGCAGCGCCTCCACCTCCGGCCAGACCACCGGCCCGCCCGCGGAGAAGGCGTACGCCGTCGAGCCCGTCGGCGTCGCGCAGACGATCCCGTCACAGCCGAAGCCGGTCACCGGGCGCCCGTCGATCTCCAGGACCACCTCCAGGATCCGCTCCGGGGAGACCTTCTGGACGGCGGCCTCGTTCAGCGCCCAGTCCCGGTGGACGATGTCGCCGTTGGTCCGTACGAGGACGTCGAGGGTCATCCGCTCCTCGACCTCGTACGACTTGCTCACCACCCGGTCGACGACCTTGTCCAGGTCGTCCCGCTCCGCCTCGGCGAGGAAGCCCACCCGGCCCAGGTTGACGCCGAGCATCGGCACCCCCGAACCGCGAGCGAACTCCGCCCCGCGCAGCAGCGTCCCGTCACCGCCCAGCACGATCAGCAGCTCGCACCCGTCGAGCACCTTCGGCGTGCACTCGGCGACCAGCTCCACCTCGGGCGGCAGCGGCAGATCGCACGCCTCCTGCTCCAGCACCCGGACCCCGAGGCCCGAGCGCAGCAGGCCGAGCACGACCAGCTCGGCACTGCGGATGGCCGCGGGCCGCCCGGTGTGCGCGAGCAGGAAGACGGTCCGCACCTCCCCCGGCCGACCCCCCGGCTCCACCGACCCCACCGAGCCCTCCGGCCCTGCCGGCCCCGCCGACCCCACCGAACCTGCTGACGCGTCTGTCACTGCGGCCCCTCCGCCACTGCCCGATCGACATCCCCCGGGTCGAGCGCGGGTGCCCCCGCCCGGAGCCACAGAAAGTACTCGACGTTGCCCGAGGGCCCCGGCAGCGGGCTCGCGGTCACCCCGAGCACGCCCAGCCCCAGCTTCCAGGCCTGCGCCGCGACCTCCCGCACGGCCTCGGCGCGCAGCTCGGCACTGCGTACGACGCCACCGCTGCCCAGCCGCTCCTTGCCCACCTCGAACTGCGGCTTCACCATCAGCACCAGGTCCGCGCCGGGCGCCGTACAGCGCACCAGCGCGGGCAGCACCAGCCCGATGGAGATGAAGGAGAGGTCGCCGACGACCAGGTCCACCGGGATCCCGTCGATCAGCTCGACGGTCAGTTCGCGGACGTTCGTACGGTCCTTGACGGTGACCCGCTCGTCGCTCTGCAGCGACCAGGCGAGCTGCCCGTAGCCGACGTCGACGGCGACGACGTGGTCCACGCCGGTGCGCAGCAGCACATCGGTGAAACCGCCGGTCGAGGCGCCCGCGTCCAGCGCCCGGCGGCCCTCGACCGCCAGCCCGAGCGGCATGAACGCCGCCAGGGCGCCGGCCAGCTTGTGGCCGCCCCGGGAGACGTAGTCGGGGTCGCTGTCGTCCTTGAGGACGACGAGGGCCGCGCTGGTCTCGACCTGCGTGGCCGGCTTGGTCGCGGTGGTGCCGCCCACGGTGACCCGGCCCGCGGCGATCAGCTGGGCCGCGTGCTCACGGGAGCGGGCCATGCTGCGGCGTACCAGTTCGGCGTCCAGGCGGCGGCGTGCCACTCCTGCCACGTTCGGTTCAGCTCCTGTTTTCGTAAGGTCCGGGGACGGGCGGTGCGTCCAGCGCGGTCAGCGCCTCGCGCAGTCCCCGGTGTACATCCTCGTACACGGCGGCGTGCTCCTCGGCGGGCAGGTGGTCCGCGTCCGCCAGCCGCTCCAGGTGCGCGTCGACGCCGGGATGCCCGGTGGGCGTCCGTACGAGGGCCGGCGCGGCCGGTCCGGCCGGCCCGGCGGGCCCGTCCCCGGGCGTCGCGGCGGACTCCTCGCGGACGTCCGCGAAGCTCGCGGACACTTCGTCGCTCATGCCCCGACGCTACCCCGAAGCGCGTCCGGGGCCGCGCACGCCTCTGCGGTACCGTCGTGATCACCATGGCTACGATCCAGGAGTGCCGCGACGCACTCGACCGACTCTCCGACAACCTGGCCCGGGCGGACGGCGACGTACGCGGCGCCGCCGCCTTCGACCGCTCCCTGAGCTGCCACATCACCGACCTCGACCAGACCTTCTCCGGCCGCCTCGACGACGGCCGGATCCGGGTGGACGCGGTCACCCCCGGCCCGCCCCGCGCCAAGGCCGAGATCCGGCTCGCGATGACGGGCGACGACCTGCTCGCCCTGGTCGCGGGCGAGCTGAAGTTCGCCAAGGCCTGGGCCACCGGCCGGGTCCGCCTGGAGGCCGGCTTCCGCGACCTGCTGCGCCTGAAGAGCCTGCTCTAGCGGGCCGCCGGTCAGACGGCCGCCCGGGCCCGCGCCTGCCGGGCGGCCGGCACCACGAGGGGGGTGCCCGTCTCCGGGTCGTCGATGATCTGGCAGCGCACCCCGAAGACCTCCTCCACCAGCTCCGCCGTGACCACCTCGGCCGGCGGGCCCTCGGCGACGACGACACCGCCGCGCAGGGCGATCAGGTGGGTGGCGTAGCGGGCCGCGTGGTTGAGGTCGTGCAGCACCGCCACCAGGGTCCGGCCCCGGCTCTCGTGGAGCTCCGCGCACAGGTCGAGCACGTCGAGCTGGTGCTGGATGTCCAGGTACGTCGTCGGCTCGTCCAGCAGCAGCAGCGGCGTCTGCTGCGCCAGCGCCATCGCGATCCACACCCGCTGGCGCTGCCCGCCCGACAGCTCGTCCACCGCCCGGTCGGCCAGCTCGGCGACCCCGGTGGAGGCCATCGACTCGGCGACGATCCGCTCGTCCTGCTCCGACCACTGGCGCAGCAGCCCCTGGTGCGGGTAGCGGCCGCGCGCGACCAGGTCGGCGACGGTGATCCCGTCCGGGGCGATCGAGGACTGCGGGAGCAGCCCCAGCGTCCGGGCCACCTTCTTCGCCGGCAGCGAGGAGATGGCCTGGCCGTCCAGCAGCACCCGGCCGACGGAGGGCTTCAGCATCCGCGACAGGGCCCGGAGCAGCGTGGACTTGCCGCAGGCGTTGGGGCCGACGATCACCGTGAAGGAGTGGTCGGGGATCTCCACCGACAGGTTCTCGGCGATGATCCGCTGGTCGTAGCCGAGGGTGACGTTCTGCGCGGTCAGCCGCTGCACTGGGGTACTCCTCGTGTGGCCCGGCGCCGCGCCGGGCTCGTTGCCGGGCGCGGGAAGCAGGTCGTCCCGCGCGCTCATATCCGTCCCGCCCTGCGCTCGGTGACGAGCAGCCAGAGCAGGTAGAGGCCGCCGACCAGCCCGGTCACCACGCCCACCGGCAGCTGGTCCGCGCCGAAGGCCCGCTGCGAGGCCAGGTCGGAGGCCAGCAGCAGGACGGCGCCCATCAGCGCGCCGGTGAACAGGTTCGGGCCGGGCGAGCGGGTCAGCCGCCGGGCCAGCTGGGGCGCGGCCAGGGCGACGAAGGTGATCGGACCGGCCGCGGCGGCCGCCGCGGTGGTCAGCAGCACCGCCGCCAGCATCAGCAGCATCCGGGTCCGCTCCACGGCCACGCCCAGCGCGTACGCGCCGTCGTCGCCCATCTCGATCATCCGCAGGGCCCGGTTCTGCCCGAGGACCAGCGGGAACAGCACCGCGCAGGTCCCGAGCAGCGGCCACACCTGCGCCCAGTCGCGTCCGGCCAGCGAGCCGGTCAGCCAGACCGTGGCCCGGGTGGCGTCGACGAGCTGCGCCTTCGCGATGAGGTACTGGATGACCGCGAGGAGGACGGCGGAGGCGCCGATGCCGACGAGCACCAGCCGGTACCCGTGGACGCCCTGCTTGTAGGCGAGCAGGTAGACGGCGAGGCCCGCGAGCACCCCGCCGACCACCGCGCCCCCCGCGACCTCCGTCGCACCGCCCTTGAACAGGATGATGACGGTGAGGGCGCCGACCGCCGAGCCGTAGCCGAAGCCGAGGACGTCCGGGGAGCCGAGCGGATTGCGGGAGACGGACTGGAAGACCGCCCCCGCCATGCCGAGGGCCGCCCCGACCAGCACCGCGACCAGTACCCGGGGCAGGCGCAGGTCGTTGACGATGAAGTCGTCGGCGGGGGCGCCGTTGCCCAGCAGGGTCTGTACGACGTCCCAGGGAGCGATCTCGAAGTCGCCGGTGCCGATGAGCACGACGGCCAGCGCCAGCACCGCGACGAGCAGCGCCACCCCGGCCGCCAGTGCCCGCGGCTCGACGCGCACCGAGGTGCGGCCGGGTCCGCGCAGCGCGCGCAGCGGGACCTTCGTCGTGTCCTTCGGGAGCGTGGCGGTCACAGCTGGGCCATCCTCTTGCGCCGAACCAGGTAGATGAAGACGGGGCCGCCCAACAGCGCGGTGACGATGCCGACCTGGAGCTCGCCGGGCCGGGTGACGACCCGTCCGGCCACGTCGGCGCCGAGCAGCAGCACGGGCGAGAGGACCGCCGAGTACGCCAGCACCCAGCGCATGTCCGGTCCCGTGACCAGCCGCGCCAGGTGAGGGATCATCAGCCCGACGAAGACGATCGGCCCGCAGGCCGCCGTCGCCGCCCCGCACAGCAGCGTGATGGCCACCATGGCCGCGATCCGGGTCCGCGTCAGGTGCGCGCCGAGCGCCCGCGCGGTGTCGTCGCCCAGCGCCATCGCGTTGAGCGGCCGTCCCAGCGCGAGCGCGAGCACGGCGCCGGCCAGCAGGAAGGGCGCCACCTGCGTGACGGTGTCCATGGTGGCCGAGGCCAGCGAACCCACCGTCCAGAAGCGCAGCTTGTCCAGCGCCTTGCTGTCCACCAGCTGCACGGCGTTGATGTAGCCGACGAGGGCCGCGCTGGCCGCCGTACCGGCGAGCGCGAGGCGCACCGGCGTCGCGCTGCGGCTGCCGCCGAGGACGTAGACGAGGACCGAGGTCAGGCCCGCGCCGAGGAAGGCCCACCACACGAACGCGTCCAGCGAGCTCGCGCCGAGGAAGCTGATGGCGGAGACGACGGCCGCCGCGGCGCCCGCGTTGACGCCGAGGATGCCCGGCTCGGCCAGCGGATTGCGGGTCAGCGCCTGCATCACCGCCCCGGACAGGCCGAGGGCGAGCCCGACCATCACCCC
The DNA here is from genome assembly GCF_055584685.1 of Streptomyces sp. NPDC102258. Lineage (NCBI taxonomy): Bacteria > Bacillati > Actinomycetota > Actinomycetes > Kitasatosporales > Streptomycetaceae > Streptomyces > Streptomyces sp. NPDC102258. Next base: position 8,606 of record NZ_JBVJLO010000050.1, read on the forward strand.
CAGCAGGGTGCGCGGGATCCGCAGGTCCCGTACGACCACGTCGTTGGTGGTCCCGGTGAAGTGGAACAGGCCGTGCCACACGTCACCGAGGGGCATCGCCTTGGCCCCGACGGCGATGCTCGCCACCGCCACCAGGGCCAGTACGCCGAGGGCGGCGAGCAGGCCGGCCGCCCGCACGCCGTGGCGGGTACGGGGGACGGCGGCGACCGGTGGCGCGCTCGTTTCGGGGGGACTCTCAACCAACACGCAAGTTAGGTTAGCCTACCCTCCGACGTAAGCCATTCCCCCGAACGGCCCAACCGCCCTTCCGGCGCGCCCGCTCACAGCCCGAGCAGGGCCAGGGCCTTCCCCCCGTCCAGCGCGCAGGACCCCTCCCCCGCCCGCGTCCAGGCCGCCGCGCACAGCGCCCGCAGCCCGTCCATCGGCTCGCCCTCGCCCTTCAACTCCAGTACGTCGTCCAGCGCGCGGGCCGTCCACCCGCCGCAGCGGAACCCCTCCCCGGCCGGCTCCACCTCCGGCTGCCCGGTCAGCAGCCCGCGCAGGTCCCGGTCCACGTACGTCGGGCGGTACTTCGGCTCCGCCCGCAGCAGCTGCGGCCCGTCCGTCACCCCGGTCAGCACCAGCAGCGAGTCCACGCCCCCGTTGAACGCCCCCTCGATGTCGGTGTCCAGCCGGTCCCCGACCACCAGCGGCCGCTTCGCCCCCGTCCGCAGCACCGTCTCCCGGTGCATCGGCGGCAGCGGCTTCCCCGCCACCTGCGGGTCCGCGCCCGTGGCGATCCGTACGACCTCCACGGCCGCCCCGTTGCCCGGTGCGATCCCGCGCGGCGACGGGATCGTCAGATCGGTGTTCGACGCGAACCACGGCACCCCCCGGTTGACCGCGTACGCCGCCTCCGCGAACCGCCCCCACGCCAGATCGGGCCCGCCGTACCCCTGCACCACGGCCGCGAGCCCCTCCTCCTCGGCCGACTCCACCGGCACCAGCCCGCGTTCGCGCAGCGCCACCCGCAGCCCCTCCCCACCGATCACCAGCACCTTCGCGCCCGGCTCCACCTGCTCCGCGACCAGCCGCGCCACCGCCTGCGCCGAGGTGATCACCTCGGCCGGCTCCGTCGGGATGCCCAGCTCGCCCAGGTGCGCGGCGACGGCGTCCGGGGTGCGCAGCGCGTTGTTCGTGACGTACGCCAGGTGCATCCCGGCGTCCCGGGCCGCGGCGAGGGAGTCCACGGCGTGGTCGATCGCGTGCCCGCCCGCGTACACCACTCCGTCCAGATCCAGCAGAGCCGTGTCGTAGGCCTGGTGGAGACCGCGCTCACTGCCCGCGGGACGGGTCCTGGTCTGCCGGGTCATCTGGCCGCTCCTCTTCACTGTTCGCGCGTACCGCGCACGTCCGGGGATTCTTACGATCGATCTTGTCCAAGTTTGCGCTGTTCCCCGTAAGTCCCCCGATCATCCCGCATCGCGAGACGCGATTTACCATGCACCAATGACCACACCTGGCAACGCGGAACACGGGCTGCGGCTGATCCCCTTCCACGGACTGCGCTACGTCCCGCAGCGCGTCGGCAGCCTCGCCGCCGTCACGTCTCCGCCGTACGACGTGGTCGTGCGCCCCGACGGAGTCGACTACCTCGAATCCGCCGACCCGCACAACATCGTCAGGCTGATCCTGCCCCAGGCCCAGACCCCCGACGCGCGCAACGAACAGGCCGCCCGCACCCTCGCCGACTGGCTCGCCGAGGGCGTCCTCAGCGCCGACCCGCAGCCCGCGCTCTACGTCTACGAGCAGCGCAAGGCCGGCGTCCTCCAGCGCGGCATCATCGGCGCCCTCGCCCTGTCCGACGCGCAAGCCGGCATCGTCCTGCCGCACGAGGACGTCATGCCGGACGTGGTCACCGACCGCGCCGGACTGATGCGCGCCACCTCGGCCAACCTCGAACCCCTCCTGTTGACCTACCTCGGCGACGGACCGGGCACCGGAGCGGCCGCCGTCGTCGAGGCCACCGCCGCCGGCCGGGCCCCCCTGCTGTCGACCGTCACCGAGGACGGCTTCTGCCACCGCCTGTGGGCCCTCACGGACCCGGCCGAACTGGCCGCCGTCACCACCGACCTCGGCGCCCGCCAGGCCCTCATCGCCGACGGCCACCACCGCTGGGCCACCTACCTGCGCCTCCAGCAGGAGCACGGCTCCCCCACCCCGTGGGACTTCGGCCTGGTCCTCCTCGTGGACACCGCCCGCTACCCGCTCCAGGTGCGCGCCATCCACCGCATGCTGCGCCGGCTGCCGCTGCCGCGGGCCCTGGCCGCGCTCGACGGCTCCTTCCGGGTCCGTTCCGTCGAGGGCCCGCTCCCCCTGGCCCTGGAGGCCCTCGCCGACGCCTCGGAACGCGGCAACGCCTTCCTCCTCACCGGCGACGGCACCTACCACCTGGCGACCGACCCCGACCCGGACCTCATCGAACGCACCGTCCGCCACGACCGCCCCGAGGCCTGGCGCCGGCTGGACGCGACGGTCCTGCACGCGACGCTGCTCGACGAGTTGTGGAGGATCCCGGACACCCCGGAGCAGATCACCTACATCCACGACGCCGCCGCCACGGTCGCCATGGCCGAGCGCCACGGCGGCACCGCCGTCCTGTTGCACCCCGTACGGGAGGCGGTCGTACGGGACCTGGCCCGCCAGGGCGTCACCATGCCCCGCAAGTCCACGTCCTTCGGCCCGAAACCGGCCACGGGCCTGGTCCTGCGCAGCGTGGACTGACCTACCCCCTCATCCAGAAACGCGAAAGGGCGGCACCCCCGAGGGGGTGCCGCCCTTCTTCCGTCATGGCGCGTACTACGCCTTGTCGCGGCCGTCGCGCTCGTCGTCCTCGACGACCACGATCTCGTCGGTCACGTCGACGTCGGCCTCGCCCACGGGCTCGTACTCGTCGTCGTCCTCGTCGTAGTACTCGGCCTGGTCGGAGGCCCGCTCGGCCGCCGCCACCTCGGCGTCGTCCTCGTCGTCCTCGTCCTCGTCGTCCTCACGGTCGTCGCGGGCGTCCTCGACGTCGGAGTCGTCCCCGACCGTGGCGGCGTCCACGAACTCGACGCCGTCGATCTCGGCCAGCCGGTCGGAGGCGTCGGTCGCCCCGTCCTTGTCGGCTTCGAGGGTCTTCGCGAACCACTCGCGCGCCTCGTCCTCACGACCGGCGGCCAGCAGGGCGTCGGCGTAGGCGTACCGCAGGCGCGCGGTCCACGGCTGGACGGAGCTGGAGGCCAGCTCCGGGCTCTGCAGGGTCACGATGGCGGCGTCGAGCTCGCCCATGTCCCGGCGGGCACCGGCGGCGACCAGACGCATCTCGACCTGGCCGGCCTTGTCCAGCTTCTGCACCTCGGGCTCGCCGGCCATGGCCAGGGCCCGCTCCGGACGGCCGAGGCCGCGCTCGCAGTCGGCCATGACGGGCCACAGCTCGACGGAACCAGTCATCCGCTTGGCGGCGCGGAACTCCGCGAGCGCCTCGCTGTACTTCTGCGTGGCGTACGCGGCGAAGCCGGCGGCCTCACGGACGGCGGCGACGCGGGAGGCCAGACGCAGGGCGATACGGGCGTACGCGTACGCCTGCTCCGGGTCCTCGTCGATCAGCCGGGCCACCATGACCAGGTTGCGGGAGACCTCCTCGGCCAGGCCCTTGGGCAGGCTCAGGAGCTCCTGACGCACATCGGCGTCGATCTCGTGCCCGGTGACGTCGTCGTCGATCGGCAGCCGCTTGACCGGGTCCCGGTCGCGGTCCGCACGGTAGTCGCGGTCGCCACCCCGGTCGTCCCGGCCACGGAAGCCGCCACGGTCGCCACCGCGGTCATCGCGGCCACCACGGAAGCCACCACGGTCGCCGCCCCGGTCATCGCGACGCGGGTAGGACGGACGGTCGCCGCCACGGTCGTCACGGCCGCCGCGGAAACCACCACGGTCGTCATCACGGCGCGGGTACGAGGGACGCCCACCCCGGTCGTCATCACGACGCGGGTAGCTGGGACGGTCCCCACCAC
>NZ_JBVJLO010000051.1:0-10067 GCF_055584685.1 Streptomyces sp. NPDC102258
GCCCCGCCGGCGTTTGAGGCGCGGGCGCGGAGCGCCGTGTGGTGAGCCGCGCCGGGGCGCGGGCCGGACACCGCCCGGGTTTCTCTCAGCCGCGCCGGCGCCTGAGGCGGGAACGGTGCAAGGGCGGGCAGGGGACCCGCTCCGCGCAGCGGCGGCCCCGGCCCCGGGCGCGCGCGGTGGCTCGCTCGAAGGGCCGGGGCCGCCGGGCCACCGGGTCAGAAAACGCGTTACTGGAGGGCCGATTCGTCGCAGCGGGCCACCCACGCGGCGAAGGACTCCGCCGGCCCGCTCCGGGAGGACAGGTAGCTGCGGGTCAGGCGCTCCACGTAGTCCGGCAGGTCCGCCGCCGTGGTCTTCAGCCCCCGCACCTTCATGCCGAAGCCGCCCTCCTGGTCCGCGGCCAGCGCCAGGCCGCCCCCCAGGTGCACCTGGAAGCCCTCCACCTGCCGCCCGTCCTCGTCCGCGACGAGCTGCCCCTTGAGCCCGATGTCCGCGACCTGCGTCCGCGCGCACGAGTTGGGGCAGCCGTTGACGTTGATGCCGAGCTGCACCTCCTCCCCCGCGAGGCGTTTCTCCAGCTCCGCGACGAGCGTCGCCGCCCGCTCCTTCGTCTCCACGATCGCCAGCTTGCAGTACTCGATCCCGGTGCACGCCATCGTGTTGCGCCGCCACGGCGACGGCCGTGCCTGGAGCCCGATCTCCGCCAGCTCCGCCACCAGCGGCTCCGGATCCGCCACGTCCAGCACCAGCAGCTTCTGATACGGCGTCAGCCGGACCCGCCCGCTGCCGTGCGCCTGCGCCAGGTCGGCCAGCGCCGCCAGCCGCGTCCCCGACAGCCGCCCCACGACCGGCGCGGCCCCCACGTACGACAGCCCGTCCCGCTGCGGGTGTACGCCGATGTGGTCGATCGGCTCCGGCGGCAGCTCGGGCGCCGGGCCGTCCAGCAGCGGCCGGCCCAGGTACTCCTCCTCCAGCACCCGGCGGAACTTCTCCACGCCCCAGTCGGCGATCAGGAACTTCAGCCGGGCCCGGCTCCGCAGCCGCCGGTAGCCCCAGTCGCGGAACAGCCGCGCCACCGCCACCCACACGTCCGGGACTTCCGCCAGCGGCACCCACACCCCCACGTGCCGCGCGAGGACCGGCACCGTCGACAGCCCGCCGCCCACCCACATGCCGAAACCCGGCCCGTGCTCGGGGTGGACCGCGCCGAGGAAGGCCAGGTCGTTGATCTCGTACGGGATGTCCGGCAGCCAGGACACCGCCGACTTGTACTTGCGCGGCAGGTTCGACAGTGACGGGTCCCCGATGTACCGCTCGGCGATCTCCCGTACGGCCGGGGTCGCGTCGAGCACCTCGTCCGCGCCCACCCCCGCCACCGGACTGCCCACGATGACGCGCGGGCAGTCCCCGCACGCCTCCGTCGTGGACAGCCCGACCGCCTCCAGCCGCCGCCAGATCGCCGGCACGTCCTCGATCCGCACCCAGTGCAGCTGGATGTTCTGCCGGTCGGTGATGTCGGCGGTGTCGCGGGCGTACCGCGTCGAGACGTCCGCGATGGCCCGCAGCTGCGCCAGGTCCAGGGTGCCGCCGTCGCTGCGCACCCGCATCATGAAGTGCTCGTCCTCCAGCTCCTCCGGAGCCAGCGAGCCGGTCTTGCCGCCGTCGATGCCGGGCTTGCGCTGCGTGTACAGGCCCCACCAGCGCATCCGGCCGCGCAGGTCGTCGGGGTCGATGGAGGCGAAGCCCTCGCGGGCGTAGACCCGCTCGATGCGCTCGCGCACCAGCAGCGGATCCTCGGCCCGCTTGAACTCCTCGTTGGCGTTGAGCGGTTCCCGCTGGCCCAGCGCCCACTGCCCCTCGGGGCGCTGGGCGGCGGCGGGCCGGGCGGTCCGGGCGGTCCGGACCGGTGGCACGGCTGTTTCCGTCATCTCCGTGTGCTCCTACGTGGGGTGGGGGAGGGGGGATCAGGTGGTGCCGAGGCCCGCGACGGGGACGATCATCCCGCTGGGCAGCCAGCTCGTGGACTCCTCGTGGTGGTGCGCGCCGCTGCCCGGTACGTAGAGCACCGCCGTGGCGTAGAGCCGGGCGGGGGCCGGGCCGGCCGATCCGCGGGCCGCGCGCCAGGCCTCGTACCCGGCGGCGGTCGGGATCTCGCCCGGCAGGCGGCTGCCGAGCGCCGTCAGGTACTCCACCGCGGCCGGGCTGTTCGGCGCGTACCGCAGCGCGATGAGCTGGCCCGCGCTCGGCGACAGCAGCGGGGCGGTGAACAGCCAGGGCGCCAGGTAGGTGCCCTCGGCGGTGGTGCGGCCCGCCGCGACGTCCCGTACGGCGGTGTCCGCGCCCGCCCAGCCGGCGGTGACCACCAGCGGCTGCCGGCCGGAGCCCGGCGCGGATACGGACAGGCCCGCCCGGGCCGCCGCGGCGCGCACCTCGGCGGCCGCCGCCCGGCCGCGCGGCGAGGCGTCCTCGGCGAGGGCCAGCGAGCGGGCCCCGCGCCCGGCGAGGAAGCCCACGGTGTCCCGCAGCGCGGCGGCGTCCGCCTCCGTGAGCCGGTCGGCGGGGCAGCCGGCCGGCGGCCGCGCGCTGCCCCCGACCACGGCCCCGACGGCGGCGCTCGCGCACTCCGGCCCGTCGGCGCCCCGCACGTCCGCGCCGCCACCCTCACCGCCGCCCGCCCGGCCCGTGTCCACGGCCAGCGGCGCCGAGGCCCCGCCGGTGGAGACCCACACCCGCCCGGGCCCGGCCGGCAGCTCGACCGGCACCCAGGTCAGGGCCGACCCGGGCCGCCGCTCGCCCTTCGTCAGCCGGTCCCGGCCGGTCCCGGCGGCGGCGTCGGGGGCGCCGACGGCCACCAGGTTGTACCCGGGGCGGTTCGGCACCACCAGCACCGGCACCGTGCGGGCACCCACCACGAGGGAGTCGAGCAGCACCCGCCCCGCCACCGGCCGGGCCGGCCCGGGGGTGAGCAGCGGGCCGCCCCACACCCCGGCCAGGACCGCGCCCGCCACCGCCACGGCGAAGTACGCCGTGGCGGTGGCGCGCCGGCGCAGCAGCCGGGTCCGCAGGAGCAGCAGCAGGCCGAGCGCCAGGGCGGCGGTCAGGACGACCGCCGCCACGAGGACGGTGTTCACCGTCGGACGACGCTGTCGCTGACCACGAACAGCACGCCGTGCGGCTGGCTGTCGCCGAAGTCGCCGTGCGGCCACGAGGCCCGGTTGAAGCCGACGCAGGGCTTGCCGGTGTTCTCGTCGCGGAAGGACCGGTCGAGGGAGACCCGGCCGCGCCGGTCGAGGTCGAACATGCACACCCGGTGGTCGCCGCCGCCGCCGAAGGACCCGGCGACGAAGTAGTTGGCGACCGCGATGCGGCTGACGTCCTGCGTCTCGCGGTAGACGCCGTCCGCGCCCCGCTTGAAGTTGTCCATGGCGCCCCAGTGCGGGCCGCCGGCGCTGACGTCGCGGATCGGCACGGTGCTGACCAGCTCCGGGCAGTCCCGCTCGTGCCCGCCCCGGCTGGCCTCGGCGAGCTCGTCGACCGAGCACCGGGCGCCGTTCCCGGCCGCGAGGAGCTTCTGGATGTCCAGGACGTAGATCATGCCCGTGGTCTGGTCCAGCGGCTTGCCGTACGGCACGGACTGGCCCATCACCGTGTGGAAGAGGAACCGGTCGTCGGGGCTGACGGCCAGCCAGCTGCCGTTGTCCCCGCTGCCGGTGACGCTCTTGTCGTTCTGGAAGGACCGATAGGCCGTCGTGTCGTCGAAGACCTCCTTCCACTGCGGGTCGGGCGCGGTGATGTCCGGGGTGTAGAAGACGGCCCCGCCGGCCATGGAGGACACGAACGCCCCCTTGTGGCCGGGCCGGTTGGTCAGCGCGGTCTCCATGACCACCCGGGACTCGCGGAAGAAGGCGCGCTGTTCCAGCGCCCCGCGCGGACCGTCGGCGACCTTGGAGACCGAGCGCAGCGTCGGATCGTCGCGGTGGGTGATGTCGAAGACGCGGACGGTCTGGCGGGCCAGGTTCTCCGTCAGCACCGAGTCGGGCGTCATGAAGTTGCGGGCCTCGGCGAAGTCGCTCGCCACCATGATGTTCAGGTCCTCGCGGACGGCCACGCCGTGCGGGTTGGCGCAGGTCGCGGCGGGCAGCGCCGGGACGTTGCCGCACTGGGCCGGGTCCTCGCCCGCGGCGGTGGCCGCCGGGATCTCGGCGAGCGTCCTGCCGTCCTGGCCGATCCGTACGATCTCACCCGGCGAGCCGGCGGCGCCGTTGCCGACGCGGACCTGGCCGTTGGTGTACGTACAGGGGCCGGTGACGTTCGGACCGCCCATGTACGTGCCGTACGCGGTCCCGTCGCTCAGCACCTGGTAGGCGTCGGGCAGGGTTCCGCAGGGGGTGTCGACGGTGGTGTTGACCCCGGCGATGGTCAGCGCGGGCAGCGCCTTCGCGTCGAAGACGAAGGTGGTGTCGCTCATGATGCCGCCGGCGTAGATCCGGTCGCCCTTGTGCCACACGTACTGCATGTGGTGCGGCTCGTTGCCGTTGTTCGGGCCGACGGTGACGGTGTTGGCGACCTTGCCGTACGTGGGGGAGCCGGGGGTGGCGTCGATGACGGTCAGGAAGTCGGGCGCGGGCTGCTTGGCCGGGCCGGACCAGACGAGCATCCACTGCCGGGCGGGGCCCTTGGCCGCCGCGACCAGGTGGTTGGTCGCCGAATAGGTGACGCCGTCGGTGCCCTGGAAGGTGGAGGTCCAGGTCACCGGCGTGCCGGCGGCGGCGGGCTCCGCTCCAGTGAGCATGGAGGCGGTGAGTCCCACCGCCGACAGACAGAGTGCGAGGCGGCGTATCAGCCTTCCTCGGCGCAGTCTTTGCAGGCTCATTTCTCTGTATGCCCTCTCCGGGGGAAGTCGGCGCGAATGCGTAAACCCATTCGGCATGATTTCCGGCCCACTATGGCACGAGGGCGCTGGCGGTCCGCTGATCGGAGACTTACCGCTCGCTGACCGCCTACCGTAAATCCCCTTAAAGTCGGGAAACCCCAGCTGAGGGGCCTGGATTGGCCCTTCGGCCGAAAATGGCCGCGATCAGCGAACGGTCAGTGCTTTAGGGGTCAACATTGCTAATCTCGGCGCAACGAATTCTGTCCGTGCACCACTTCTCCCTTGCGTAAGGAGCTGCCGGATGGCCGATCTCGAAAAACTGGCAGAACGGGCCGGACGGGAACTGGAAAACGCCTCCGCGCCGGAAATCCTGCGGTGGGCGGCCGAGACCTTCGGGAGGAAGTTCTGCGTGACCTCCTCGATGGAGGACGCGGTCGTCGCGCACCTGGCCTCCCGCGCCTTCCCGGGTGTGGACGTGGTGTTCCTCGACACGGGTTATCACTTCGAGGAGACGATCGGGACGCGGGACGCGGTGGACGCGGTGATGGACGTGAACGTCATCACCCTCACCCCGCGCCAGAGCGTCGCCGAGCAGGACGCCGCGTACGGCGCCCGGCTGCATGACCGTGATCCGGACCTGTGCTGCGCGCTGCGCAAGGTCAAGCCGCTGGAAGAGGGCCTGACGGCGTACGAGGCGTGGGCGACGGGTCTGCGCCGGGACGAGTCCCCGACCCGGGCGAACACCCCGGTGGTGGGCTGGGACGAGCGGCGGCGGAAGGTCAAGGTCTCCCCGATCGCCCGCTGGAGCCAGGGCGACGTGGACGCGTACGTCGCGGAACACGGTGTGCTGACCAACCCGCTGCTGATGGACGGCTACGCCTCCGTCGGCTGCGCCCCGTGCACCCGCCGGGTGGCGGCGGGCGAGGACGCGCGGGCCGGCCGGTGGGCGGGGCGGGGCAAGACCGAGTGCGGACTGCACGGCTGATGACGACGAGCGAAGAACCAACGGAGAAGAAACAGATGAGCGTGAGCGACCAGGGCGCCACCGTGTGGCTGACCGGGCTGCCGAGCGCCGGGAAGACCACCATCGCCTACGCGCTGGCCGAGCGGCTGCGCGCCGGGGGCCACCGGGTGGAGGTCCTGGACGGGGACGAGATCCGCGAGTTCCTCTCGGCCGGGCTCGGTTTCAGCCGTGAGGACCGGCACACGAACGTGCAGCGGATCGGCTTCGTCGCCGAGCTCCTCGCACGCAACGGCGTCAAGGCCCTGGTCCCGGTGATCGCGCCGTTCGCGGACAGCCGGGAGGCCGTCCGCAAGCGGCACGCGGCCGAGGGCACCCCGTACCTGGAAGTGCACGTCGCGACCCCGGTCGAAGTCTGCTCCGTACGTGACGTGAAGGGCCTGTACGCCAAGCAGGCGGCGGGCGAGATCACCGGGCTGACCGGGGTCGACGACCCCTACGAGGCACCGGAAACCCCGGACCTCCGTATCGAGTCGCACACGCAGTCCGTCCACCAATCCGCGGCGGCGCTCTTCGCGCTGCTCGACCAGAGGGGTCTCGCGTGACCGTCATTCCCCTGCACAAGGCGGCCAGGGCCTTCAGCCATCTGGACGCGATGGAGTCCGAGGCGGTGCACATCTTCCGTGAGGTGGCGGGGGAGTTCGAGAAGCCGGTGATCCTGTTCTCCGGCGGCAAGGACTCCATCGTCATGCTGCACCTGGCGCTGAAGGCGTTCGCGCCCGCGCCGGTGCCCTTCACGCTGCTGCACGTCGACACGGGCCACAACTTCCCCGAGGTCCTGGAGTACCGCGACCGCACGGTCGCCGAGCACGGCCTGCGCCTGCACGTGGCCTCCGTCCAGGAGTACATCGACGCCGGGACGCTCCGCGAGCGCCCCGACGGCACCCGCAACCCGCTCCAGACCCTCCCGCTGACCGAGGCGATCCAGCGGCTCAGGTTCGACGCCGTCTTCGGCGGCGGCCGCCGCGACGAGGAGAAGGCCCGCGCCAAGGAGCGGGTGTTCAGCCTGCGCGACGAGTTCTCCCAGTGGGACCCGCGCCGCCAGCGCCCCGAGCTGTGGCAGCTCTACAACGGCCGCCACGCCCCGGGCGAGCACGTGCGCGTCTTCCCGCTGTCGAACTGGACCGAGCTGGACGTGTGGCAGTACATCGCCCGCGAGGGCATCGCACTGCCGCAGATCTATTTCGCCCACGAGCGCGAGGTCTTCCAGCGGGGCGGCATGTGGCTGACGGCCGGCGAGTGGGGCGGTCCCAAGGAGGGTGAGACGCCCGAGACGCGTCTCATCCGCTACCGCACCGTCGGCGACATGTCCTGCACCGGCGCCGTCGACTCCGACGCCGCCACGCTGGACGCCGTGATCGCCGAGATCGCCGTCTCCCGCCTCACCGAGCGGGGCGCGACCCGCGCCGACGACAAGATGTCCGAGGCCGCCATGGAAGACCGCAAACGCGAGGGGTACTTCTAGCCATGGGCGTCACCACGCTGCTGCGTTTCGCGACCGCCGGTTCCGTCGACGACGGCAAGTCCACCCTGGTCGGCCGGCTCCTGCACGACTCCAAGTCGGTCCTGACCGACCAGATGGAAGCCGTCGAAGCCGCCTCCGCCCGGCGCGGCCAGGAAGCCCCCGACCTCGCCCTCCTCACCGACGGCCTGCGCGCCGAACGCGAGCAGGGCATCACCATCGACGTGGCCTACCGCTACTTCGCCACCGCCCGCCGCCGGTTCATCCTCGCCGACACCCCCGGGCACGTGCAGTACACCCGCAACATGGTCACCGGCGCCTCCACCGCCGACCTCGCCGTCGTCCTGGTCGACGCCCGCAACGGCGTCATCGAGCAGACCCGCCGCCACGCCGCCGTCGCCGCCCTCCTGCGCGTCCCCCACGTCGTCCTCGCCGTCAACAAGATGGACCTGGTCGGCTACGAGGAGAAGGTCTTCGCGGCGATCGCCGAGGAGTTCACCGCCTACGCCTCCGACCTGGGCGTGCCGGAGATCACCGCGATCCCGATCTCCGCCCTGGCCGGGGACAACGTCGTCGAGCCCTCCGCCCACATGGACTGGTACGGCGGCCCCACCGTCCTCGAACACCTGGAAACCGTCCCGGTCAGCGAGGAGCTCACCGCCGCCCACGCCCGCTTCCCCGTCCAGTACGTCATCCGCCCGCAGTCCGCCGAGCACCCCGACTACCGGGGCTACGCGGGCCAGATCGCCTCCGGCGTCCTGCGCGTCGGCGAAGCCGTCACCGTCCTGCCGTCCGGCCGCACCAGCACCATCGAAGCCATCGACGCCCTGGGCACGCCCGTGGACACCGCCCGGGCCCCGCAGTCCGTGACCCTGCGCCTCGCGGACGACATCGACGTCTCCCGCGGCGACCTCATCGCCCCCACCGCCGTCGCCCCCGCCCCCACGCACGAGGTGCTCGCCACGGTCTGCCACGTCGCCGACCGCCCCCTGACGGTCGGCCAGCGCGTCCTGCTCAAGCACACCACCCGCACCGTCAAGGCGATCGTCAAGGACATCCCCTCCCGGCTGACCCTGGACGACCTCTCCCCGCACCCGGACCCCGGCCGGCTCGTCGCCAACGACATCGGCCGCGTGGTCGTCCGGACCGCCGAACCGCTCGCCCTCGACGCGTACGCCGCCTCCCGCCGCACCGGGTCCTTCCTGCTCGTCGACCCGGCCGACGGCACCACCCTGACCGCGGGCATGGCGGGCGAGGCCTTCACGGAGCCCGAATGGACCGCCTGACCACGCCCCGGCCCCGCCGCCCCGGCCCCGCCGCGGCCCTCCTGCTGCTGCTCGCCGCGGCCCTCACCGCCTGCGGTTACGGGTCCCGGCCCGATCCGGTCCCGGTCGCGGCCCGGGCCCCCGCCGGGGCGGCGGGCGCCCCGCTCTCGGCGGGCTCCGTGACCCTCGGCTACTTCCCCAACCTCACCCACGCCACCGCCCTGGTCGGCGTACGCGAGGGGCTGATCCAGCGGGAACTCGGCGGCACCGCCCTGAAGACCACCACCTTCAACGCCGGGCCGGCCGCGATCGAGGCCCTCAACGCGGGCTCCGTCGACCTCGCCTTCATCGGCCCCTCACCCGCCGTCAACGGCTACGCGAAGTCCGGGGGGCGGAACCTGCGGATCGTCTCCGGCTCCGCCTCGGGCGGCGTCAAGCTCGTCGTGAACCCGGACAGGATCAGGACCCTCGACGACCTCAAGGGCCGGAAGATCGCCACCCCGCAGCTCGGCAACACCCAGGACGTGGCCTTCCTCGACTGGATCGCGGCCCGGGGCTGGAAGGTCGACGCGACCAGCGGGAAGGGCGAGGTGTCCGTCGTCCGCACCAACAACACCATCACCCCCGACGCCTACCGCTCCGGCGCCGTCGACGGCGCCTGGGTGCCCGAGCCGACCGCGTCCAAGCTGGTCGCCGAGGGCGCCACCGTCCTCCTCGACGAGAGCGACCTGTGGCCCGACCGGAAGTTCGTGATCACCAACGTCGTCGTGTCGCAGAAGTTCCTGAAGGCCCATCAGGACGTGGTCGAGGCCCTGCTCAGGGGCACGGTGAAGACCAACGAGTGGATCAACGCCCACCGGGACGAGGCCAAGGCCTCGGCCAACGCCGCCCTGAAGACCCTCAGCGGCAAGGAGCTGGAGCCCGAGGTCATCGACCGCGCCTGGCCGTCCGTCCTCGTCACCGACGACCCGCTGGCCGCCACCCTCACCGCCCAGGCCGACCACGCCGTCGCGGCCGGCCTGCTGGAGCGGCCCGACCTGTCCGGCATCTACGACCTCGGGCCGCTCGACACGGTCCTCGCCTCCCTGCACAAGCCCCCCGTCACCCCGCCGGGCCCGGGCCTCGACGATCGAAGGAGGTGACCCGCGATGGCGACCGTCCTGGTCGGCGCGGAGCACACCACGGCCCTCGCACGGGCCGTTCGCATCGCACACGTCTCCAAGTCCTTCCCCGGTCCCGCCGGACCCCAGCTGGTGCTGGACGACATCAGCCTCGACGTCGCCCCCGGCGAGTTCGTCACCCTCCTCGGCGCCTCCGGCTGCGGCAAATCCACCCTCCTCAACCTGGTCGCCGCACTGGACACCCCGACCGCCGGAACCGTGTCGACCGAAGGCCGTCCGGCCCTGATGTTCCAGGAGCACGCCCTGTTCCCGTGGCTCACCGCGG
>NZ_JBVJLO010000052.1:0-9415 GCF_055584685.1 Streptomyces sp. NPDC102258
ACCCCTCCGGCGACGACACCCCGCCCGGGAACCGACACCCCATCCCCACGATCGCGATCGGCTCATGCCTGGCCGACTCGGTCCGGCGGATCTGCTCGCGGGCCTCGTGCAGGTCGGTCATGGCGCGGCGGAGGTAGGCGCGGAGCTTTTCTTCGTTGGTGGCAGGCGTTTCGGAAGACATGGTGCTGTTCTCCAGGGGTGTGGGACGGGCGGCGGGGGCGGGAGAGCAGTGGCGGCGAGCGGGCTCTGGGCTACATCGACCGGAAGTCGCTGTCGAAGAGGTCGAAGAGCTCGTCGTCGGTGCTGGCAGCGAGGCGTTCGCCGACCGACGGCTCGTCGGGGCCCTGCCCGTCGTGACTGTTCGAGCCGTTGACCGGGCGGGCGCCGGCCACCGGCGGGGCGAGCGTGCCGAGCAGCTCCTGGAGGCGTTCGGCGACGTGGGCGCGGCCGTTGTCGTCGGTGACAGCGGTGGCCAGTCCGTCCCGGATCCGGTCGAGTGCCTCCAGAACATCCGGGACGTCCGCGGGAAGTTCCTGGCCGCCCTTGGGCAGTTCCTGTTCCAGGTGGTCGACGAGCGCCGTCGGCGTCGGATGGTCGAAGACCAGCGTGGCGGGGAGCTTCGTTCCGATGACGGCGGTGAGCCGGTTGCGGAGTTCGACGGCGGTGAGGGAGTCGAATCCGGCTTCCTTGAAGGAGAACTGGAGCTGGACGCGTTGGGCGTCCGCGTGCCCGAGCACCGAGGCGATCTCGGTGCGCACGAGCTCCCGGATGACGGCGAGCCGCTCGCCGCGCGGCTTCCCGGCGAGCTGTTCGGCCAGGGTGCCGGATGCCGCGGCCGTGGTCGGGGGCTCCTGGCCCGCCGCAGGGTCCGGCGTGCCCGCACCGGACGAGGGGCCGGCACCGGCGGGCGGGGGCACCAGGGCGTGCAGCACTTCGGGTACCACGCCTGCGTGTGCGGTGCCGCGGGCCGAACGAGCACGCAGGCCGTTCAGGTCGAGGCGAATCGGCAGCAACACGGCCTCGGTCCTGGAGGGGTCGCAGGCCTCGTCGAACAGTGTCAGTGCCTCGGCGGGGTCGAGGGGCAGGATGCCGGAACGGCGCAGCCGTGCGAGGTCGGCGGCGGCCAGGCTCGCTCCCATGCCGTCGGCCCCTGCGCCACCGCCGTCGCCGTCACCGCCGTCGCCCCACAGGCCCCAGGCCAGGGATACGGCGGGCAGGCCCTGTGCTCGCCGCCAGGCGGCGAACAAGTCGAGGAAGCTATTGGCGGCCGCGTAGCTGGACTGGCCGGGACTGCCGAGGGTTCCGGCAGCCGACGAGAAGAGGACGAAGGCGGACAGATCCAGTTCGCGGGTCAGTTCGTGCAGGTGTGTGACCGCGTCCGCCTTGGCCCGCAGGACTGCCGACACCCGTGGGAAGGTCTGCGCCGTGATGATGCCATCGTCCAGCACACCAGCGGTGTGCACGACAGCGGTGAGCGGGTACGCGGCGGGGACGGCGGCCAGAACGCTTTCGAGCGCCGAGCGGTCGGCAGCGTCGCAGCGGACGATGTTCACGACGGCGCCCAAGTCGGTGAGTCCGGCGGCCAGCCCGGCCGCGCCCGGGGCGTCCGCTCCGCGCCGGCCGGCGAGTATCAGGTGCCGGACGCCGTGCTTGGTCACGAGATGCCGGGCCACAGCCTTGCCGAGCGTTCCGGTTCCGCCCGTGATGAGCACGGTGCCGTCCGCGCGCCAGGGGCCGGAGAGGTTCCCCGACGGGGCGGGCCTCAGGGCTGCGCCCGCTTCCGGCTCGGTGGCGTCGCCGAGGCGACCGGCGGCAGCGCCCTGCCCGTTCGCTCCGTGGGTGAGTCGGGGTACGAGGATCTCATCGCCGCGCACGGCGAGTTGGGACGCCCCCGAGGTGACGGCCCGTGACAGGGAGCGGTAGGAGGCAGCCGGGTCGGACGGGTCCGCGTCGACCAGTATGAAGCGGCCCGGGTGCTCGGACTGTGCGCTGCGCAGCAGTCCCCAGGCGACGGCCGCAGCCGGGCGGACCGCGCTGGTGCCGGCCGCCACCGCCCCGCGCGTCAGCACGACCAGGCGTACGTCGGTGAAGCGGGCGTGGGCCAGCCAGCCCTGCACCACGGCCAGTGCACGTTCGGCCAGGTCGTGGGCGGCTGCGGCGAGATCGTCCCCGTCGTGGCCGAGCTCCACGAGGACGTGGTCGGGCAGGGGCGTGTCGGAGGCCGCGAGCGCGTCCAGATCGTCGTAGGTCCGTACGGGTGTCCGGCCTCCGTCGCGTACGCCCTCAAGGAGGACCGGGCCGGGACGGCCGAGGACGCCCCACTCCGCCGCCGCCGGCCTGGGACCGGAGGGCCCGGTCACCGGAGCGGAGACCGACGTCCACTCCAGTCGGTACAACGGTGTGCTCCCCGCCTGTGGACTGTGGAACTGGTTCGCCGGGAGAGGGCGCAGCGTGAGTGAGCGGGCGTCGAGGACCGGTCGGCCCGCCGGGTCGGCCGCCGCGACGGTCACGGCGTCGGGTCCCACCGGGGCGATCCGTACGCGCAGGGAGTCGGTGCCGCGGACGTGGATCCGGACGTCGCTCCACGAGAACGGCAGCAGGCCGTGGGCCCCGGTGAACTGCTCGCCGAACCCGGTGGCGTGCGCCAGAGCGTCCAGCAGGGCCGGGTGCATGCCGTACCGCGAGGCGTCGGCGGCCGCCTGGCCATGGAGCCGGACCTCGGCGAAGACTTCTTCGCCGCGCCGCCAGACGGCGCGCAATCCCCGGAACACGGGACCGTACGTCACGCCCGCGTCCGCGAGACGCCGGTACTCAGCCGCGACGGCGTCCGCATCGAGGGCCACCGGGATCGCGTCGGCCGGGGGCCAGACGCCGAGCAGTTCCGCCGGCGCGTCGGCACCGTCACCGGCCTCCTCGGTTCCGGGGGCGAGGGTACCTGACGCGTGCCGGGTCCAGTCGGAGGGGGCGTCGGCTGCCCGAGCGGCGTCGGCGGGCCGGGAGTCGATGCGTATCGTACGGATGCCTTCCGCGTCGGGGCCGCTCAGCGTCACGCGCAGCCGGACCCCCTCCCCGCTCTCGGGCAGGACGAGGGGCGTGGCGAAGGTCAGCTCGGCGACCCGGGGGCAGCCCGCTTCGGTGCCC
This sequence comes from Streptomyces sp. NPDC102258, assembly GCF_055584685.1. Taxonomy (NCBI): domain Bacteria; kingdom Bacillati; phylum Actinomycetota; class Actinomycetes; order Kitasatosporales; family Streptomycetaceae; genus Streptomyces; species Streptomyces sp. NPDC102258. The sequence continues at coordinate 3,142 of NZ_JBVJLO010000052.1, forward strand.
GCCCAGGCGGCGATGTCCAGGAGGGCCGCTCCGGGTACCACGGTGCGGTTCTGGACGCGGTGGTCGGCGATCCACGGGTGGGTGCGGACGGAGAGCAGCCCGGTCCGTACGGTGCCTTCCCCGTCGGGCAGGTCGATGGCGGCCGGAAGCAGGGGCTGGTCCGCCGCCTCCAGACCGGTGGCGGTGAGGCCGGCGGCAGGGGCCGGGACGTCCAGCCAGTAGCGCGTGCGCTGGAAGGCGTAGGTGGGGAGGTCGACGGTGGGCCCGTCGGCGTCACCGTGCACGGCCGCGAGGTCGACGGGGACACCGTGGGTGTGGATGGTGGCCAGGGCCCCGAGGCAGGTGTTCGTCTCGTCGCGGTCCCGGCGCAGCAGCGGCACCATCAGCACGGGACGCTCCCGCCCGTCGGCGGGGGAGCCGGCCGTGTCGCGGTCCGTCGGGCCGTCCTGGCGCGGGGCGTCTCGTTCCTCTTCGCGCAGGCAGTCGCGGCCCAGGGCGGACAACACGCCGTCCGGTCCCAGTTCGACGAAGGTGTCGATCCCCTGATCGCGCAGGGTGCGGAAGCCGTCGCTGAAGCGCACGGCCTCGCGCGCGTGGCGCACCCAGTACTCCGGGGCGCACAGCAGCGCGGTCGACGCGACGTCGCCGGTCAGGTTGGAGACCACCGGGATGCGCGGCTCGGCGTAGGAGACGTCGCGCGCGATCCGGGCGAACGGTTCCAGTGCGGCGTCCATGCGCGGCGAGTGGAAGGCGTGGCTGACGGGCAGCACCCTGGTGCGGCGGCCCCGCTCCCGCCACAGCGCGGCGAGCTCGGCGACCACGTCCTCGTCGCCCGAGATCACGGTGGCGTCGGGCCCGTTGAGCGCGGCGACGGCGACGCGCGCCGACCTGTGAGCCGTGAGTGCCGTGATCGTCTCCTCGATCTCCGGGCCGCCCGCCTGGATCGCCGCCATCGCGCCACCGGCCGGCAGCTCGCCCATCAGCCGGCCCCGCGCCATCACCAGGCGGGCGGCGTCGGGCAGGGTGAACACTCCGGCGACGTGGGCGGCGGCCAGTTCGCCGACCGAGTGCCCCAGGAGGGCGTCGGGGCGCAGGCCCCACGCACTGACCAGCTCGAAGAGGGCGACTTCCAGGGCGAACAGCGCGGGCTGGGTGTACTCGGTTCGGTCAAGGAGGCCGGCTGTCGCGCTGCCCGGTTCCGCGAACATCACCTCGCGCAGCGGGCGGTCCAGGTGCCGGTCGAGTTCCGCGGCCGTCTCGTCCAGGGCACGGGCGAACACCTCGTACCGCTCGTAGAGCCGGCGCCCGGCGCCCGGCCGCTGGCTGCCCTGCCCGGTGAAGAGCAGTGCGGTACGGCGTCCGCGCGCGGACCGGCCGGTGATCACCCCGGGTCCGTGCGCCGCGCCGGACGCCAGCTCCGTGAGGCCGCTCAGGAGTGCGGCGGTGTCCTGTCCGATGACGACGGCCCGGTGCTCGAACGGTGTACGGGAGCGGGCCAGCGTCCGCCCGACCGCGGCGGGTGACACGTGGGGGCGGGCGGCGAGATGGCCGTGGAGTCTCCGGGCCTGGGCTCGCAGCGCCGCTTCGGTCCGGCCCGAGAGCAGCCAGGCGCCACCGCCGGTGGACGGTTCGCGCTCCGCCGCCGTGTCGTCGCCGTCCGGGACGCCCTCCAGGATCAGGTGTGCGTTGGTGCCGCTGGCACCGAAGGAGGACACGCCGGCGCGGCGCGGGGCGTCCCCCTGGCCGGGCCAGTCCTGTGCCTGCGTGAGCAGCTCCACCGCGCCCGCCGACCAGTCCACCCGGCTGGAGGGACGGGTGGCGTGCAGGGTACGGGGCAGCCGTCCGTGGCGCATCGCCAGCACCGTCTTGATGATTCCGGCCACGCCGGCAGCCGCCTGGGTGTGGCCGATGTTGGACTTCAGCGAGCCGAGCCACAGCGGCCGTTCGGGGCTGCGGCTCGTGCCGTACGTGTGCAGCAGGGCCTGTGCCTCGATGGGGTCGCCGAGCCGGGTTCCGGTGCCGTGTGCCTCCACCGCGTCGATCTGGTCGGAGCCCAGGTCCGCGTTGGCGAGCGCCTCGCGGATCACCCGCTGCTGGGCGAGGCCGTTGGGAGCCGTCAGACCGTTGCTGGCACCGTCCTGGTTGACGGCGGAGCCGCGGATGACCGCCAGTACGGTGTGGCCCTTGTCCACCGCGTCCGACAGGCGCATCAGGAGCAGCATTCCGGCGCCCTCGGCGAAGCTGGTGCCGTCGGCCGCGTCGGAGAACGCCTTGCAGCGCCCGTCGGAGGCCAGGCCGCCCAGTCGCGCGAAGTCGATGAACAGGTCGGGGGTGGACAGGACGGTCGCGCCGCCCGCGAGCGCCATGTCGCACTCCCGCTGCCGCAGCGCCTGCGCAGCCAGGTGCACGGCGACCAGTGACGAGGAGCAGGCCGTGTCGACGGTGACGGCGGGACCCTCCAGCCCGAGGGTGTAGGCCACCCGGCCCGAGGCGATGCTGCCCGCGCTGCCGTTGACCAGGTACCCCTCTAGACCCGGCGGGATCTCGTTCAGCCGGGCACCGTAGTCGTGATACATGACACCCGCGTACACCCCCGTGCGCGAGCCGCGGGCGGAGGCCGGGTCGATACCGGCCCGCTCGAACACCTCCCAGGCGGTCTCCAGCAGGAGCCGCTGCTGCGGGTCCATGGCCAGGGCCTCTCGCGGGCTGATGCCGAAGAACTCCGCGTCGAAGTCGGCGCTGTCGTGGAGGAAACCGCCCTCGCGGGAGTGGACGGCTCCCGACCCCGAGTGGTGGAGCGCGTCCAGGTCCCAGCCCCGGTCGTCGGGGAACGGCGAGACCGCATCGGTGCCGGAGTCGACCAGTTCCCACAGGCTCTCGGGGGTGGTCACCCCGCCGGGCAGTCGGCAGCTCATACCCACGATGGCGATGGGCTCGCGGGCGTTGTCCTCCAGAGCGTTCAGCCGCTGGCGCGTGCTGTGCAGCTCGGCGACAACCCGCTTCAGGTAGTCACGGATCTTATCGTCGTTGGCCGTCATCGACCGGGCCCTCCTGGCCTACGTGCTCGTGTGGGTGCGAGCGCGCCTGCTGCGGCGCACTTCGGTGCGGGTGCGGGACGCGCGTCCCGCTCACAACTGGTCTTCGATGAACGCGAACAGGTCGTCGTCGGAGGCGGAGTCCAGCCGCCCCAGCAGGTCGGGGCCCGTCTGCGCGCCGTGGCTTCCTGTGCCGGCGGCCGTTCGTGTGCTGCGGTCGCCGTCCCGTGGGGCGTCGCCGACCACCGTCAGCAGTTCTGTGAGACGTCGGCGGACGGCGTCACGCCGCGTGTCGTCGGCCGCCATCCCCCGGACCGCCCGGTCCAGGGCATCGATGCCCGACAGCGCCGCTGCGCCCGCGTCGTCCCGGCCCTCCGCCGCGAGGAGCTCCGCCAGGTGGCCGGCGAGCGCATCGAGGTTGGGGTGGTCGAAGACTAGCGCCGCCGGCAGCCGCAGGCCGGTGACGGCAGCGAGCCTGTTGCGGAGCTCGACGGCGGTGAGCGAGTCCAGACCGATCTCGCGGAAGGAGCGAACAGGGTCGACCGCGGTCTTGTCGGTGAAGCCCAGCACGTCGGCCAACTGCGTCTGGGCCATGGCCAGGAGCTCGTCCCGCCTTCCCGCCGCGTCCAGCCCGGTCAGTCGTTCGCGCAGGGCTTGCGCCCGGCTCGGTGCGTCCGTGACCGCGGACGCCGCCCGTTCGCCGCGGCCCGTTCGCGCCGCGCCGCGGCGTACGGCGGGCGCCGCCAGCGTACGCAGCAGCAGGGGCACCGAAGCGGCCCCGTGTTCGGCGGCCTGCCGACGCAGCGCCGCCGTGTCCAGCCGCATCACGCAGATGTGATGCGTATCCCCGTCCGCGGCGGCACCAAGTGCCCGGTCGAACAGTTCGAGACCCTGCTCATTCGTGAGCGGCGCGATGCCGGACCGCTCCATGCGCCGCAGATCCACCTCGCCGAGATGGCCGGTGAACGTGCTGGCGGCGCTCCACAGTCCCCATGCCAGGGACACCGCGGGCAGCCCCTGGGCATGCCGGTGCTGGGCCAGGCCGTCCAGGAATGCGTTAGCCGCCGCGTAGTTGGCCTGTCCGGCGCCGCCCAACAGGCCGACCGCCCCGGAGTACAGGACGAACGCCTTCAGCGGCATTCCCGCGGTCAGCTCGTGCAGGTTCAGCGCGGCGTCCGCCTTGGGGCGCAGCACGCGGTCCAGCCGTACTGGGGTCAGCGCCTCGACGACGCCGTCGTCCAGGACGCCGGCCGTGTGGATCACCGCGGTCAGCGGATGTGCGGCGGGGATGGTGGCGAGGGCCTCCTCCAGCGCTGCCCGGTCCGCCGCGTCACAGGAAAGGAGCTGGAACTCTGCGCCGAGACCGGTGAGCTCACGCTCCAGTTCGGCGGCACCGTCGGCGTCGCGCCCGCTGCGGCTGAGCAGCAGCAGATGCCGTACGCCGTGTGCGGTGACCAGGTGCCGGGCCAGCAGGCCGCCGAGGGTGCCGGTGGCGCCGGTGACGAGCACGGTGCCCTCGGGATCGAACCCCGTGCCCGTCGTGGTGACCCCCTCTCCCGGGGTCGGCAGGACCGCCAGCCCGGGGGTGTGTATCTCTCCGGCACGAAGGGCCAGTTGGGGGATTCTGCTGTCGAGCGCGGTGGGCAGCGCCTGGTACGAGGCGTCCTGCCCGTCCTGGTCGACAAGGACGAATCGGTCGGGGTGCTCGGTCTGCGCCGACCGCATCAGCCCCCACAGCGCCGATCCGGCGAGGTCCACCGGGCGCGCGTCCGCTTCGGTGGCGACGGCGTGCTCGGTGAGCACTGCGAGGCGTGCGGCGGCGAAGCGCTCGTCGGACAGCCAGCCCTGTACGAGGGCGAGCCCCCGCCGAGTCCTGTCCCGTACCCCGTCGGCCAGAGCCGTCCCGTGTGGTGCGGTGGTGCCGGGCTGGGCCCCGAAGTCGGCGAGGACGAGGTCGGGGCGGTCCGCTCCGGAGTCCAGCGCCGTACGCAGTTCGTCCAGGTCGGGGAAGACCCCGATACACCCCGTGCCGGGGTCCGCCGTCGCGTACCGTGCGGCGGCACCGCCCTGCCCGACAACCGCCCACCGGCGCGTCGCACCGGACGGGGAGGAGGCGAAGAGCCCTGTGGCCTGCGGCGCCGCGCTCGCGATCGGGCTCCGCTGCCAGTCCACGCGGTACAGCGGCGCGGACGTCGTGCCACCGACCAGTTCCACCAGCCGGTCCTGCGCGAGCGGACGCAGCAACAGCGCGTCCAGCGACAGCACCGGGGCACCGGCGAGGTCGACGGCCTCGAGCGACACGGCCCCTTCCCCGGCCGGACCCAGGCGGACCCGCAGCGCGTCGGCACCGGTCGCATGCAGCGTGATCCCCCGCCAGGCGAACGGCAGCAGCACGGATCCGTCGTCGGGGCGCGGCACGAAGTCGCCCAGCAGCCAGGGCTGCAGAGCCGCGTCGAGGAGGCCTGGGTGCACCCCGAACCGCTGGGCGTCCAGCGCCGCGCCCGCGGGCAGGCGGACCTCGGCGAACACCTCGCCCTGGCGCAGCCAGACGTCCCCGACCCCGGCGAACACCTCGCCGTACTCGTATCCCAGCGCGGAGAACCGTTCGTAGAGCTCTGCCGCCTCCACGCGCACGGAACCGCTCGGCGGCCAGGCCGCGCGGCTCCACTGCGGCCGGCCCGGGTCGGGGGCGGCGGCAGGGGCCAGTACGCCGGTGGTGTGTCGGGTCCACCGGCTGGTGTCCCCGTTTTCCGCCTCCGGCCGCGCGAACACGCTCACGCGGCGCCGGTCGGAGGAGTCTGGCTCGTCGACCACCACTTGGAGCTGGATGCCGCCGTGCACCGGCAGCGGAGCCTCGATGCTCAGCTCCTCCACGCCCGCGCAGCCCACGACCGCGGCGGCATGCAGTGCCATGTCGACGAAGGCTGCCCCGGGCAGCAGGGCTGTACCGGCCACGGTGTGGTCGGCAATCCAGGAGTGAGAGGCCGGGGAGATCCGCCCGACGAGCAGCAGCTCACCGGTCTCCGCGAGCGGCAGCGCGCCGCTGAGGAGCGGGTGCTCCTCCCAGGTCATACCGAAGCGGGCCGCAGCCGAACTGCCGGTGCCGACGGGTGAGGCCTGCGCCCAGTAGTGCTGGCGTTGGAAGGGGTAGGTGGGCAGGTCGATGGTCCGGGCGCCGGTGCCCTCGAAGAGTGCCGGCCAGGTGACACCGACACCCTGGACGAACGCCTCCGCCACCG
>NZ_JBVJLO010000053.1:0-7786 GCF_055584685.1 Streptomyces sp. NPDC102258
CCTACTCCTGACCAGCGAAAACGCCGCCCTCAAGTCCGGAAAGACAACAACCTCTGAGAACGGCGCCACTGCCAACCAGTGGACCTGCAACAACTCATCCACCCAGCAGTGGAAGACCACCAATCCCACTGGCTGGGGCACGATCGTCAATGCCAACTCGGGCCTATGCCTGGAGATCCGGCGCGACGCCACCGGCAACGGAGCCACCGCCAACCAATGGGAGTGCAACGGCTCAGCCACCCAGAACTGGCAGTGGAAACCCTCATCAGACGGTGGCTGGAACCTCGTCAACGCCAACTCCGGCAAATGCCTGGAGATCGTCGCTGGCTCCGCCGACAGCGGAGCCCTCGCCGCTCAGTGGGACTGCAACGGCTCCCCCGCCCAGAGGTGGGCCTGAGGCCGGCCTGATCGGCTGGTACCGAGCCCACCCGATACCGGAGCGATACGCGAGGAGACATAACACGGGCAGCACCGGCCGACCCAGCGGTGTGGATGAGGTCGGCATCGTCCCCTAACGCCCCGCCAGCACCCGCGCCCGCGCAGCCCCGGACACCCCTGGGAAGGCGTCCAGTTCGCCGCATCGTGGGGTTCCCGCGATGTCCTGGACGTCACCTTGGTCGAGCCCGCTCTGGTCGCGGAGATCAGCGCCGACCGGGCCATCGACCGCGGCGGGGTGTTCCGCCATCCGCTCCGCTTCAAACGGCTGCGCGTGGACGTGGGTGTGGGGGACGTTCCGGCGTTCGGGCAGGGCCCGGCGCCGGCCGCCGACTGAGCGTCTTTGGCTGTGTAGGTGAGAAGCGGGTTCTGGCACAGATCTTGGGGAGCGGTCGCGGAGGGTGACAGGTTCGTTCGATTGCAGGAGGGGCGGCGACCTCGGGGACCGTCAGCGTTCACGCATTCTGGTCCACCACCAGCGCGTCGTCGCCCACTCGTTGTAGTTGGGCTCCGGCAAGGTGCGGCGCTCGAATTCCTCATCGATACGCGTGATCAATCGGCCCAAGTCCCGTTTGGCTCCGGGCGGAAGGTGCAGCATCGCCCACTCCAGGTCATCACGGGCATCTCCCACCCCGGGCGAATCAAACGCGGAGGCGTCCAGGTAGCGTCCGGTCTCCATAAAAGCCCACTCGAAACACGAGAGTGCCTTGGCGACCGCGTTGGGCCACATCTTGTGGTCTTCGACCCGGCGGATCGCTGCACGCGTCCGCGCGGAGACACCGGGGACCCTCTGAACCGGATACTGCCATCGTGGCCGCCACCGCTCTGCACGGACGGCCTCGGGACGCCTACGCGGCATCGCCCTTTCGGATCAACATGAGGCCATCCTGCCACGGCTGGGCAACTGCATGCACTGGCTATATGCCAGCCGCAGCAGGGGTTCCTACTATCCGGTTTTCGCGCAGCCTTTGGGGAACGTCGCGAAGTGTTACTGGAGAAGGATCAGCTTGCGGAGCAGTTCGAATCCGGCGCGGCCGTAGAGTTGCCGCTTGATCTTTTTGATGCGATTGACGGCGCCCTCGATGCTGCCGGAGCTCCAGTCGAGAGTGAGCCCTGCTGTCACGGCGTCGAGGTCTCGGAGTAGGTGGGGTGCGAAGCCGGTGAGGCCGGGTAGCTGGCTGGCGTCGACTGCGTCGATCCAGGTGGGGAGTGTGGAGCCAAGGCGGTCGGTGAGGATCTCGCCGAAGTCGCGGACGTGTCCGGCGGCCTTGTCCAGTTCGGGGCAGTGGGCCAGGACCTCCTTCAGGCCGGCCCGGTCTTCCTCGGCCAGGGTCGTGGGGTGTCGGGTGAGCCAGCCGGTCACCTGCCGCACTGTCGGCGGTCGCGGCGGCGCGCCAACCGGAGCCCCGCGGAGGGTGGCGATGTGGGAGCGGACCATCTGGTAGGTGACGGGCGCGTTGTCGGCAACCAGTTCAGTGTGGAGGCGGGTGACGCTGGTGCATCCCTCGGCGAAGCGTCGCTCCAGGTAAGGCTTGTAGGGGTCCAGTCTGCTGGGCCGGGGGCGGTTCTCGCGGAAGGTGTCCTGCCAGCGTGCGGCGTTCGCGTACCGGAGGACGGTGTTGAGGCCCCAGCCCAGGTGTCGGGCGATCGCCCGGCGTGAGTGGCCTTGGGCCAGGAGCTCGTGAACCAGGGCGTGTGCCGCCTTCTTTCGCTCGGCGCGTCGGCCGACGGGCTCCGAGTCGTCCTGCGGTCGACCGGAAACAAGTCCGGTGGCCTCCGGCAGCATGGCGCTGGGCGATGGGTTGCGCAGGCAGTCGCGATGGGCGGCGACGCAGGTCTCCACGGCCCGGCCGAGGCCCTGCCACAGATGGAACCGGTCAGCGACCTGCAGAGCGTCAGGGGCACCGCGCCGGGCGCCTTCGGTATAGGCGCCCGCCCGGTCCCGACAGATGATCTCCACGCCTGGGTGACGGACCAGCCACGCAGCCAGCGGCCCGGCCTCACGCGTCGGGAGCACATCGACCACGCGATGGTCTTCGACGCTGGTCAAGACGGTGGAGTAGGTCTGGCCGCGACGGATCGCGAAATCGTCCACGCCCAACACACGCGGCGTGCTGAACGAGGGATCGGGCAATGCCATGACCCTGCGCAACAAGGTCATCCTTCCCGCGCCGAAGCCCAGCTGGGCTGCCAGCCGGGCGCCGGCCCGACCGGCCAGCGCGAGCCCCACCCGCTCCAGGGCATGGTTGAGCCGAGTGGTGAACCGTGCGTACGGGGCAGCCAGCCGCGAGAACCGCTCAGCAAACGTCCGACGCGGACAGTCCGCCGCCCCACAGATGAAACGCCGGACCACCAACCGGATCACGAAGTCCTGCTCAGCGAGCGGAAGATCCTTCAACCTGCGGCGATAGCGGTCGTGCACCCGGTCCGAGAAGCGGCCACAGTCCGGACACTCCTCGCCGGCCACCCGGCCCCGCGCCACCACCTCGACCGTACCGAACAAGGCGGTCACCGCCTCGACGTCCACGTCGTCGATCCCGTCGAACACGAGTGAGTCCCAGAACGATGCGTTGGTCTGCATGACCGGCACGATCACCGCCCACGGCCGCCCACGGCAGAAGCCATCAGGGAGTTGATGGAGCGTCACTTTGGGCTGCCGGGCAGCCAGGCGTACGCGGTCTCACGCGACCCAACCCCTGACAATCGAACACCAAGGTGACGCTCAGCGACCGCTCCCCCAGATCTGTGCCAGAACCCGCAACAAACGAACGAAGCCAGGCGGTGCCTTCGCCAGCCGATTTTCGCTGCTGCGGCCAGTCCATCCCGAGTTCGGCAAGGGGCAGGCCGCGGGTCGGTTGCGGGTGCCGGTGGCGGCTTGGCGGTGGGCGACCGGCTGCGGTCTGGTCCCGCCGGCGGACGCCGGTACCCGGTTGTGGTCCCGGGCGGTGGGGGAGGCCGCCGACCCGGAGGCGGTACGGGCGGCGCTGCGGGGTCCGATCGGTGCCGGGGTGGCGGCGGACCGGCTGACGGCGGCCTTGGGGGAGCCGTTGCGGTGCCGGCCTCGGGTGACCGCCTCGGCGATCGGCCACCTGGTGAAAGCCGGTCTGCTGGTCTACCTCGGCGGGGACGTGGCATTCCCCGACGTCCACCCGGACCAGGTGGCCGCCCTCGCGCGCCGCCGGGACCTGCCGGCCCTCCTCGACCGGCACGTCCCCCTCGGCCCGGACCAGGCCGCCCGCCGGCTCGGCGTCTGCAGGACGGATTGGGACCAGGTGGTCAGAGGCTCGGTTGGGTCGCCCCGGTCGGCTCGGTGGAGATCGACTACAAGCACCACGGCGGCGTCACCACGGTCCCGCTGTACTCCGCGGAGTCCGCCGCGCTGCTTCCGGTCGTGCGGCCCATGGTGGATTGGCGGGCGGTGTACGCCGTCCCCGCGGGGCGCCGCTCCCCGCTCGCTGGGCTTGAGCCGGCCCCGGGGTGGGAGCGGGTGTTGTTGGCGGAGATGGGCGCGGATGGCCAGGGTGGGCCGGGCGGCGGTGGTGAATTGGCGCCGCCGGCACCCCGACTTCCCCGCCCCGGTGGCCGGCACGGAGGTGCAAGCAGTTCGACCGGGCGGCGGTGGTGGCTTGGCTGCTTGCCCACGACAAGATCGGGGTGCCCTTGGCCATGCCGTCGGCCTCGCTGTTCGTGGTGGGCGCCGGGCGCCGTGCGTCCCGGTTGCGCCTCGATGACCCGCATCTGGTCCTGGCCGACGACGCCGAGGGGGAGGACCGGCTGTCCGGCTGGTCGGCCGGCCGTGGAGCCTTCCGCTGGAGGACCGGGCACTACTGGTGGCGGCGTACTGGCGCACGAATTTGACGGTGCGCCAGCTTGCCCCGGAACGGTACCCGCTCCATCGGGGCCCAACCGACGTGTGCGGGCGGAGCCAAGCACGGTCCTCGATGAGCCCAGAAGATGCTTAAAGGTGCACCGGTGGTTGATGTGTTGCACGGTGGAAGGTGCCGAAAGGAGATCAACATGCGCAAGCAGGATCTGTACGAGCGGGAGCTTTCATATGTCTCCTGGCGCAAGAGCAGCAGGAGCGCTGTCGATGGCGACTGTGTGGAGGTGGCCGATCTTGGTGGCGGCGCGGTTGCTGTGCGGGACTCCAAGAACCCCGGCCGGGGCGATCTGCGCTTCACCGGGCAGGAGTGGGCGGCCTTCCGCGACAGAGTACGCGACGGCGAATTCGGCTGACATCACACGACCCCCCGGGTAGGAGCGGGCCGTGCCAGGAGGCAGCCCCGTGCGTGCATGCGCGTCCGCAGACCTTTAGCAGCCTGGCCTGCGGATGGGCCGTCAGTCCCCTGGCGGAACCAGGCAGCCGTGAGCCTCGCGTCCCTGTCGGGGTCACAGGTATGGATGACTGTGACCATTCGCCCTGGACGTCGTAGACGTCGTCCTCGACGTCGGGCTCCACTCAGGGAGTATGAGCGGCCTGGCCTGGGTTGAGGGGGCCAGAGCGGCCGTGGCCTGGCTGGCCGCGGCCGCTCAGTACCCGCGAAGGGTCGTGGGTCAGGCCCTGTGGTCCTCGTAGCCGAAGGTCCTGGGGTCAGCGCCCCTGGTGCCCTGCGTGGGGGAAATCTGCTGGCGGAGGGTCTGGACGGCCTTCCCCAGGGGTGCGGTGTCCGGGCTTCCCATGAGCTTGTTCACGGTTTCCTCGGGTAGCTGCTTTGCTGCGTAGATCAGGTCCGAGGCGGGATCGTTGGGCATGATCGGCTCCTGTTGGGTAGACGGCGTGTACCTCTACGGTCTGACGCCCGTGGTTCGTCTGTACCGCGGCTACGCCGAGTGATCACAGATCTTCGCTCGTTCGATCTATCGCTAGCCTCAACGCCTCCCTTCATCAGGGAGGCGCGGGGGTGGCCCACCGCGGTGGTGGGCCTGGTGATGGGCGCCATGCGGTTCTTCACTGGGCGGCGTCGCCAGTCTTCACCGGTGCGCAGGGGCGCTGAGCTGGGCGGGATGTGGAGGGGCGTGGCGTTCTTGTGGTGCTGGTCGTTGTCGTTCGGCGTGTAGGCGGTCTGGCGCCCAGGTGACGGGCTGCGGCCTGCTGGTGGGGACGGGGGAGGCCATGGCGCTGCTCCTCGGTGCGGGAATCCCTCTATTCCGTCATGTGTTCGATTTTCTGTGCGAGGGGGCGCACCGCACATCCCGGTCCGCGCATATTGTCATTGTTAGTCCCCTACTTGAGTGGCATTCGGCCTATTTGGGCCGGGCTGTGGGCAGTTCTGGCGTGCGCCAGCGGCGGGTCGCCGCACGAGTACCCAGGCGCCTAGCAGGAAGGGCCCCCTGATGCCTATCCCGAATCCCCACATGCGTCGCCGCCGTGTGCTGCTGCGTCTGGTGCCCGTTGTGGCCGCGCTGACGCTGTGCGCAGTCGGCACACCGAGCCAAGCAGCTGACGTCACCGATGTCCGTCACCAGGAAATCGTCAACAGGGCGGACGGGGGCCGACTCAGCTCGTGGGACGACGCCACACACGATGGAGTCGCCGCCAGTACGATCCGCGAGCCCAACGACAACTACGAGGCCCGGACCAGCACCCAATGGGAACTGGAGCAACAAGACGACGGGAGCTGGCTGGTGCGCAACGAGAAGAACGCCGGCTTGTGCCTTCAGCCCACGGCCACCGCGACGATCAATGCCGTGGTTGTGCTGAAGCGCTGCACCGGCGAGCGGATTCAGACCTGGCAGATCGTCCCTGAGGAAACCGACCTGGACCTCGCCGCAGGCTCCAGCGGCTGGTGGAGCCTGCGGCCGGCGGACAACCCCATGCTTGCTGCCGCCCCCGTGACGGTTGGCGGCGCCTACAGCGGGATCAGGCTCTTCCGGGCCACCAACAGCGCTGACCGGCTCTGGCACCACCAGTCGGCCCGGCACAGCTGGTAGCACGCACCACATCTTGGTGGGCTCCCTCCCCGATCGAACTTCCGGGGCAGGGAGCCCGGTGACTTCACATGCGATCCAGCCGAGCACTTCCCGGCCAGCATCGCCTGCACCCTGGATTGTTCCGGACGGGCTGTGGGAGATCGCGGAGCCGCTGATCCCGTCGTCGAAGGTGCGGCCGCAGGGCGGTGGCACGCAGGACACGCCTGATGAAACGCTGTTCGCGGCGATCATCTACGTGCTGGTCAGCGGCTGCGCCTGGCAAGCTTTGCCACCATGCTTCGGAATATCGAAGTCGACTCCCCACCGCCGGTTTTTGATTTGGTCGCGGGCAGGAGTGGGGGGCCGGCTGCACGAGGAGATCTTGCACCGGCTTGACGACGGGGGCCTTCTTGATCTCTCCCGCGTGGTCCTCGACTCCGCCCACGTCAGGGCTAAAAAAGGGGCGAACTTACAGGTCCGAGCCCCGTGGACCGGGGCAAGCCGGGCTCCAAGATGCACATCCTGTCGGACGCGACCGGACTGCCCCTCGTTGTCGGTGTTTCGGCCGCCAACACCCACGACAGCCAGGCACTGAAGCCCATGGTGCTCGGTCACCAAACGAGACACGACCCCCACCGCGGCCGCCACTTCAAGCCCAAGCGTCTGCACGCCGACAAGGCCTATGACATACCTGAGCTGCGGAAATGGCTCTGCGGCAAACGCATCGGCGTCCGTATCGCCCGCAAGGGAACCGAGTCATCACAGAGACTCGGGCGACGTCGGTGGGTGATCGAGCGGACGATGTCGTGGCTGACCGGCTACCGCCGGCTCAACCACCGCTACGAACGCTATCCCCGCAACTACCTGGCCTTCCTCGGCCTGGCCGCCGCCCTCTGCTGCTACAAACGCCTCATCCGCCTCACCACACAGGACACGGTCTAAATGTCACGATCGACGGGCGAGTTTCCCCATCTCGGCCGTGATCGGGTTCGCCTGCGGGCCGTTGGGCTGGTCAGGCCCACGAGGGGGTCGTGGAGACAGTCTGGTGCGGTGAAGGGGGTGTCACCGGGATGAGTTGAGCTGGTCAGGGAGACGCCGTGTCGCAGTGCGGAGTTCTGAGCTCGGGCCTGATTGCGCAGGTTGGTTGAGTGCTGTGCAGTCCTAGCGATCCACCACGTCGCGCACCTGTCGCCGGTCAGTGAATCTGAGCAGTCGTCATGCTCCTGACCTGCAGGTGTGCAGGTTGGTTGAGCGGGGTGGTGGCTGTGTTGGCTCATTGAATCTGCGCAGTGTCCGCGTACGCCAGTCGTCTGACCTGGGGAGTCCGTAGGTCGGGGTCTGGTTGTGCAGGTTGGTTGAGCACTGCGCAGTTTCACTGGTCGTTGGTGGGAGGTCTCGGTGGTCTGACCGGGATGTTTCTCGTTTTGTTGTCCAGTGATCG
>NZ_JBVJLO010000054.1:0-7464 GCF_055584685.1 Streptomyces sp. NPDC102258
CCTACTCCTGACCAGCGAAAACGCCGCCCTCAAGTCCGGAAAGACAACAACCTCTAAGTCCCTCGCCGCAGCACCGGCGGCGGCCTCCGCTGCCGCCGCCGACACGGGTAGTTGCTCGCTCGCGGCCACTGGGCATTGGTACTACAACCGCTTCACCTACTGCGTCAACGGCCTGACCGTGCTTTACACGCTCAAGGACAGTAACGACAAGCCGATCGGCACCGGGACGCTCGACATTTCAAGCAGCGCCGTCCTGCCCGCCAAGGGCACCAAGTGGACCGAATTTGTCCGAGCGACCATGACCGGTGCGACCGGGGCCGTAACGACCTTGAATGTGCGGCTCAAGCCCACTTGCTCGGCCGGTTGCAAGGTCACCAAGTCCCCCGTATGGACCGGTAAGCCCCTGATCAAGGACAAGGTCCTCGTCGGCGATGTGATCTACGAATCCACCCCGGCTCCCGGGACGCAAGTCGATTTCTCGACGTCGTATGAGTTGTTTGTCTGGTCTCCCGGTGCCCAGATCATCGACCCGAGCGCCTCCTGGAGCAATCCGGAGAAGATCCGCTGCGACGACGCGGTCCGGGACACGACCAGCACCGGCACGCCGGACCCCGGCTGCGTTGTGCCCAGCGAAATGCCGGTCGTCAAGATGAGCGACCAGCCGACCCCGGCGGGCGCCGGGGCCGCTGCGGCCGGTTATCTCTGGGCCCAGAGCAACCTCGGCGCCTGGGGGCGCGACAGGCCGCTGACCCGAGCGAAGGGTGACTTGGCCGGCCGGACGGCTCGGACCTGTGGGACCTTTCAGGCGCGCACTGACCTCGTAGCGGACGACAGGTGCGATGAGTTCCCCTTCGCGGCCACCCGTGAAGGCGGAATCGATGGTGCTCAGTGCGCTGAGATCCTCCCCCGTCACAGCACCCGCGGGGGGTGGGTCACAGATGTGCTGGACGGCGGCACGGGCAGCTCTTGCACCCGTGCTCACGTCCCGCTGGCCGACAAGCAGGCTGGTGAGGCCCAGGTCGCCGAAGGCTTCGCAAACCAGCGAGTAGTGGAAGGCGACCAATTCAAGCTGGAGATATCCGGTTCGATCGCGGAGCCACAGGCCGTTTGCCGCCAGAATCCTCCCACCGGATGGGTCCCTTCGGGCATCGGATGGATCAAGAACACCACCGATCCGGTGCCGCACGTCAAGAAGACCGACCCACAGTCGCCGCCCGGCGAGCGGGCGGCCATTGCTCAGGCGTGCCTGGGTATCAAGCCCCCGAAGGGTAGCGAGGCGGAGACGTTTGACATCACCGGCTGGAAGGACGCTGAAGAGTTCCGCGACCAGTACTCGCCCCGTACTGGGATCGCCCGGTGTCATCTGATAGCCAACGCCCTCGGCGGCAAGGGTGGAACGGGCGACGGCAATAATCTCTTCCCCTGCTGGCAGTCTGGGACGAACACGGGGAGTCCCAGCATGCGGACATACGAGACGGTGGTTCAAAGGGCGGTGAGGGAGATCAAGGATGGCGGCATCCTTGGGCCTAATGACGCGATCTTCTACGAGGTAACACCTGTCTACCTGTACACCGACAGCACGATTCCTCAGGGTGTCAAGATGAGCGCTAGGGTCGAGCGTTCGGACGGTACGTCGCAGCCACTGTTCCCCGACGTCGAAATCACCAACACTCAGAAGAACACCGGACAGCTGAACCTCGGAAACTGACCCACCCAGTTCGAGCCATCGGGAGCCAGAATGAGCCGTACCACCCCGCCGCGGCCGGTCGACGTCACCGCGGTATTTCCTCAACTGGCCCCGCTGGCACGCCCGGCGATCCGGTTGCACCCGCGCCCCGGATCCCCGACTCCGCGCGACAGTTCGGTCGGCGGGCCGCTGCTGTGGCCCGCCGGCGAGCCGTGGCCGCACTGCGAGGAGTCACACAACGAGGCGAACGACCTGTACGAGGCGTACGGGGTGTACGCCAACCAGGATCACGAGTGGCGCGACGGTCCCAACCCCATGGTGCCCGTAGTCCAGCTGTACGTGCGCGATGTACCCGTGCTGCGACCGCCCGGGCAGGCCGACCTGCTCCAGGTGCTGTGGTGTCCCTTCGAACACGAGCCGGACTACAAGCCTCCGACCGCGCTGTTCTGGCGGTCCTCCGCTGAAGTCACCGAGATCCTCGCCGCGCCGCCCGGCCCCTTCGCCGTGGAGTACGAGGAATACATACCGCGGCCGTGCATGCTCATGCCCGAGCAGATCTCCGAGTATCCCAATCCCATGGACCTGCACAAGGAACTGCAGCAGCGGCTCGGCGACTGGAACAACTGGCAGGTAGCCGGAGCCGCCGTGGACAGTTCCTGGGCCCCTTACCCGGATTCGTACTACGCAAGGGAGCTGTCCGTCGCCCCGGGATGGAAAGTCGGCGGCTGGCCGCGTTGGGGCCTCACCGATCCGATCGCCTGCTTCTGCGCCGCCTGCGAGGCAAGAATGGTGCCGCTGTTGACGATTGCCTCGTGCGAATGGGACAGCAGCAACACAGGTTGGGTCCCGTACGAGGACCGAGACCTCATCACCCTCGAGGACCCAGATGTGGCGAACCCATCCATGGTCCAGGTTTCCCGGAGTAACCGCCTCCAGCTCTATGTCTGCCCGCAATCCCCGGATCACCCGCACACCAGCCTGATCCAGTGAGCTCGCCTCCGCACTGAGTAGCCCCGGCGGCTGTGCGAGCACATATTGGCCGTTCCGGTCGGTGCCGGTCGGGTCCGGCCGGTATCTGCCCGCATGGAAATAGACGTACTGTCGTTCGTGCAGTGCCCCACTTGATGAGCTTTGCTCCTTCTCGCCACCGAAGACGCCCCCGTCCTCGCCAGCCCCCTTCAGGTGGGGAAGTGAGCGCAGGGGGCATGGAAGGACGTGACGCAGGGTGCCGGATGCCTCAGCGTCCCGCTACTCCGCCACCGTGTTGTCCCCATCGCCATCTCCGTCTCCTTTGCCCAGAATTGGCACCTGCCTCACCTTGATGTGCTGTGGCACCGGAAATGTCGCCCAATCCACTCTCATCACCAAGCCCGATCGCTGCTCCGGGACTTTTCGTTTAAAGGGAGAAATGATGGAGGAGAAGCCGCTCTTGGCAACGCGGCAGGCGAGGCTGGAAATCGTCCGGTGGCTCATTTGCAACACCTGTCGGCGCCACGGCGTACTCTCCTAACGCTTGCCGATGGAGTTCGATCAGTAGCGCTCAGGACAGTTAAACTGTCACTCGCAGTATGAACCCCTGTGTCCAAGCTCCAGGGGTCGCCTCATAGTTCGGACGTGTCCCCGGGGGAGTGGGATGGTGTCTGCTGATTGCCAGGGGGTTGAGGATGGGTGCGGGTACGGAGCCGGACGGTGCGTCCAAGTCCGATGAGGAGTGGGAGCGGTTTCTGCGCGAGTCGGTG
Source organism: Streptomyces sp. NPDC102258 (assembly GCF_055584685.1). Classification (NCBI taxonomy): domain Bacteria; kingdom Bacillati; phylum Actinomycetota; class Actinomycetes; order Kitasatosporales; family Streptomycetaceae; genus Streptomyces; species Streptomyces sp. NPDC102258. Next base: position 3,427 of record NZ_JBVJLO010000054.1, read on the forward strand.
GCGGGTGCTGCCGACGCGCCCCAGGAGCCGTCGGCGCGGGCCCGCGAGGTGGCGAAGCGGCTGCGCGAAGAGCCCGGCCGCAACCCAGACGGCTGGCGCAGCTACACGCCCGCGCAGCCCAAGCGGCGCAGGGTCTGGTACATGGTCGGGCTGCTGGCCTCGCTGCTGCTTCTGGTGTTGGTGGCGCTCGTGCCGGGGCCGATGGTGGACCTGTTCGCCGGCGGGAAGTCTGACTCCGTGCCGCTGGCGGCCGAGACCGTCCCTCCGACCCAGGGACCCCCGGCGAGGGCGGCCCAACGTCCGACCATGAAGGAACCGTTCCGCGGCTCGCCCGCGGCCGACTGGGCGAACGGAGTGGCGGGGATCACCGTGCCGGAGGCCCGGGCAGTCGGATGGATGGGCGCGGCCGAGGTCGAACGTGCCCTCGCTGGCAGCCGGGACTTCCTCGTCGCGTCCAGCCTGGACCGCGCGGTGCTGCGGGGTGAGCGTCCCGAGAAGGCCATCGCCCTGATCAACCCACACCAGAAGGACGTCCAGGACCTTCTGGAATCCGCTTTCCGAACCCCGAGCGAGAAGAACGACCCCCTCCTCCTCTTCAGCCGCTTCCAGCCGTCCCGCACCCAGCTGGTCGGCGACGTCGTGAAGACCCGGGGCCGGCTCACCTATCGGGAGGGCCCGCGCGGCGCGGTCGAGGTGACCGCCGACGTCACCTTCGTCTACCCGGTCACCCGCGCGAACGCGGGCGGCGACGATGAGATCGTGCGCACGATCGTCCGGCGTGAGCTGGTCCTGAGTTGGGACGATCCTTCCAAGGTGATCACTAAGCCGGGCACGTTCTCGGTCATCTCGTACAAGTATGAGATGACCAACGGCGGCTGCGACGCCTCCAAGGGATACCTCACCCCGCCTTTTGGTAAAGACCGGCGGGCCGACGAGGGTGGCACGAAAATCGACCCGTACGACCGCAGCGCGCCGGTCGGGCGGGGCGATTCCTCTCAGGACGGATGTGGGAGTGCGGCGAGGTCCTAAGAGGGTGGTTCGTGAGTCTTCGGGTGGTTCTGGCGTCGCCTGATGGTGTGGGTGTGGTCTAAATCCGCCGGTTCCAGGTCGCTTATCTGCTGATGTGACGAGGTGACTGAACGCAAGCCGTACCCGAGTGACTTATCGGACGGGCAGTGGTCGTTGATCGAGCCGGTGCTCACGGCGTGGAAGGACCGGCACCGTTCGGTCAGCGGCCACCAGGGCGTCTATGCGATGCGGGAGATCGTGAACGCGATCCTCTACCAGGGCCGGACTGGATGCCAGTGGGCCTACCTCCCGCACGACCTGCCGCCGAAGAGCGCGACGTACTACTACTTCGCGGCCTGGCGGGACGACGGCACTGACCAGGTCATCCACGAGCTCCTGCGCTGCCAGGTCCGTGAGAAGGCCCGCCGATTAGAGGACCCGACCCTGGTGGTACTGGACACTCAGAGTGTCCATGCGGCCGCCGGGGTCCCCGCCTCCACAACCGGTCGGGATCCGGCAAAGCGGGTCCCGGGCCGCAAGCGGGGCCTGGCCGTGGACGTCCTCGGCCTGGTCATCGCGGTGGCCGTCCTCGCCGCGAACGCCCACGACAACACCGCGGGCATCACCCTGTTGGACCAGGTCGCCGAACACACCGGCGGAACCATCGAGAAGGCCCTTGTCGATCAGGGCTTCAAGAACCAGGTCGTCGCGCATGGAGCCGGCCTGGGCATCGACGTCGAGATCGTCGAACGCAACCCGCAGGAGAAGGGGTTCGTTCCGCAGCCGAAGCGGTGGAGGGTCGAGCAGACCTACGGGATCCTGATACTGCACCGACGTCTGGTCCGCGACTACGAGCACCACCCGGCCTCGTCCGTCTCCCGCGTCTACTGGGCCATGACCCAGGTCATGACCCGCCGCCTCACCGGCGAGAACACTCCCACCTGGCGCGAACCGCAGAAGGTGAGCGTGTGAACCTTCAGCCCTTGCTCGACGCGCTCGGCATCCAGGAGGAAGCCGCCCGAGGCCTGGCCGACGACCGTGCGCAGCCGGCCGACCGTGCCCTGGGCGAGGCGCTGCGTCGGCCCGGGGTGCTGTTCCTCGACGACGCGCAGCGCTTGTCCCCGCCGCTGCTGGACTACCTACGCCTCCTATGGGACGAGCCGGGGACCGCTGCCGCGCTGCTGCTGTGCGGGGCGGGCGCGGAACGGGTGATCGCGCGGGCACCGGCGTTGAGGTCGCGGGTGCTGACCTGGCACCAGGTCCCCGGACTGGATCAGGAGCGGCTCTCGGAGACCCTGGCGATGTTCCACGACGTGTGGGAGGGCGCCGATCCGGCGGATGTGGGATGGGCGGATGCGACGGTGGCGCGGGGCAACTTCCGTACCTGGGCAAAGATCACCTCCCACGTCTACGCCCTGACCAAGCGCGGCCGGGATGTACGGGTGGACCGTGCGCTGGTCGAGCAGGCCTGTGCCCGGCTGGGCCCTTACCCGTAGCGTCCGGCGGGGCGGGATCGGAAGGGGGAGGGCCAAGACGGGGCGGCAAAGGGCGGTTTCATGATCAGCTCATCCGAGGTGGGGGCACCGCTGGACGTGTCAAAACTGATGCCCGAGCTCCAGGGGCAGGCGCTTGCGGCGTTACGCGGCCCTGCCGTGCAGCGGTTGTTGCGGCTGCGGGCCCAGGGACGGCTGTCGCGGGGGCATGTGCGTCTTGCGGGGGAGTGTCTTGGGGTGTCGGAGCGGACGGTGTGGCGGTGGCTCGCGCAGGCCGAAGCCGATCCAGACGCGGGGGCTGTTCCGGGTACCCGGTCGGTGGACCGGTTCGAGGTGACGCCGGAGGTACGGGTGCTGCTGGCGTACTGGCGGGGCAACGCGTCCGCGGTCCACCGGCAGCTGGTGGCCCGCGCCAAGACGGCGGCCGGCGAGCCGGTCACCGTGGTTCCGGCTGGTGCGCCGATGGAGGCGGTGCCGGTGTTGGATCCGGTGCCGTCGTTGTCGACGTTTCTGCGTGCGGTGCGCCGTGACCTGACCGCGGGCGAGCGCGCGGGTCTGGCCCGCGGGCCGGAGGCGGCCCGGGCCCACGATGTGTAAGGGCGCCGCCCGTTGCAGTGGCGGAACCAGACCTGGGAGGCGGACCATGTCCAGGCGCCGCTCGTGGTCGACGCGGACGGAGAGCTGGTGCGCCCGTGGGTGACATGGTTCATCGACGTCGCGACGAAGACCATCACCGGCACCGCGGTCACCCCCGGCCATCCGTCCCGCGCCTCAATCCTGGCGGCCCTGCGCGCGGCCGTGCTGCGCACGGGCCCCTACGGGCCTGCAGGGGGCATCCCTGAGCACGTGCGGGTCGATCGCGGCCGGGACTTCCTGTCCAAGACAGTCCTGGGCGCCCTCACCGACCTGGACACCAAGCGCGAGGATCTCCCTGCCTACAGCCCCCACCTGAAGGGCACGGTGGAGAACCTCAACCGGAGTGCGGACCGCATGCTCTTCGCGGTCCTGCCCGGCTACACCCTCACTCCCAAGCCCCGGCCCGCCAAGAAGAAGCGCGACCCTGACGAGCCGGTGCCGCTGACCTTCGTCGAGTTCACTGCCGAGGTCCTCGACTGGGCACGGTGGTGGAACACCGAGCACCGCCCAGCCGGCCTGAACGGCCGGACCCCCGTCGAGGCCTGGCAGGCCGACCCCACACCTCTCTCGGACATCCCCGAGGCCGCCTTGTGGGGGCTGATGCTGGAGGACGACGGCCGGGTCCGGAAACTGAGCAGCCACGGGGTCCGCTGGCGCGGCCGGGACTACCTCGGCGCGTGGATGGCCGGCCAGGCAGGCCGCCCCGTCAGGATCCGGCACATGCCCCACCACGACCACGAGATCGAGGTCTGCGACCCGGCCGGCCGCCACCTCGGCACCGCCCACCTCGCCGACGCCGCCACGCCCGAGCAACTCGACGAGCTACGCCGCACCCGCACCGCGCGGTGCGATCTCTCGGTTTGGGGACAGTGGTGTGAGAGACAGTGAGTGCCTGGGGTGT
>NZ_JBVJLO010000055.1:0-7279 GCF_055584685.1 Streptomyces sp. NPDC102258
CCGTCATCACCAAGGCTGTCCTCACTCTGGAGAGGCAACGCTGAAAACGCTCAGTTACCGTGACGACCACACGGGCTATGGGGGCAAGAGCTATGGTGCTTCCCCTTTGTGCCGGCTGAGTCCAGCCTTTGGTTCCGTCGAACACAGCGGGCACCGCGAGCCGGGGCACGGCCGTTGGCACGCTTGCGTCGCTCGACGGGGGACGAGGGTCATGCTCGTTGTCAACCTTTGGACCCCCGCCTCCTCCGCAGCCTCCCAGCACACAGACCAGCATTACGGCGGCCACGCTCTTCATTCTTCGATGCACCAATCCACCCTCTTCCTCTGTATGGTGCCCATTCGCACCGTGGTGAGCGCCGTGGCGTCGCCCGTGCTCAATGCCAGTGCCTCATCGCCCACGGCCGGGGCGAGAAGCTTGCTGACTGCACCCAGCTCCCATCCATCGTCCATTTTGAGGTTGGGACACTTGTCCACTGCGGTCCTTAAACCGCTGAGTACCTCATGCGCTTGTCCGCCCGAGTCGTAAGCGTCGAGGTAGATGTGATATCAGTCCTCGCGGTGGCTGCCGAAGTCGTACATCTCCTGTCCTGTCCTGGCCCGTCGGGCGACCTGGGGATGCGTGCTGTAGATGTCGGCGATGGGCTGGCAGCTCGGCACGTCCGCCTTCGCTGCTTTGCCTGCCCGTTCCATCGCACGCCCTACGCCTGTGAGTTCGTAGTCGTTGGGGAGATCCACTCGGCTGAGCGAGGCGAGCCGGAGGCCCTGGGCGGTCAGGGCCTTCGGTGGCGGCCCGGGCACCCCGCCACCGCTGCTCGTCGCCTCACTGCACGTCGAGATGAGAGCAAGGAGGCAGGCGGCGAGCGCAACCCCTGCACCTCGGAGACGGACGTATTCATAAACCCCTCCAGAGTGACGAGCAGTCAGGCGCGCACCAGCGCGAAGGTCAGTAGAAGGAGAACCAGTCTCAGCAGGAGAAGGCCGGTAACCACTGTTCCGATGATGAGCAGTGGGCTGCGTGCACGGCGCAGGAGGCGGATGCCGCACCAGAGTCCGTAAGCGGCCAGGGCACTGGAGATGAGCAGGAACAGGAGACTGCCAGCCGGTCCGGCCCCCCGCAGGAGAAAGAGGATGGTGTAGCCCAGGAGAGCCTGCGGGAGCCCTAGAAGCCACACTTTCCTCACCTCTGCCGGTTCCGGGGTGGCCGGGAGCGGGGGCGGGGGCGGGGGAGCGGTGGGGGGCCTGGGGGGCATGGCCGGCGGTGGCGGGCCTGCGGTGATGTCGTAGGAGGGGTTGTGTGTCGTGGGGGCGGGGAGCGGCTCAAGGGCTGCCCGCAGCCGTTCGGCGAACTTGGGGTTTGTCCGCAATTCATCGGCGATCACGGAACCGACGATGCCCGCTGATCCCTCACCGGGCTGGTCATGCAGGCGGGCGAGGGCAGAAGCCCCCAGAGCGCTCCTTCCGAGCTGGCCCCATATCAGTGCGCGAACCGCTGCAGTCTGCTCCGCCGGGGCCGAGGTGCCTTCGATCAGTACCCTGACCGCTGCAGCGGATAACTCTGAAGCCTGCATTTCGGACCCTTCCAGTGCATCAGTTGGGGTGAGAACGCATGGCGTGGGCCGTTACGGGAGCCGTTACTCACAGACTGTCAGGTACGGCTCAACCCGGGAACAGGGCGGTACGGCGATGGCCAACGGACAAGGTCCGCTGTCGCAGGGAAGCTGTGGCGTGGCAGCGTGTGCCCCGCGGCTCGGCGCACCGTCGGAACCGGGCGTTCGGCACGTACTTCTCGTCCGTGACGGATCGGCCCCGTAACTCGGGACCGCGTCCGGGTGGCTCGTGGTGGAGGCCGGAGGTGAGGCGACGGGCAGTGGCGGCGAGATCCGAAGCCGTGAAGCCGGCGGTGCTGCTGCTCCTCGGTGAGCCGGCGGGAGCCCGAGCCGGAGATGGAGCGGGCAAGCCGTAGGGGCCTGGGCAAGCCGCCGTGAGGGTGGCTTGCCCAGGCCTTCGGTTACGGGCCGTCTCATCGCGGACGCAGGACGTCGGGGACGAGCGCGGTCTCATCCGTTCCGCTGTGCTGACTGTGCGACGGCGGCACTGTCGTACACACGCATCCACGCTCCGCGGACCTGCCGTCCGCGAGCTGTCCGGCATTGCGCCGGACCGGACGGCGGCCGGACCGATTATCCAGAGATCCGATCGCCGTTGAGCCAGGTCCTGTCGAGGTCGCGGAACATGGGCATCACGTGGAGCCCGATGGTGTCCGCCGCCATGTCGTCCCGCCCGAGGGGGCAGGGGCCGCGCCGGCAGAGCGGGATCCTTCTACCCTCATTCCGGCAACGGCACCGGCGGCCTCGGCAATCGCACAGGCACCAACTGGTAGGCCCACCATGTCGAACGGCTGCGACATCGAACGGCGGCTAGGTTATTTCGTTGACCCAGTCAGGGCACCTGTCACGGGGCTGGTTCTTGCAAAACGCGGTGATCACGCCGATCTTCTCGCCGGGATCGACACCGTAGGCCCGGTCAAGGGTCCGGGAGCCATACTGGACGATCACGACGATCTGTACACTTTTCCTACCGGTGACCACATAGCCGAGGTATGTGTGGCGAGCGCCGTCCTTGCTGTCGACCTTGCCTCGAAGGGCCGCTTCGATGGGTTTGCAGGTCCGAATATTGTGCCTCGTGGTGAAGTGCTTCCACCCGAGGTCGCTGTTGCCGATTCGGGTCGGGATGACCCCGAATTCAGGATTCGTCGCCTTGCACTTGATGCTGGGGTTCCAGTACTTCGCTGTTTGGGCCGGGCTGGGAGTGCCAGCAGGAGGGGCGGCGGCACCGCCCGGCAGCTCGGGGCCCCTTGCACCCTCTTAGTCTTCGGGATCGCTTGCGAGAGTCCAGTTGGTGCCCTTGCCGGTCCATTGGTAGACGGCGCTGCGGTCGGGGGAGAGGCCGTAGAGATGGGTGTCGCTGACGGCGAAGGTGGCGCCGGGGCCGCCGATCTCGGTCCATTGGTCGGGGGTGCCGTCGTACCGGGAGATGTTGCCGGTCGCGCGGTCGGTGGCGAAGAGGCCTGCTCCGCCGGCGTAGATGTTCTGGGCCGGCCCGCCGATCCGGCTCCACTTGGTGCCGTGGCCGCTCCATTCGTAGACGGCCAAGTGGTCCGGGGAGATGGCGTAGAGATGGTCGTGGCCTGAGGCGAACGTGGCGCCGGGGCCGCCGATCTCGGTCCAGTGGTTGGGCTTGCCGTCGTATTTGTAGATGTTGCCGGTGACGGGGTTCGTGGCGAAGAGGCCGGCTCCGCCGGCGTAGATGTTCTTCGCCGGGCCGCCGATCACGGTCCAGTCCTCGCCGTCCCACTGCACTATGGCGCCGGAGACAAGTTGGTAGAGGTGGTCACCGGTGACGGCAAAGCTGCCGCCCGCCTCGATGATCGGCCCCCAGGCCCCGGTCTCCTCGTTGTACTTGCTGAGCTGCGTGTTTGTGTCGGGGCGGGTGATGAACACTCCCGCGCGTCCTGCGTACACAGCGCCGGCGGGGCCGCTGATCTGCTCCCACTGGCTGCCGCGGCGGCGCCACAGCGCACTGTGGTCGGGGGTCAGGGTGTAGAGGTCGTCCTTGGCGGTGACGGCCATGGAGAGGGCTGCATCACCGGCTCCGACCGGCTCGGACTCCTCCTCCTCTTCCCGCCTGTCCTGATCTGCGGCCGGGGTCTCATTCACAGGGTCAGGAGCGGTGGGGGGCGGTGCCTGCTCCGTCGGCTGCAGTGGTGACGGGGGCGAGACGGGAGCCGAAGGTGCGCCGAGGTCGGTCGAGTCAGTGCCCTGGCCGCTCCATTGGCGGACGCTGTTGCCGTCGGGTGCGAGCCCGTAGAGGTGGGTGCTGCTGACGGTGAAGGACTTGCCCGGTTCGCCGGCCTGTGCCCATTGTTCGGGCTGCCCGTTGTAGTGGTGGATCTTCTGGTCGCCACTGGTGGCGAAGAGGCCTGCGCCGCCGGCGTAGAGCTTGTCCGCCGGTCCGCCGATTTTGGTCCACTCGGTGCCGGTGCCGGTGCTGGTCCATTCGTAGACGGCGTCGCGTTCGGGGCTCAGGCCGTAGAGGTGGTCGCCGGTGACGGCGAACTCGGCGCCGGGGTTGCCGGTCTCGGCCCACTGCTCGGGTGCGCCGCCGTACTTGTAGATCTTGCCGGTGTCGCGGTTGGTGGCGAAGAGGCCAGCGCCGCCGGCGTAGAGCTTGTCCGCCGGTCCACCGACCTTGACCCAGTCGGTGCCGTGCCCGCTCCAGCGGTAGACGGCGCTCTGGTCGGCGGCCAGTGCGAACAGCTGATCGTCGCCGGTGGCAGCCACGGACCCCAGAGATACGGGTGCGGCCGGTGCTGCGGGGGTATCGGCGGCCGCTGCGGGGGCGGTGGAGATCAGCCCTGCGGTCAGGGCGCCGACGACCAGGATGCTGATCCGCCTGACGAGCGTGGGCCGGGCACCCGGTCGGGTCCGGGCGCGGTTTCGGGACAAAAGCTTGGCCACAGAATGCTCCTTGGGCAGGGGGCTGTGTTGTGTTGCCTGGAGGTGCTGCTGGTGCCGGCTGGCACCTGACTGGTGCCGTGGGGCGGGGTCAGAGCCAGGTCTGGGCGGGTGAGCCGTCGCAGTCGCGCTGGTAGGCCACGGCTCCGTTGCCGGGGGTCTTCGCGCTGATCTCCAGGCACTTGCCGGAGTTGGCGTTGACGAGGTTCCAGCCGCCGCCCTTGGCAGGCTGCTGGCGCCAGTTCTGGGTGGCGGAGCCGTTGCAGGCCCACTGGTTGGCGTTGGCGCCGTTGTGGAGGGCGTCGGCCCTCACTTCCAGGCACAGCCCGGAGTTGGCGTTGGTGAGAACGCCGCTCCCGCCGGGCTTGGAGCTGGTCCACTGCTGGGTGGCGGACTTGTTGCACTCCCACTGGCTGGCGAGGTCGCCGTCGGCGGTGGTGTCACCGCGGATCTCCAGGCACTTCCTGGACACCGCGTTCACCCACGTCCTGCGCGGGTTGGGGGTCCGGCCGTCGCTGGGGACTGGAGCCGAGGCGATGGGCCCGTGTTCGGAGCGGGCGGGGCCGGGGGTCTGTCCGGCCTTCTCAGCCGGAGCGGCCGCGGCAGGGCTGGGGGAATCGGTGATGTTCTTGTAACGCAGTGCGGTGTAGGAGGGTGGGGTGCCCGGCGAGGGTGGGGGAGTGGATGCTGCCCTCGGCCTTGTTGGTGGGGCGGGAGCGGCTGCTCTGCTGATAGAACGTGAAGGTGCCCTTGGCGTGATCAGTCCAGCCGCCGAAAACCAACGCGTGCTCGCTGGAGTTGAGGACGTCCCCTGGCTTGAGGTCCGCGACGTCGATCCGGTCGGCGACGAACGGCAGGGAGTGGGTGCTCAGGCTGGACTTCAGCTGCCAGGCCATCGAGACGAATCCCGAGCAGTCCTGGCGGTAATGGCCACCGGTGGCCTCGTCGGCCCACCAGCTGAAGGGGGACCTCAGTCCGTTCGCGCGGTAGGGGACCGCAGCCTCGACCCAGGCCTGTGCCCGCTTGATCACCTGCTCACGGGTGACGCTCTCTCCCGCAGCGGCGCCGGCCCCGAGGGTACCGGTGGAGGTAACCGGGGCGCTCTCGGACTGGGTGCTGGCGGCATGGGCGGGCAGCACGGCGATGACGGTGACGGCGAGGCCGCCGGCCAGCAGTACGCCCAGGCGGCGCAGCACGATCGCGGTTCGGCTGACGGGGTGCGGGGAACCATCGCGGTTCCTTGAGAGAGGTCGGGTCACGGGATGCTCCAGGGTTTGTCTGGTAAGTGCTGGAGACCCACGGTGTGACCTGGTCTGATTGTCCATCAACGATGAAAGTGCGCCGTCGCAGCTCCAGGGCTTGCAGGTGGCGGACAACGCGGACAACTCTCGGGGGAGTACCAGGGTGGCGAAGGCCGGCCGTCCGCAAGGCGGCTTCAAGGGGAAGACCGAGCAGGCGAACGAGATGGCGGCATTCCTGCGCGACCTGACCCGCAACTCCACGGTCCGGGAACTCGCCGAGCGCTACCGCATCAGCAAGACCAGCTGGGGCGAGTACCGCTCAGGCAGCAAGATCCTCCCCTGGCATCTGCTGGAGCGGGCCGTCCTGGACCGGGTACACGATTCCCGCGGCCGGGCCGAACTTCTGGCCAGAGCCCGCCGCCTCCACGCTGCCGCCCTCGAGGCAGAGCAGGTGCAGCGGCCCGCGCCCGCCGCGGCGGCAGCCCGGGCCCAGCGGCAGGCAGAGGAGGACCTCGCACACGCCGAACGCCTCACCCAGGCCCTTCTGCAGATCGCCGCCGCACTGCAGAACACCTCACCCGCGCACCCAGACCCCGTACATGCCCCCGGCGACGCCTCAAGTCCGCAGGCCGGCCCGGCCGGCACCACCAGTCCGGCCAGGCTGATCGCCGGGCAGCACCTCGAACAGGCGCAGGTGCACCTCGACCGCCTTCAGCAGATCCAGAAAGCGGCCCAGCAGGCGCAGGCCGCTGCCCACCACCAGTACGTTCAGGCCTTCGAGGAACAGACCCCGCAGGAGAACACCACCGCAGCCAGTCCCCAGGACACCGCTACCGCCAACCTGCCGGCAGTAGGAGCCGCTGACGTACAGGCCCAGGTCGCCCGGGTCCACCGTGACGTCGAAGAGGCCCACCGGCAAGTCGCCACTTTATGGGGACAGGTCAGGGGGGAGCCGATGGCATCGCCCGTTGTCCGCGGAGAGGTCCTGGGCCGGGCGGACAATTACCTGACCAGCGGCTCTGTCGATGCCAGGCCCGCCAGACGCCGTCCACGCCGACTGGGTACGGCCCTCGCCGCGCTCGCCACGGTCGTGGCCGCAACCAGCGCCACAGCGGCCACGATGCTCTACCTGCGCCCGGCCCCCCACGCCCAAGCCACACCCCCGCCCGCACAGGCTCCGGTGCCACACAGCCTCTCCGCCACCGCCACAGCCACCGCCACGGCTTCCTCCACGCCTATCCCTTCGCCCTCGGGCAGCACTACGCCGCCCAGCTCGGGCGTCAGCGAAACGCGTGATCCGAGCCAGGCCGCTTCCCCCGCTCCGACCCCTCACGCGCCTGCCCCCGGTACCAGTGCAGCCCCGCCCGAAGAGAAACACCCCACTCCACAGCGGCCGGTGCAGCCGGGCCCGCGCCCATGGGTCAACATCAACTCCGGCATGTGCCTGGAAGTCCGGCGGGACTCGACTGAGTAGCTGTTGTCGTTCCGATCTTGAGGGGTGTGTGTCGAACGGGAGTCTCGATC
>NZ_JBVJLO010000056.1:0-4642 GCF_055584685.1 Streptomyces sp. NPDC102258
GCCGAGGGCTTCTACCGTCTGGTCGACGCAGCCTACGAACGACGGGCCCTGGCCGCCTCGAGCAACCTCCACCCGTCGGGTTTCGACGAGATCATGCCCAAAACCCTGGCCACCGCGACCGTCGACCGGCTCCTCCACCACGCTCACGTCGTGGTCACCCAGGGTGACTCGTTCCGACTCAACCAGGCCACCAGCGGCCAGGGGGTGATCCCCCTGCGCTGACCCAACCGACCAACAGCGGGGAGATCTGGCCGCGGTTGGGGAAGATTCACTGGCCGCCAGTGGGGAGAATTACTGGCCGCCTCCGGGGAGAACTGAGTGGCCGTTGACACGCCTGGGAAGTTCCGGCTCCCCTGGCAAGAGACCTGGGAAGAGATCTGCGAAGAAGCCCTGGTTGCACAAGAGCTGAAAGACGCCTCGTCGGGCACGGCACGCTACGACTACCAGTACGGATTCGACCGATGGTGCGAGCGGTGGCTCAAGGCCCTCATGCATCTCGCCCCTGCCGAGCAGCACAACCGCTCCTCGCCTGTCGCGGCACGATGGGCACGCGCCCACGACGCCTTAGAGCGCGAAATCAAGCGCGATCTTCAGGATGAGCCGTGGGTGACCAGACTGGTCGATCAACTGCACAACACGGGGCGAGGAATGGTGACCGGCATCGCCGCTTCCATGGCCGAGCCCCTGGTCGTGGCCTACGACGGGCGCGAAGCGATCGACCTGCCCTGGCCCGCCCAATACCTCCTCTGGGCCCAACATCCAGGCGGTGTCCGCCACGCCGGCCGCAGCCGACACCACCTGACCGCCCTCCCCCGCCTCTTCACCCTCCTCGACGGTCTCTTGCGCCGCTCCCTGCGGGTGATCGGCGACACCGAGTGGCACGACTCACCAGCCGTCTACCAAGAGGCCATCGACAACGTCCCCAAGACCGCGTTCTCGCCCGAGGCCCACTGCTGGTGGACCACCAAAGCAGCCGGACGGCTCCCCCACCTCCTGTCCATGGCACGCGCAGACGCCATCTCCGCACAACGACAGGCTCAGCGCGCCCAGGCACCCTGGCGGTAGGCCACAACAGGCGGGACCCTCCATCCCAGCTGGTCCTGCTGCCCGGGCAGGTCGGGCCCAGCCCGCCCGGGTAAGCAGAACCCCGGTTCCCAGCCGCTGAGCGGCCGGGAACCGGGGGGCCGGGCAAGGCAGTCGGCAGCCAGACCCAACGGGTCATCTTCCAAGAGCACTCCGTGGTCTTGGATCTCCTCCTAAGGGACAGCGCAGGCGATCCGTTGTCCGTATCACGCCAAAAGGCACCCAAGGTGAGAGCGGGGCGCCGGTGGTGAGAGGTGCCATGTGTGCCGTCTCAGGGTCCGGCGGTGACGGCATCGGCGACGGACCTCTTGGTCAGGTATTCACGGATGCCGTGGGGGGAGAGGTAGTTGCCCGTGCTGATGCGTACGTCCTTGACTCCGGCGGCAATGTGGCTGAGGCCTGTGCCGCGCGCGACGACGTCCCAGCGGGAGTACTGAGGTTTTCAGGTGGCGTCGGTGGGTTGATAGCCAGACCTGTGGCGGTGAGGCAGCCGTCGACCAGGTGGGGGCGGAGCTGGATTCTGCGCAACTCGCGGCGGAGTGTGCGGTCGAGGTCGTCGGGTGTGCCGAAGGGGGTGTTGGCCATCGCTCGTCGTATGAGCGACCAGACGGCCTCGACGGGGTTCAAGTCGGGTGCATAGGGCGGGAGGCGGACGGTGGTGAGCCAGTCGTGCTCGGCCTCGTACCGTTTCAGCCCGGTGGCCAGATGGGTGTTGAGATTATCCCAGACCACCACAATCGGGCCGCCGAGTTGGATGTGTGCCCGCACCAGCAGGTCACGGTAGTCCTTCCAGGAGAAGCTCTTGCGTGCGCCTTTGAGGAGGAGATGTGTGCGGGGGCGGTGGATGAGGCGGCTCTTCTCGCTGGATTTGTAGCAGCACAACGCCGCGACAGAGGTCCGGCGGCGGGACCTGCCACGGACGCGGATGACGGGGGTCTGCCCGCGCCGGCCCCAGGTACGGGCACGGGGCGGAGTCATCGAGAAGCCGGCTTCGTCCTCGAAGACGATCCAGGCCCCGGACGCCGCCGCGAGGCTTTTACCTGCGGCCACACCTCCTTCTTCCAGAGCTCTACTGCCTGCTCGTCACGCTCGAGGGCTCTGCGCGCGGGCGCCTGCCAGGACCAGCCGTGCCGTTTGAGCAGTCGCCACACCGTCGCCACCGACAGGCTCACCCGAAGATGCCAGCGGATCATCGTCTGGACCCGGGCCAGGGTCCAGCGTTCATCTTCGAAGCCGTGCGCCGACGGGCCCTTGCCGAGTTCACCCTCGAGCACGGCGAACTGTTCATCGGTGACGGTCGGGGCGTTCGCCGGACCTGCCGAGCGCAGGGCCTCCAAGCCGCCCTCACGCCAGGCACGACGCCAGCGTTCCACCGACCGGACACTCACCCGCAGCTCTCTCGCGATGACCGCGGTCTTCTCGCCCGCCGCGAACCTTTTGCCGGCCTGAAGCCGGATCCCCTCACGAAACGCCCGACGCTCAGCGGTCAGGCCCCCACCCTCTGGATACCTCACCTCACCGGCATACCGCAGGGATCATGAACCGTCACTACCCGATGACGACCCGAAAAGCTCAGTAGGCATTCGTCCACACGGTCCCGGCGGGCACGGTGAGCAGGGAGTCGGCTGCAGCGATCCCGTCCCGGACGACCAGCCAGCCCAGTGGTGAGCCGCAGGTGATGAACGCCCGCACGCCGCCGTCCTTCGCGAGGGGGATCTCGCCACGTTGGATCATGTCGTAGGCGATCACACTGCCGAGCGAGTGTGCGATCAGGATCTGCGGGTGCGTGGCGGTGATCGTTTCACGGACCGCGGCGCGGACCTGTTCGCCCTTGTCTGGGTCGCGCAGGTAGCCGTGAACCTCGCGGAGAAACCACACCAGGCGGCGGCCGGTGCCGCGGGCCGTGGTCCGGTCGACGGCCGTGATCTTCCGCTCGATCCGGCGGCTGAACACCGACCGGCCGAGCGTTCCCGCGTCGGCCGCCTCGTCGACGTCATCGGCAGCGCTATCGGGGAGGTAGAGGGACAGCGCGTGCTCGACGAACCCGCGCTACCGCGACTACGTCCGCAACGACCTCAACCCGGCCTCGGCACCGTCAGGCTCGACCAGCTCGCCCACCGCCACATTTCCGCGTACGTCACCTGCCAGCTCGCCGCCGGCCGGGGCCGCACCACCCTCTACCGGTGTCTGGCCACCCTCTCCAGCGCCCTCGGCGACGCCGTCCGCCAACACCGCCTCCCACACGACCCAGCCAGCCCACCCGTCCTGCGCCGCCCGCCGACGCCGGAGTGACGCATCTGGACAGCGCAGGAGGCCGCCCGCTTCCTGGTCTACTGCCACCAGGCCGACGCCGAGATGGCGGCCGACCTGTTCGAGTTCCTCATCGGCACCGGCATGCGCAAGGGCGAAGCCCTCGGCCTCCACTGGAACGATGTCCACCTGACCGAAGGCGTCCTCTACGGGCGTTGCACCCTCTCCGCCATCGACAACCACCTCGTCATCACCACACCAAAGACCCGCTCCAGCCACGGATGGGTCGCCATCTCACCCCGCGTCGCCACCGCCCTCCGACACCGAGCACTGATAACTCCTCGCACAAAGGGTGATCCTGACGACCCGCCGCTGGTTGACCTTCACCTGGGGGGAAGGCTCAGCATCGGTAAGGCCGGGCAACGCGTCCGGCACGAGGAGGGAACCGCGTGACCAGTGCTCAGGATCATCACCTGGCGGACGTGCCGGGCATGGATGTTTGCGATCGCGATCTGCTATGGCAAGGCAGCTTCAACGTCCGAGACCTCGGAGGGATACGCACTGCTGATGGAGGTGAGACACGTCGGGGCGCTGTGGTCCGCTCCGACAGTATCGACGGTCTGACCGCCGACGGCTGGGCCGCCCTGCAGGCGTATGGCATCCGCACCATCATCGACCTGCGCAACGAGGAGGAGGTTAAGTCCTCGCTGCCGAAACCCGAGGGGATCGATTTCGCGCGGGTTCCGCTCGACGCGCTTGTGGGAAAGGACTGGTGGGACGAGTGGGGCCACCTGGACGGGACCCCGCTGTTCTTCCGGCCCCACCTCGAATTCCGCCCGCACGCGGCGGCCGCCGCCGTCAGTGCTGTTGCCCGTGCCCAGCCCGGCGGCGTCCTCGTTCACTGCGGTGCGGGCCGGGACCGCACTGGGCTGGTCGCTCTTCTGCTACTCACGCTCGTCGGCGTCACGCCCGACGACATCGCCGCCGACTACGAGCTCAGCGGCTCCCGGCTCGCAGCGCTGTGGGCCCACCTTGGCCTGGCGGACGAGCAGGTGGTCATCGACCGAATCCTTGCCCGCGAGGGAATCACCGCGCGCGAAGCGCTCATGGCCACCCTCACCTCGTTCGACCCCGACTCCTGCCTGCTCACGGCCGGCCTCAGCGCGGACGATCTGGCCGCCGTCCGCGCCAGGCTGCTGTTGACCGAGTGACCCGAACCCGCATTCGTCCGGACGTCAGGCGGGCCAGCCGCTGCTAGGGCCTGTGTGATGTCGTGATCAACTGCTGGGTTCCGCTCTCTTCGCGGGGT
>NZ_JBVJLO010000057.1:0-4543 GCF_055584685.1 Streptomyces sp. NPDC102258
TACCGAAGAACCCCGCGTCGAACTCCCCCGCCCCATGGAGGAACCCACCCTCACGGACGTAGGCGCGCCCCGCCGCGTCCGGATCCGGGTCGTACAGGCCCGCCACGTCCCAGCCCCGGTCCACCGGGAAGGGAGAGACAGCGTCCTCCTCCGACGCCACCAGATCCCACAACTCCTCCGGCGAAGACGCGCCGCCCGGGAACCGGCACCCCATCCCCACGATCGCAATCTGCTCGTGAGCGCGGTGTTCCAGGTCCTTCAGCCGTTCCGTGGCCTTGTGGAGTTCCGTGGTGGCCCGCTTGAGGTAGTCGCGGAGCCTCTGCTCGTGTTCGGTCGCCATCTCTCATCACCAGTCAGCTGAGTCGTGTCCGTGCGGTGGGTGGTGCCTGCGGTCAGGAGTCGCCGAAGCTCTCGTCGAGGAAGGCGAAGATCTCGTCGTCGTCGGCGGAGTCGATGTCTTCGACGATCGAGTGGCCCTGCTTCTGCGCCCTGCCACTGCCGTGGAGTCCGTCCCACAGAGAACCGAGGGCGGCGAGACGTACGGCGATCTCGTCGCGGGCGATGTCGTCGGGGGCGACCGAGCCGAGGTCGGCGGCGGTCAGCTCCTTGAACGCTGCTTCGAGTCGGTCGAGCTCGGCGAGGAGCGGCGGTACGTTCGACTCCTCGGGAACCAGCCGCGAGCGGAGGTGCTCGGCGAGGTCCGCCGGAGCGGGGTGGTCGAAGACCAGCGTCGCGGCGAGGTGCAGCCCCGTGGCGGCGGCGAGCCGGTTGCGCATCTCGACCGCCGTCAGCGAATCGAAGCCCAGGTCCTTGAACGCCCGGTCGGCCTGAATGCCGTCCGCGCCGGTGTGGCCGAGGACGAGGGCCGCGTGCGTGCGTACGGTGTCGAGGAGCAGCGCCCGCTGTTCGTCCTCGGTCAGTCCGGACAGCCGGTCGGCGAGGTTCGCCGGGTCGCCTCCGACGGGAGCACCCGAGGACGACGGCCCGGCGTTCCCGCGGCGGACCGCGGCATTCCCCGCCCCGCCCTGGACCAGCGCGCGGAAGATCGGCGGGACGTTCCCACCGGTGTTCAGAGCGGCGGTGTGGAAGCGCACCGGCACCTGGAGCGCGTCGTCGAAGCCCTGGGCCGCGTCGAACAGTGCCATGCTCTCCGCTGGGGACAGCGGCAGGACACCACCCCTGGCCATGCGCCGGAGCAGGGCTTGAGCGTCCAGGTGGGACGTCATCCGTCCGTTCCCGGCCAGACCCCAGCCGAGCGAGAGCGCGGGCTGTGAGCGGCCACGCCGGTACTGGGCGAGTCCGTCCAGGAAGCCGTTGGCGGCGGCGTAGCTGCCCTGGCCCGCACCGCCGAGCAGGGCCGCGACGGAGGAGAACAGGACGAACACCGACAGGTCGAGGCCGAGCTCGGGATCGAGGGCCGCTTCGTGGAGGTTGAGTGCGGCATCCACCTTGGGTCGCAGGACGCCGTCGATCCTGTCCGGGGTCAATGAGGTGACGACGCCGTCGTCGAGTACGCCCGCCGCGTGGACGACGCCGGTGAGCCGATGTTCCGGCGGTACGCTGCCGAGGAGGTTCCGGAGCGCCGCACGGTCAGCGACATCGCAGGCGGCGACGGTCACGGAGGCGCCCAGGTCGTTCAGTTCCCGCACGAGTTCAGCGGCGCCCTCGGCCTCGGCTCCCCGCCGCCCGGCCAGGAGCAGGTGGCGCACTCCGTGTTCGGTCACGAGGTGCCGGGCGAGCGTTCCGCCCAGGTTTCCGGTGCCGCCGGTGATCAGTACCGTGCCGTGCGGATCGAAGGCCGGCGGCATCGTCAGTACGAGCTTGCCCACGTGTCCGGCCTGGCTGAGCGTACGGAAGGCATCGGGTGCCCGCCGGACGTCGTACGGTGTGACGGGCAACAGGCACAACGCCCCGGACTCGAACAGTTCCAGCAGTTCGGTGAGCATGCGGCCGATCAGCTCCGGTCCGGCCTCCATCAGCTCGAAGGCCTGGTAGCCGGTTCCCGGACGGTCGGCGGCCACCTGCGCGGCATCGCGTACGTCCGCCTTGCCCAGTTCCACGAACTTCCCTCCGCGCGGCAGCAGTCGCAAGGAGGCGTCGACGAAGTCGCCCGCGAGCGAGTTCAGGACGACGTCCACACCGCGCCCGCCGGTCGCGTCGAGGAACCGGGCTGCGAAGTCCAGCGTCCGGGAACTGGCGATGTGCCGGTCGTCCAGGCCCTGCGCCCGCAGTACGTCCCACTTGGCCGGGCTGGCCGTGCCGAAGACCTCGGCCCCGAAATACCGGGCCAGTTGGACGGCAGCCATGCCCACGCCACCCGCGGCCGCGTGCACCAGCACCGACTGGCCGGCACGCAGACCGGCCAGGTGCTTGAGTCCGTAGTAGGCACTGAGGAAGACGGCGGGTACCGAGGCAGCCTCCGTGTAGGACCAGTCGCGCGGCATCGGGGCCACCATGCGGTGGTCGGCCACGGCGTACGGCCCGAACCCGTCGGTCCACATGCCCAGTACCCGGTCCCCGACGGCGAGGCCCGCCACGTCCGGGCCGACCTCGGTGATCACTCCGGCGCCCTCGGCGCCCATCACGCCCTCCCCCGGATACATGTCGAGCGCGATGAGCGTGTCCCGGAAGTTGAGGCCGGCCGCCCGCACCGCGATCCGCACCTGCCCCGGTGCGAGCGGAACGGTGTCGGCCTGCGCCGGCACAAGCGCGAGGTCCGAAAGGGTTCCGGTACTGGCGCCGACCAGATGCCAGGCCCGAGTGCCGGCGGGCGGCAGCAGCATCTGCGAATCCCGCGCGGACAGGGTCGCCAGCCTGGGCACGTGCACGTTCCCGTCGCGCAGCGCGAGTTGCGGTTCGCCGGACGCGATCGCGGCTGACAGGGCCGCCCCGTCCACGGCACCCTCGTCGACGTCCACGAGTACGAAGCGGTCCGGCTGCTCCGACTGCGCAGACCTGAACAGACCCCAGACGGCCGAAGCCACCGGGTCCCGCAACGGGTCCGCGTCGCCCGTGGACACCGCGCCGCTCGTGATCAGCACCAAGCACCCGTCCGCTTCCGCACCCCCGCCCTCTCCTGCCGCTTCGTCGGCGGACAGCCAGCCCTGTACCAGCTCCAGGGCCTGGTGGACGGCGTGACGCACCGCGACGGCATCCATGGTGGGCGACTGCGCGACGGGGACGGCTACGAGGGAGGTCGTGTCGGTGGCAGCAGGGGACCCTGCCGTGTCCGCCGGGGTCCGCATGGCCGTCAGCGCGTCGGCCAGGTTCCGGTGACGCTCGGTCCGCATGCCGGCGCCGGACAGCCCTTCCGCGAGCGCGAGGCCGTCGTCCTCGTCTCCGACCACGATCCAGCGGAAGGTGGTCGTGGCCGTGGTGCTGCCGGCCGGCGAGGGCAGTACGGGCCACTCGAGCCGGTGCAGCATGCCCTGGGTCGCGTCCTGTCCGGCAGGCCGCAACTGGTCCGGGGAGACCGGGCTCACGACGAGGGCGTCGATCTCGCAGACGAGCCGCCCCTGCTCGTCGGCGCACTCCACGCGTACGGCATCGTCCCCGACCGGCGAGACACGGACCCGCAGGCGCTCGGCCCCAGGGGCGTACAGGCGTATCCCACGGAAGGTGTACGGCACGCGCGCCTGTCCGTCGTCGGGGAAGAACGATCCCAGACGCATCGTCTGGAACGCCGCGTCGAGCAGCGCGGGGTGCAGGCCGAATCGCTCGCCGGGCGCCAAGGCACCCTGGTCCAGCGCGACTTCGGCGTAGACGTCGTTCCCGTCCTGGCGGCCTGACCGTACGCCCTGGAACAGCGGGCCGTAGCCGTAACCACGAGCGGCGAAGGACGCGTAGAAGTCCTCGGCCAGGAAGGTGTCCGACTCCGTCGAGGCCATGCTCCATTCCGCCGCGGGGAGACCGAGGTTCCCGTCCGCGCCCACACCGGAAGCCGGGGTGGCAGGGGCGGGGGCGACGGTCGCCTGGGCGTGCTTCGTCCAGTCCACCGCGTCCCTGCGGGGCTCCGCCTCCGAGTCCGTCTCGTGCGATGCCGCAGGTGTGCGCGTGGTGGCCGGGTGCGCGTCCGGGCACGAGTGGATGGTGATCGTACGACGCCCCTCGGCGTCCGCCGCACCCACGACCAGCCGCAGTTGGACGGCAGCGCTGTCGGACAACAGCAGCGGCGAGGTCAGCGTCAGCTCTTCGACCAGCTCACAGCCCAGCTCTCCGCCGGCCCACAGGACGAGGTCGACGAAGGCCGCACCTGGCAGCAACGGCGTACCCAGCAGGGTGTGTTCCAGCAGCCAGGGATGCGAGTCAGCGGTGAGCCGGGCGGTGTAGAGGTGCTCGCCTCCTTCCGGGAGTTCCGTACCGGCGTCGAGCAACGGGTGACCGGCCTCCGCCATGCCGAAGGAGGACACGTCTCCCTTGCGGCGAGCAGGGTCGTTGTACCAGTAGTGCTGGCGTTGGAAGGGGTAGGTGGGCAGGTCGACGAGACGCGCGCCGGTGCCGTCGAAGAGTGCCGGCCAGGTGACACCGACACCCTGGACGAACG
>NZ_JBVJLO010000058.1:0-4243 GCF_055584685.1 Streptomyces sp. NPDC102258
ACCGTCATCACCAAGGCTGTCCTCACTCTGGAGAGGCAACGCTGAAAACGCTCACAGCTTGCGTACCTACCTCTACGGACGCCTTCTCGGGGAGCGGCAGGGCCTGCTGCCGGAGCGCGACTACGACGACGAACTGCTGTTTCTGGGATGCGTTCTGCATGATTGCGGACTCAGCGCCGAGGGCGATGGAAGCCAGCGTTTCGAACTGGACGGCGCGGACTTGGCAGTACGTCTCCTGACTGAACAGGGAGTCTCCGCAGACCGGGCGGAAGTCGTGTGGGATGCCATCGCGCTACACACGGACCGGGAGATCGCCCTGCGGAAGCGGCCCGAGATCGCGCTGGTCGCCGTCGGCGCCGGCTTCGACCTGGGTGGCGGCCCCGACGCGCTGCCGGACGGCTACGCAGATCGGGTCCACCGTCTGCTCCCGCGCCTTTACGCGGCGGCAGTCCTCCATGACAGCATCGTGAGCCAGGCGCTGTCCAAGCCACATAAGGCACCACCCTTCACAATGCCGGGAGAGCTTGTGCGGCAAGCGACCGGCCGGGCCTGGCCCAGCTGGCAGAAGCTGGCCCGATCTTCGGGCTGGAACGATTACGACGGCTACTGCAGTGGTCCGCCGGGCAACCCCTAAGCAGTGGCGTGGGGTGGGGACGATCAGCGAGCGGGTGTTGGGGGTCTGATTGCCTGGTCAGAACAGGGGTGAGAACCGCTCGGGGGGCTTGCGGGCCTTGGTGATCCGGCGGGTCATGAGGGTGATGGCCGCCCAGGTGATGAGGGTTTCGGAGTGCTGGACGAGTCGTTCGTAGTCGCGTGCGTGCCGGCGGGCCCGCATCATCCAGGACCAGGTCCGTTCCACCACCCAGCGGCGGGGCAGGATGACGAAGCCGGAGGAGTCCTTGGGTCTGCTGACGGTCTTGATCGTCAGGCCCAGGGACTTCTTTGCCCAGGTCACGAGCTTGCCCGCGTAGGCGGAGTCCGCCCAGACGATCGTGATCTCAGGGTGCATGAGGCGGAGGCGGAAGAGGACTTCCTTGGCCGCGTGGCTGTCGTGGAGGTCTGCGGGGGTGACCATGACGAGCAGGGGCAGGCCGCGGGTGTCGACGACCATGTGGCGTTTGCGGCCGTTGATTTTCTTGCCCGCGTCGTAGCCGCGTGAGTCCCGGCCGACGGTTTCGGCGGCTTTGACGGACTGGGAGTCGATGACGGTGGCGACCGCGCGGGGGCCTTTGCCCATGTCGCGGCGGATTCGTTGCGCAAGGACATCACGGATCTGATTGATGACGCCGCGGGCGGCCCAGCGTTCCATAAACTCCCAGACGGTCCGCCAGGGCGGGTAGTCCGTCGGCAGGGACCGCCATTTGCAGCCGGTGTCGACGACGTAGCGGATCGCGTCGACGATCTCGCGCCGGTCGTGTTTCTCGGGCCGGCCGCCGACGGTGGTTTCGCAGGCCGGGATGGGCAGCAGGGGTTCGAGTAGGGCCCATTCGGCGTCGGTGGTGTCGGAGGGGTAGAGGCGTCGGCGCATGGCGGCTGGCCTTCAAACCGGTGCTGCCCGGGGCCCGGCCTTCGGCCGGGCCCCGGGCAGCGAAAGGGCTCAGTAGCTGTTGACGAGGTCGAGGGTGGATTCGATCGAGTTGAGCTGGGCGGTGATGTGGCGGACCCACTTGTCACCGGGGTGGGCGGCGGCGTGGGGTGCGACGGTGCCGGTGATGAACCGGCGGAACTCGGTGAGCTTCTCCTTGATCACCTTTCGTTCGTAGGCTTCCAGAGCGGCCCGTTCGGCTCCGAGCTGGTAGCCGTCGGATCTGGTCCAGATCAGCGGGGGCCATCCCTGGTCTGCGATGACGTCCCTGAGGGCGGCCAGTCCGGCCCTCGCCTGGCTGGGGGTGAGGTCGCTGGCGCGGGTGAGCTGGTGGAAGAGGAGTCCGGCCGGGCGTGCTTCGAAGAGCACGAATCTGACCGTGTCGGCGTGCCGCAGAGCGGCGTCGCCCCGGCGCCGTGAGGCGCGGGGCATGGCTACTGGCCTCGGAGAAGGGCGGCGAGCTCGTCGTCCATGTCGACCTTGCCGGTGTCGACGGCGTTCTCGATCCAGTCGAGGGTGGCTTCTCTGAACTATCGGCTGGTTCCCGCAGAACGAGCTGTCGAGCTCAGCCATACCCGTAGGTGCCGGCTCACGACCTCAGCACATCTTCCCGACCTGCAACGCTCGCGCCCGCTCTCCAGAGTTCTCCGGGCGGATTCGCTCGGCCAGGCAGTGCCGGTGGGAGATGAGGGTGTGGCTTCCTGGACCGTCGATGCTGCGCGAGTCCAGGACGAGGGCGTCTCCACCTGGATCCAACGTGATCGGTTCACCACAGAAGTCGCAACTCCAGGTCAGCGACTCAAGGTCGGCAGGTCGGATGGTGAGCCGCACTGATACCGGAGGATGAAAGCGGCGGATCTGCTCGACCACTGCATCGATCTGTGAACCGATGGGCGGAAAGAGCGCGAGTAGTTCGTCATGGCTGCTCGTGGTCTGGGAGAACTGCTGGATCATGTCGATCGAGGCCGATAGTCCGGCCTTCTCGTGACCAACGATCTCTACGAGCACACCCCATGGGTGATGGCTGAGGACCTTGGCCCGCACCTTCTGGCCAGGCATGAGCGCCATACTCTCTGTTTCGAACCTTTCCATGAACCGCTTTCCCCATCCCTCAGTTCAGCAGGCCGTGCCTGGTAGCGCTCATGCGCGCGTGTCGTCGTTGTCGGAGCCGATCACCGCGCTCAGGGCCCGCAAGGCGTCATCGTATTGGTGACGGTCGAACTGGAACGGACCGAATGCCACATAGTTGCGGGTCTTGCGGTGCGGTTGCTCGAAGGCGTCCCAGGTCACGAGGTCGGCCGTCGCGGTGATGCGGGCCATGAGCGGCCAGCATCCCCACTCGCCGCATTCACAGCCGAGAACGGGTGTCTTTGGCCCCATCGCGTTGGTAGACCGTCCGAGGAAGTGGTCCTGCATCGGGCCGAAGCGGAAGAACTCCGGTATCAGGCCACCGTAGGCGTCGCCTGCGGGCTGCATCCCGGCCGCGATCTCGAAGCCGTCGGTCAGCTCGGTAAGTGTTGCTCCGTCTATGCGGGGGACGATCACGAGTGCGCCGCCGTCGCCACGTTGCCGGCAGTCGAACCGAATCTCATTGCTGATCATCCTGTGATTGTCTCAGCGAAGCCGTTCCATCCTCCCGGGTAGGTTGAGCTGCGGCCATGCGTGGCATGCCGAGGCTGACCGCGGAGGACCGGCGGGCTGCTTCGCCATCGAGCTGGTCCAGCTTGCCCTGGGCGCCGGCGAGGCTGACTTGTAGGCCCTCGACCTCGCCCAGCCATCCTTCCCGCTCGGCCTCGGCGATCCGGGCGATCAGATTGTCGCGGATCTCGACAAGCCGCTTGCGCTGTGCCGGGTCGGGCCTGAGCAGCGAGCACCGAATACAGGCTTATCCGAACTTGTCCAGCGAGCCCGGTGATGCACGTAGCTGGTGGCCGGTCACAGAGCGTGGTGCGCAAAAGCCCAGACGCAGAAAGCCATCGGGCGTGTCGCGACGCGGAAATTGACTCCGTAGTTGGTTGGGGCGTGCGACACCAGGCGTCTCCTCACGCCCCAACCTCGTTCACGTTCCTATTGCGCTCGGCGAAGGGAGCCGATGATCACGCCGTCACGCTCCCGCCTCCATGCAGTCCAGCCATCAGCCTGGGATCCTGCCGCGGCCACGGCTGCTCCTGAGGGAGTTCGATAGGGCTTCCCTTCGAACGACAGCCAGCCGTTCGGCAGCACCGTCGCCTTGTGTCGCACTCCGAGACGAGGGCGGGACCAATAGAGCACCTCGCCGGCTTTCAGGTCGCCGGACTCAATCATGGGCGAGAGCCCTCCCGGAGCTGTCTGCGTCGCAGGGCTGGTCGCACCTCCCTCCGGACTGATGTCGATGTGCAAGTCATCTCCGACCGTCCTGGTCTCCACGGTGACGCCGGGAATAGCGACACGGATGATCACGCTCAAAAGAACCTCCCAGTCTTGTTCATCTTGCTCTTCTGAGATGTTAGCTGGGTATGGGATGTCCTTGCAACGGGCTTTGCGTAACGGGTAGTTCTAACTATTAGGGAGTGATGGTCACCGGCGTCGGCCCGGCATGCCAGGGTGGACACTCGGTTTCCGTCCAGTGAGCGTTTTCAGCGTGGTCACTGATCGAGTGACGCCGGTGAGGTTGAGGTG
>NZ_JBVJLO010000059.1:0-4147 GCF_055584685.1 Streptomyces sp. NPDC102258
ATAGCCCCGCACCAGCCCTTACGGGTTCGGTGCGGGGCTTTTCTGCGTTTACGGGTCTTTACGGACGGGCGGGTGCGACGGCGGAGTTGCAGGGGTGGGCATACAGCGAGACCGACCCGGCGTGACTCCAGGACCGACTCGGCCGGCGTGAGCCCCGGCCCGGCTACGTCGCCTCCGAGTCGGTGCCGTGCGGACCAGGTCGCGCTGGTAGGTCGCCCTCCAGGGTTTGCTGCTGGATGGCCGACGGACTCGATCGGTCCTGGTCGCGGATTGATAGTGGCCGCCCTTGGTCTGCTGATCCCTCCGCATCAACGGCGCGAATCGAAGGCGGGTGGGCGATCGCCGTGGTTCCCGCGTCGTCAGCGGTTGGCCGTCTGGTCACGGCGTTCGGGAATCGTGGCAGCGGTGCCCGGGCGCCGCGGCAGGAGGCGTATCGCCTGGCTGGAATGGGCTTTGTCGCCCGGCATCCGTGCCGTGTCGTGTCAGGCCGGCCCGTAATGGCGCGCGGGATGCGGATGCTGTCGAGGTCCTGGTCGAGGCGGTGGCGTCGTTGACGCTGCCGGGTGTGAGCACGAGGGACAGCGGGAGGCCACAGCCGTCGACGGCGAGAGGGACCTTGGTGGTCAGCCCGCCCCGGGACCGGCCGTCGTGCTCGGGCCCCCGTGCGGGATCCGTCACGAAGCGGCTCAGCCGGTAGGTGGTCGGCAACGCGAGGCGCCCGCACAGGGTGTCGATCCGGATCATTGACCCATCGACGCCTGCTTCCCGAAGACGCCGCAACCGCGTACGCATCTCCGCCTGGTCACGCGTCTCAATGACCACTTCCCACTGTCCCGCGTCGGGCGCGGTGCGATCAGCAAGCTGCTGCCGCGCGTCCTCCTGCCGACGCCTTCTCTTCGCCTGTCCTGGCACCCGCCCAGAATCACCGTCCGGTGCTAGGAGGGCAAGGCGGTTGGATGGAGCGTGCGCATTGCCGCTCGGTGCCCATTTGTCAGACACGCCGTGGTAGGCACCGTCGGAATGAGTGACCGCTCGACTCGGCCCCAGCACCAGCCACACCGGACGGCGGCCACCGTGGAGGACCAGGTCGTGCAGCTGCCGCGCGAGCACCGCCTCGGCCCCCTGCGGCTGGTCGCCCGATGCGGCATCGCATCCTCGACCGCCCACCGCATCCTCCAACCGGCACATTCTGCTGCTCGCTGGCTGCATTCGGCCGGGGCTACCGGCGGACCCCTCCGACGCTACGAACGGAAGTGGGAAAAGTTTGGGTGGGGATGTCGAGAAGCCGGGTTGGGCTCCGTCCTTGTAGTGGAGGCGGCCAGAATGGGTCGCAGCGCGCGGAGGAGACATGTGATGGCCAAGTACCTGCTGCTCAAGCACTACCGGGGTGCCCCGGCCCCGGTGAACAACGTTTCGATGGACCAGTGGACGCCGCAGGAGATCTCGGCGCACATGAAGTACATGCACGACTTCGCGGACCGGCTGGAGAAGACCGGCGAGTTCGTCGACGCCCAGGGGCTCGCACCCGAGGGGACGTTCGTCCGGTACGACGGGGAGGGGAAGCCGCCGGTGACCGATGGCCCCTTCGCCGAGACGAAGGACCTCATCGCCGGCTGGATGGCGATCGACGTCGACAGCTACGAGCGTGCCGTCGAGCTGGCCGGGGAACTGTCGGCCGCCCCCGGTGCGGGCGGGAAGCCCATCCACGAGTGGGTGGAGCTGCGTCCGTTCATGGCGGCGCCGCCCGTCATTACGGAGTGACCCCGGCGTGAACGAGGCCCTGCTCCGGAGCCTCACCCCGGGCGTGCTCGGAATCCTCGTCCGCCGCGGAGCCGACTTCGCGGCGGCCGAGGACGCCGTACAGGACGCGCTCCTGGAGGCGGTCCGCGTCTGGCCGGCCGATCCGCCGCGCGACCCCAAGGGCTGGCTGGTCACCGTGGCCTGGCGCCGGTTCCTCGACGCGACCCGGGCGGACGCGGCCCGCCGCCGCCGCGAGGACCGCGTAGAGGAGGAGCCGGCGCCCGGACCCGCGCCCGCGGTCGACGACACGCTCCAGCTCTACTTCCTGTGCGCCCACCCGTCGCTGACGCCGGCGTCCGCGGTGGCCCTGACGCTCCGCGCCGTCGGGGGGCTCACCACCCGCCAGATCGCCGCGGCCTACCTGGTGCCCGAGGCGACGATGGCCCAGCGCATCAGCCGGGCCAAGCGCACCGTCTCGGGGGTGCGGTTCGACCAGCCCGGAGACGTGGCCACCGTGGTGCGGGTGCTGTACCTCGTCTTCAACGAGGGGTACTCCGGCGACGTCGACCTCGCCGCCGAGGCCATCCGGCTCACCCGCCGGCTCGCGTCCGCGATCGACCACCCCGAGGTGGCGGGACTGCTCGCCCTCATGCTGATCCACCACGCCCGGCGCGCGGCCCGGACCGCGCCCGACGGCAGCCTCGTACCGCTCAGGGAGCAGGACCGCGGGCGGTGGGACACCGAGTCGATCGCCGAGGGCATCCGGATCCTGCAGGCCGCGCTGGCCCGCGACCGGCTGGGCGAGTTCCAGGTCCAGGCCGCCATCGCCGCGCTCCACGCCGACGCGCGCACCGCCGAGGAGACCGACTGGGTGCAGATCGTGGAGTGGTACGACGAGCTCGTGCGCCTGACCGACAGCTCGGTCGTACGGCTCAACCGGGCGGTGGCCGTCGGCGAGGCCGATGGCCCGCGGGCCGGCCTGGCGGCGCTCGCGCCGCTGGACCCCGCGCTGCCGCGCCACACGGCGGCGTCGGCGTACCTGCACGAACGCGACGGTGATCTGGAGACGGCGGCCCGCCTGTACGCGGAGGCGGCCCACAAGGCGCCCAACCTCGCCGAACGCGACCACCTGACCCGCCAGGCCGCGCGCCTGAACGCGCGCGGGGACGGCTGACGGAAGGGGGGCATCCGGAGACGTGGCAGCAGGGCCGTGAAAACCTGTGGCGGACCGGGGGCGGCCACTGCTACGTTTCCGGCGGCCGTGTGAGAGAACGAGGAGGTGGTACCCGTGAACGCAGTATCGACATGGGTGCTCCCCTCCGGGGTCACGGTCGGACGCTAGGCAGGTCGTCCGGGAGCGCCGTACATCAGCCCTCCCGAAAGGCACGACCATGCACTTCACTTCCGAGCAGCGCCTCGACGACGGCGTCCTCGAACGCGAATTCACCCTCGGCGAGATCCCCGGCACCCTGTGGACGCCCCCGTCCGTCACACCGGTCCCGCTGGTTCTGATGGCCCACAACAACGGCTTGCCCAAGGGGGAGGCCCGGCTGGTGGCCCGGGCCCGGTACACCGCGGCGTACGGATACGCGGTGGCCACCATCGACGGCGCCGGGTGCGGCGACCGGCCCCGCTCCGCCGCCGCCGAGCAGGCCCGCGCCGACCTCCGCCGCGCGATGCGGGCCGGTGAGCCGGTCGACGCGATCTTCGAGTCCTTGGTCGGCCCCCTGGTCGACAACGCGGTCCCGGAATGGCGGACCACCCTGGACGCGCTCCTCGCACTGCCGGAGATCGGCGGTCCGGTCGGCTACTCGGGGTGGACCGCTCTCGGCATCCGCCTCGCGGCGGTCGAGCCGCGCATCGCGGCCGCCGGCTTCTTCGCCGGGGGCTACGTGCCCCACGCCCAGCGCGAGGAGGCCCGGCAGGTCAACATCCCGCTGCTGTTCCTGTTGCAGTGGGACGACGAGGGGAACCCCCGGCAGCGGGCCCTGGACCTGTTCGACGCCTTCGGCACCACGGAGAAGACCCTGCACGCCAATCTGGGCGGGCACACCGGTACGCCGTGGTTCGAGGGGGAGGACGCGAACCGGTTCTTCGGCCGCCACCTGAAGTGAGCCGAGCCGCGGGCTCCTGCCGAGAGGTTGGCAGGAGCCCGCGGTGCCGACCGGCCCGGACCCGCTTTGACACCCCTCAGGGGCGGTTGTAGAGTTAAACGGTTGCCTCGAACCGGACAGGTTCGGCGACCACCTACCCCCCAGAGAATGAAGATTCCCTGGGTGGGGTGCATTCGACTCCTCATTCGAGAGTGTTGAAGCCGGGAAAACCGGTGGAAAACTTCTGATAGAGTCGGACTCGCCGGAAAGGGAAAGCGCGAAAGCGCAGAACCTCGAAAGCGCCGAGGAAATCG
>NZ_JBVJLO010000060.1:0-4108 GCF_055584685.1 Streptomyces sp. NPDC102258
ATGAGTGGGGCGCTAAGTGGCCGCCTACGGGGAGTATCTACTGACCGCCGTCACCCTGGTCTGGGGAAATACGATCGAAGGTGACCAGCTCTTCCTCGTGCCACACGAGGACGGCTCCTGGACCGTGTCAGTCTTCCGCCGAGGGTGGGCAGACTGGCACGACACCACCCTGGGGTTCAGCGACTGGTTCCACCAGGCTCTCGCCGGCGAGACCGGGACCGACTGGCTGCCGGAATGGAACGCGGGGATCCATCCGCTGGAACTCTCGTAACTGCCTCTGGGAGGTCGCCATGACAGGTGCTGTGGTGGTGAGGTTCGACGTTGTGTAGGCAGGCCCTGCAGCGAACCGGCCGCGACCGGACCCTCGGTAGCCGACGGGGTTCGCGGTGCGTCCACCGGACAGCTGCCCCCCCCGCGAAGCACCCCTTCCGGGTCCTTGCTGACAAAGCCCCCAGCGGCCGGCGCCGGCCGCCAGCGCTCTGCGGGCTCAGGAAAGCGTCAATGTCAGTGGGCTCCGCCAGGCTGTGCGTCGTGGATGAACTGGTGGAGCGTGTCGACGATCAAGATCGTTTGCTGGGGATGGTGGTCAGCCGTCGGCAGGCCATCCAGGAGGGTTGGCTGCACCGCATCGCCGTGACGGTGTGTCGTGATGAGCGTGGACGGATCCTCATCCACCGACGATCGGAGCAGGTATCGCGCTTCCCCGGGCTTTATGAGGTCGAGGTCGGTGGCGCCGCAAATGTCGGCGAGTCGTATGAACGGGCCGCCGCGCGGGAGCTGGCCGAAGAGCTGGGCATTCGTGCGCTGCCGCGCCTGCTGTTCACGTTCGTCAACCGAAGCGGTTTGAGCCCTCACTGGCTCGGCGTGCACGACGCCGTGGTGCCGGACACCGTGGTCCCCGATCCCGATGAGGTCGCCTGGCATGGCTGGCTGACAGAGCCGGAGCTGCGGTCGGCTCTGCTGGAGTGGCGCTTCACCCCCGACAGCAACGAAGCCTTCAGCCGGTATCTGGCGTTCCGGGCCGCGCGGTCCTGACCTGGCCCATCACGCTGGTTGATCACGATGCGGTCACGGCGGAGAGGTTTTCCGAGGGCGGCGTCACACAGCAGCCGAAAAACCTACCTGTAGCAGGTGAATGGCGGGAGAGGCCCGCCCTCACCCCTTTAGGAGTAGCTGTGGCGAGCACCGCTGACGAGCCTGAGCAGACCACCGAGCAGACCCCGAAGACCCCCTCCGTGGACCCCTCCGTCACCCCCTCCGCGTCCCGTCCTGCCGAGGGGGGCGTATCCGCAGGTTAGACCGGGCGGGCAAGGGGTCGCCGCAGGTCCGACAACCCTCGTGTACCCAGGCGTCCCCAGCACAGGAGGACTTCGACCGGACCCAGGCGTCGGGAGCTGCTGCAAGCGCTGGGGATCTTCCAGAGGGCTACGCCCGATCAGTTGTGGAAGCTGACCCGTCCGGAGAACCGGCACGACAAGCTGACGCGGGACAACCTCCTGGATCTGGAGGACCACCACCTGGTGAGGATCGAGTCGGTGCAGGAGGACCAGCGGCAGGTGTGGGTGCTGACCAAGCGCGGACAAGGCGAGGCGAAGCAGCTGCTGGAGCCGAAGGGCATACGACTGTCGGTGCTGCGTGAGGAGAAGTTCGACCCGGACACGGGGGAGCTGCTGGGTACCGGTTACGACGACCACGCCGCGGCGGTCACCTCGACGGCCGCCGAGCTCCACCGGGCGGGGATCGGTCACCGGCTCGGTTTCCAGACCGAGGTCGGCCACCGGCTGGGCAACAGCTTCGTGCAGCGGGCGGACCTGGTGGTGCGGGCACCGGCGGCTGGGGTGCCGGTGCTCCTCGTGGAGGTCGATCGCCGTACCGAGGACGCCCACGAGCTGGTGCAGAAGTTGCGCCGGTACTGGGAGTGGGGCCGGCTGCTGCCGCAGGGCGCGGACAAGCGCACCGTGGACCTGGTCCGGTCCCGGCCGGACGCGATCGACACGGTCGACCACGAGGAGCGGTTGTGGCGCCGGGTTTACCCGCCGACCAGTAGGGAGGGCCTGGCCCCAGTGGCGTTTGTCTTCGCGGACACCACCGCCGCGGAGGTCGCCAACACCATCGCCGTGCTGGAGGACGCCGGCCGCGACTACTGGGCGCCGCGCCGGTACGACACCTTCGAGCGGGGGATCACCGCGCTCGACTACGGCCAGGCGGTGCCCGTCGTCGTCACCACCCTGGAGCAGCTGACGGAGCACGGCGCCGACGGGCCGGTGTGGCGGCGGCTCGGCCGGAAGGGCGAGCAGACGTTGACGGCCGCGCTCGACAACCCCGACGGCGACGCCCTCTACCGCGCCCAGATGGCCCGCGCCGACGAACGGGTGGCACAGCGCCGGGCCGCCGAACGGGAGGCGCAGCGCCCCGTGTGCAGCCGGTGCGGGCAGAAGTTCACCGACAACCGCTGGGAGGAGACCACCGCGCACGGCGGTGCCTGGACGGCTGGGGATCTGACCGTGTGCGGTCCCTGCCACGCTGACGACGTCGCCCGCGAACAGGCCGCCCGCCTCCAGGCTGCCGTGCCGCCTCCCCTCGAGGACGACCGGGAGTCAGCCCGGCCCGGCCGCGGCCTCTTCCGCCGCCGAGGCTGACCGCAACGCCCGCCGGGCAAGCCCAAGGAGCCTGGGCAAGCCACCCTGCGCACCGGCTTGCCCACCCCCACAAGGCGGCGGTGACCGGTCATCGGTCACCGCCAGCCCGGGCTCCCGGGCGCGGCTGTGGCTGGCCGGTGGCCGATGACCGGTCACCGGCCGTTCGGGAGTTGCATGGACCGGTCACGGCGGTGACGTGCTGTTTGACCGATCGCGGGAGACGGATCGGTCACGGCTGGCCCACCGACCGGTCACGGGAACTGCTGGGCAAGCCCTCGGCCGGAGGGCTTGCCCAACGTCCGGATCACGTGACGGGACGGCTCCCGAAGCCGTGGCGTCACCGCCTGGGACGCGGAGGCCTGGAGCCGGCCGACGCCGCCTGGCCAGCCGTAGACCGGAACCATGAAACCAAAGAAGCAGTCCTACGCCGGGCTCGTGCCGAGCCTCCCGGGAGACATGTGGCATGCCCTTGCCTCCTTCCACGGGGCCCACGGCGAGCCCGTCGGCCGACTCGTACCCTTCGACCACCCCGATGCGTTCCTCTCCCTCGCCCAGCCCGACGACATCGGCTTCACCGCGCGAGTGGAGCTGTCAGGCGGGGAGACGATGAGCCAGCTCCACAAACTGGTCACGACGGTCACCCGCGACATCACCTACGAACTGGGCACTGCCACGCCCGGGACCGCGCTGGAGATCATGGTCGGCAAGCGCCACCAGCTCGCCCTCCACGCCGGTCACGTCGACGGCCTCGCCCGGCTCCTGCGCGATGCCGTCGACAACATCAACGCGCATGGCTCCTCCGGAGGCGACGGATCCTGCCGCCACTGCCATGGCACCGGGCGGGCGTATCCCGTGTGGGGGGTGAAGGACGACGAAGCCTGAGCGGCAGGGCAAGCCTTAGGCGACCCTGGGCAAGCCCTTCACGAAGGGCTTGCCCAGGCTCACTCACAGGCTGTGCCGTCCCGGGCGCAGGACGTCGGCGTACATCCGGGCCCGGACGCCGGACTCCCCGGGATCCCGGCGCACCAGGCCAACACCCGATGTGGCCCAGCGCTCCTCCATCGCGGCCATCACGGCCCGGACGGCGTCCCCGCCGGTGATGTCCAGGACCACCAGGCCGGGCTGCGCGAGGTGCTGCTCGTCGATCGGCTTCATGAGCCCTGCGACGGCGTGGGGACCTTACCGGTTCGCCGGCGGCCCCGGGTCCACTCGCACGAGGGATCCCAGGCCGCGGGCGTCGCATGGTCGGCAAGCTCTGTCGGGGTGCGGCCCCCGTCGCGGCCCTGGTGGCCAGGGCCGCACCCCGTACGGCCTAACGTACTCCGGGGCCGGAGCCACCGGTGGGGATTGTCGCTGGTGGCCGCGCTCTGCTGTCTCACCCGTTCGCGCGCGGCCAGGTGCCGGTGGGGTGCGACGGTGCGATCTCTCGGTTTGGGGACAGTGGTGTGAGAGACAGTGAGTGCCTGGGG
>NZ_JBVJLO010000061.1:1881-3705 GCF_055584685.1 Streptomyces sp. NPDC102258
TGTCTTCGCGATGCCGGCCCCAGTGAACTTGCTCTTTGGAGCAGGGTGATGGGTGGCTGGTCGTTGCTTGAGAACTACACAGTGGACGCGAGCATCTGTGGCCAAGTTTTTAAGGGCGCACGGTGGATGCCTTGGCACCAGGAACCGATGAAGGACGTGAGAGGCCGCGATAGGCCCCGGGGAGCTGCCAACTGAGCTTTGATCCGGGGGTGTCCGAATGGGGAAACCCGGCAGTCGTCATGGGCTGTCACCCACTGCTGAACACATAGGCAGTGTGGAGGGAACGAGGGGAAGTGAAACATCTCAGTACCCTCAGGAAGAGAAAACAACCGTGATTCCGGGAGTAGTGGCGAGCGAAACCGGATGAGGCCAAACCGTATGCGTGTGATACCCGGCAGGGGTTGCGCATGCGGGGTTGTGGGAATTCTTTTGACCGGTCTGCCGGCCGGTCGGCGAGTCAGAAACCGTTGATGTAGTCGAAGGACATGCGAAAGGTCCGGCGTAGAGGGTAAGACCCCCGTAGACGAAACATCAGCGGCTTGCTTAAGAATCTCCCAAGTAGCACGGGGCCCGAGAAATCCCGTGTGAATCTGGCGGGACCACCCGCTAAGCCTAAATATTCCCTGGTGACCGATAGCGGATAGTACCGTGAGGGAATGGTGAAAAGTACCGCGGGAGCGGAGTGAAATAGTACCTGAAACCGTGTGCCTACAAGCCGTGGGAGCGTCGCCGTTGTTCTTCGGAACAACGGTCGTGACTGCGTGCCTTTTGAAGAATGAGCCTGCGAGTTAGCGGTGTGTAGCGAGGTTAACCCGTGTGGGGAAGCCGTAGCGAAAGCGAGTCCGAATAGGGCGATTGAGTTGCACGCTCTAGACCCGAAGCGGAGTGATCTAGCCATGGGCAGGTTGAAGCGGAGGTAAGACTTCGTGGAGGACCGAACCCACCAGGGTTGAAAACCTGGGGGATGACCTGTGGTTAGGGGTGAAAGGCCAATCAAACTCCGTGATAGCTGGTTCTCCCCGAAATGCATTTAGGTGCAGCGTCGTGTGTTTCTTGCCGGAGGTAGAGCACTGGATAGGCGATGGGCCCTACCGGGTTACTGACCTTAGCCAAACTCCGAATGCCGGTAAGTGAGAGCACGGCAGTGAGACTGTGGGGGATAAGCTCCATGGTCGAGAGGGAAACAGCCCAGAGCATCGACTAAGGCCCCTAAGCGTACGCTAAGTGGGAAAGGATGTGGAGTCGCAGAGACAACCAGGAGGTTGGCTTAGAAGCAGCCACCCTTGAAAGAGTGCGTAATAGCTCACTGGTCAAGTGATTCCGCGCCGACAATGTAGCGGGGCTCAAGCGTACCGCCGAAGTCGTGTCATTCCAGCACATACCCCCAACGGGGGCTGGGATGGGTAGGGGAGCGTCGTGTGCCGGGTGAAGCAGCAGCGGAAGCTAGTTGTGGACGGTTCACGAGTGAGAATGCAGGCATGAGTAGCGATACACACGTGAGAAACGTGTGCGCCGATTGACTAAGGGTTCCTGGGTCAAGCTGATCTGCCCAGGGTAAGTCGGGACCTAAGGCGAGGCCGACAGGCGTAGTCGATGGACAACCGGTTGATATTCCGGTACCCGCTTTGAAACGCCCAATATCGAATCCATTAATGCTAAGGCCGTGAAGCCGTTCCGGACCCTTCGGGGAAAGGAAAGTGGTGGAGCCGCTGATCCAAGGTGGTAGTAGGTAAGCGATGGGGTGACGCAGGAAGGTAGTCCAGCCCGGGCGGTGGTTGTCCCGGGGTAAGGGTGTAGGCCGAGGGGTAGGCAAATCCGTCCCTC
>NZ_JBVJLO010000062.1:0-3658 GCF_055584685.1 Streptomyces sp. NPDC102258
ACTGGAACTGAGACACGGTCCAGACTCCTACGGGAGGCAGCAGTGGGGAATATTGCACAATGGGCGCAAGCCTGATGCAGCCATGCCGCGTGTGTGAAGAAGGCCTTCGGGTTGTAAAGCACTTTCAGCGAGGAGGAAGGTGGTGAACTTAATACGTTCATCAATTGACGTTACTCGCAGAAGAAGCACCGGCTAACTCCGTGCCAGCAGCCGCGGTAATACGGAGGGTGCAAGCGTTAATCGGAATTACTGGGCGTAAAGCGCACGCAGGCGGTTTGTTAAGTCAGATGTGAAATCCCCGGGCTCAACCTGGGAACTGCATTTGAAACTGGCAAGCTAGAGTCTCGTAGAGGGGGGTAGAATTCCAGGTGTAGCGGTGAAATGCGTAGAGATCTGGAGGAATACCGGTGGCGAAGGCGGCCCCCTGGACGAAGACTGACGCTCAGGTGCGAAAGCGTGGGGAGCAAACAGGATTAGATACCCTGGTAGTCCACGCTGTAAACGATGTCGATTTGGAGGTTGTGCCCTTGAGGCGTGGCTTCCGGAGCTAACGCGTTAAATCGACCGCCTGGGGAGTACGGCCGCAAGGTTAAAACTCAAATGAATTGACGGGGGCCCGCACAAGCGGTGGAGCATGTGGTTTAATTCGATGCAACGCGAAGAACCTTACCTACTCTTGACATCCAGAGAACTTAGCAGAGATGCTTTGGTGCCTTCGGGAACTCTGAGACAGGTGCTGCATGGCTGTCGTCAGCTCGTGTTGTGAAATGTTGGGTTAAGTCCCGCAACGAGCGCAACCCTTATCCTTTGTTGCCAGCGGTTCGGCCGGGAACTCAAAGGAGACTGCCAGTGATAAACTGGAGGAAGGTGGGGATGACGTCAAGTCATCATGGCCCTTACGAGTAGGGCTACACACGTGCTACAATGGCATATACAAAGAGAAGCGACCTCGCGAGAGCAAGCGGACCTCATAAAGTATGTCGTAGTCCGGATTGGAGTCTGCAACTCGACTCCATGAAGTCGGAATCGCTAGTAATCGTAGATCAGAATGCTACGGTGAATACGTTCCCGGGCCTTGTACACACCGCCCGTCACACCATGGGAGTGGGTTGCAAAAGAAGTAGGTAGCTTAACCTTCGGGAGGGCGCTTACCACTTTGTGATTCATGACTGGGGTGAAGTCGTAACAAGGTAACCGTAGGGGAACCTGCGGTTGGATCACCTCCTTACCTAAAGATATTGATTCGAGTGGCGTGCTCACACAGATTGTCTGATGAAAAGTAACGAGCAAAGCGCTACCTGTTGATGCCATGAGTCATTCATGCTGATACGAACCGATTAAGTTATTCAGTTTAATCGGATTTTCGTGTCCCCATCGTCTAGAGGCCTAGGACACTGCCCTTTCACGGCTGTAACAGGGGTTCGAATCCCCTTGGGGACGCCATTCCGATAATGAGTGAAAGACATTATCACCGGTTAGCGATAACCGAAAAAATCTTAAAGATGACTTGCGAGTCATGTTTAAGATATTGCTCTTTAACAATCTGGAACAAGCTGAAAATTGAAACATGACGGCTGAAATTTATCCCTCCGTAGATGTACTGGGATGAAGAGTAACCTGTCATAGAGTCTCTCAAATGTTTGCAGCACGAACGATGGAAACATCTTCGGGTTGTGAGGTTAAGTGACTAAGCGTACACGGTGGATGCCTAGGCAGTCAGAGGCGATGAAGGGCGTGCTAATCTGCGAAAAGCGTCGGTAAGGTGATATGAACCGTTATAACCGGCGATACCCGAATGGGGAAACCCAGTGTGTTTCGACACACTATCATGTCATGAATACATAGTGGCATGAGGCGAACCGGGGGAACTGAAACATCTAAGTACCCCGAGGAAAAGAAATCAACCGAGATTCCCCCAGTAGCGGCGAGCGAACGGGGAGGAGCCCAGAACCTGAATCGGCTTGTGTGTTAGTGGAAGCGTCTGGAAAGTCGCGCAGTAAAGGGTGATAGCCCCGTACACTAAAATGCACAGGTCGTGAGTTCGATGAGTAGGGCGGGACACGTGACATCCTGTCTGAATATGGGGGGACCATCCTCCAAGGCTAAATACTCCTGACTGACCGATAGTGAACCAGTACCGTGAGGGAAAGGCGAAAAGAACCCCGGCGAGGGGAGTGAAATAGAACCTGAAACCGTGTACGTACAAGCAGTGGGAGCACCTTCGTGGTGTGACTGCGTACCTTTTGTATAATGGGTCAGCGACTTATATTTTGTAGCAAGGTTAACCGTATAGGGGAGCCGTAGGGAAACCGAGTCTTAACTGGGCGATTAGTTGCAAGGTATAGACCCGAAACCCGGTGATCTAGCCATGGGCAGGTTGAAGGTTGGGTAACACTAACTGGAGGACCGAACCGACTAATGTTGAAAAATTAGCGGATGACTTGTGGCTGGGGGTGAAAGGCCAATCAAACCGGGAGATAGCTGGTTCTCCCCGAAAGCTATTTAGGTAGCGCCTCGTGAACTCATCTTCGGGGGTAGAGCACTGTTTCGGCTAGGGGGCCATCCCGGCTTACCAAACCGATGCAAACTCCGAATACCGAAGAATGTTATCACGGGAGACACACGGCGGGTGCTAACGTCCGTCGTGAAGAGGGAAACAACCCAGACCGCCAGCTAAGGTCCCAAAGTCATGGTTAAGTGGGAAACGATGTGGGAAGGCATAGACAGCCAGGATGTTGGCTTAGAAGCAGCCATCATTTAAAGAAAGCGTAATAGCTCACTGGTCGAGTCGGCCTGCGCGGAAGATGTAACGGGGCTAAACCATGCACCGAAGCTGCGGCAGCGACGCTTAGGCGTTGTTGGGTAGGGGAGCGTTCTGTAAGCCGTTGAAGGTGGCCTGTGAGGGTTGCTGGAGGTATCAGAAGTGCGAATGCTGACATAAGTAACGATAAAGCGGGTGAAAAGCCCGCTCGCCGGAAGACCAAGGGTTCCTGTCCAACGTTAATCGGGGCAGGGTGAGTCGACCCCTAAGGCGAGGCTGAAAAGCGTAGTCGATGGGAAACAGGTTAATATTCCTGTACTTGGTGTTACTGCGAAGGGGGGACGGAGAAGGCTAGGCTAGCCGGGCGACGGTTGTCCCGGTTTAAGCGTGTAGGGGGTGTGACCTGGTAAATCCGGTTGCATACTAACCCTGAGGCGTGATGACGATGCACTACGGTGCAGAAGTAGTTGATGCCCTGCTTCCAGGAAAATCCTCTAAGCATCAGGTAACATTAAATCGTACCCCAAACCGACACAGGTGGTCAGGTAGAGAATACCAAGGCGCTTGAGAGAACTCGGGTGAAGGAACTAGGCAAAATGGTGCCGTAACTTCGGGAGAAGGCACGCTGGCATGTAGGTGAAGTCCCTTGCGGATGGAGCTGAAGCCAGTCGAAGATACCAGCTGGCTGCAACTGTTTAATAAAAACACAGCACTGTGCAAACACGAAAGTGGACGTATACGGTGTGACGCCTGCCCGGTGCTGGAAGGTTAATTGATGGGGTCAGCCGCAAGGCGAAGCTCTTGATCGAAGCCCCAGTAAACGGCGGCCGTAACTATAACGGTCCTAAGGTAGCGAAATTCCTTGTCGGGTAAGTTCCGACCTGCACGAATGGCGTA
>NZ_JBVJLO010000063.1:0-3239 GCF_055584685.1 Streptomyces sp. NPDC102258
ACGGACGCTTCCTTTGTACTCACCCTCTCGGGCTTTCCTCCGGGCTTTCGTTCTGCTCTTTCCTGCGTTTCCGACTCTATCAGACTCTTTCGTGTCCGATTTCCTCGGTGCTTTCGAGGTTCTGCGCTTTCGCGCTTTCCCTTTCCGGCGAGTGCGACTCTATCAGAAGTTTTCCACCGGATTTCCCGGCTTCGATTCCTGAAAGAAGAGTCGACTGTGCCCCAGTGGAATTCAATTCCTTGGGGGCGAGAGAGATGTTAGACCATCGCTGCCGAACTTGTCCAGTTCGAGGCAACCGTTCGAATCTACCTCCCCACAGCCACCGTGTCAACAGTGTTTGCGGGACGACGAGGAGACTAGCAGCTCCGCTCGTCCCGGCGCACATCGCGCACGTCAGGCCGCCGTAGGGAGGGTGGCCGTGCGGTCGGCTTCCTCCACGTCGCCTACCTCGCCCTCGCGGGCGGCGCGGCCGCCCAGGACGTAGACGTACGTCAGGAAGGCGGCCTCGGCGGCGACGCCGATGGTGATGCGGGCCCAGGTGGGGAGGCCGGAGGGGGTGACGAAGCCTTCGATCAGGCCCGAGACGAAGAGGACCGCGGCCAGGCCGATGGCCATGCCGAGGGCGGCGCGGCCCTGTTCGGCGAGGGCCGTGCGGCGGGTGCGGGGGCCCGGGTCGATGACCGTCCAGCCGAGGCGCAGGCCGGTGCCGGCGGCGACGAAGACGGCGGTCAGTTCGAGCAGGCCGTGCGGGAGGATCAGGCCGAGGAACACGTCGAGACGGCCGGCCGAGGCCATCAGGCCGATGCCGACACCGAGGTTCGCCATGTTCAGGAAGAGGATCCAGAGCACCGGAAGGCCGAGGAAGGCGCCGAGGACCAGGCAGACGGCGGCGGCCTGGGCGTTGTTCGTCCACACCTGGGCGGCGAACGAGGCCGCCGGGTGGCTGGAGTAGTACGTCTCGTACTCGCCGCCCGGCCGGGTGAGTTCCTTCAGGTGGTCGGGGGCGGCTATCGCGCCCTGGACCTCGGGGTGGGTGGCTATCCACCAGCCGATGAGGACGCCGACCGCCGTGGAGATCAGGGCCGCGGGTATCCACCAGCCGCGGCTGCGGTACATCGCCGCGGGGAAGCCCGTCGTGAAGAAGCGTGCCGCGTCGCGCCAGCTGGAGCGGCGGGTGCCGGTCACCGTGGCGCGGGCGCGGGCGACGAGCTGGGTGAGCCGGCCCGTGAGCATCGGGTCGGGGGCGCTCGACTGGATGAGGGAGAGGTGGGTGGAGGTGCGCTGGTAGAGCGCGACGAGTTCGTCGGCCTCCGCTCCCGTCAGCCGCCGGCCGCGGCCGAGGAGCTGCTCCAGTCGCGCCCATTGCGCCTGGTGGGCCGCCACGAACACGTCGAGGTCCATCCGGTTACCGCTCCCCTGCCCCAGGCCACCCGATTCGGCTTACTTCTCGTGTGGTCAGCTTGGCAGACTGGAGCGCACAGGGGCGGGTCAGGTCGGTGAAAGGTGCACGCGGTGAGCGGTCTGGTGACGGGGGACGCGGTCGTCCTGGGGTTGCGGCCGGCGAGGCTGCCGAGCCGGGCGCTGGCGATTCTGCTCGACCTCGCCGTGTACGGAGCCGGGTACGTGATCGTCTCCCTCGCCCTGGTGTTCACGACGTACGGCTTGGACGAGGCCGCGGGGGCCGCGGTGTCGGTGGCGAGTTTCGTGCTGATCCTGGTCGGGGTGCCGATCGCCGTGGAGACGCTGACGCACGGGCGTTCGCTGGGGAAGCTGGCCTGTGGGCTGCGGGTGGTGCGCGAGGACGGCGGCCCGATCCGGTTCCGGCACGCGCTGGTGCGCGGGGCGATGGGGGTGGTGGAGCTGCTGATGACCTTCGGGACCGTGGCCTGCATCGCCTCGCTGGTCTCGGAGCGGGGGCGGCGGATCGGTGACGTGTTCGCGGGGACGCTGGTGATACGGGAGCGGGTGCCCGGGGCGCGGGTGATGCCCGTGCCCCCGCCGCCGCCGTGGCTGGCGGGCCGGTTCTCCGGGCTGGACCTCTCGGCGGTGCCGGACGGGCTGTGGCTGGCGATCCGCCAGTACCTGACGCGGATGAACCAGCTGGATCCGTACACCGGTGCCGCGATGGCGGCGCGGCTCGCGGACGATGTGGTGGCCCGGACCGGGACGCCGCCGCCGGCCGGGGTGCCGGCCGCCGCGTTCCTGATGGCGGTGGTGCACGAGCGGCAGACGCGGGACGCCGCGCGGGCCTTCGCGCAGGCGGGTCCGGCTCCGGCGCCGGTGGCCGGGCCGGTGGGTCCGTATCCCGCCGCGGCCGTGGCGCCGGTGCCGGTGCCGCCCGTTGTGCCGTCCGTCGAGCCCCCCGTGCGCGGGAGCGGGTTCGCGCCGCCCGGCTAGAGCGTCTCCGGGTCGCCTTCGGGGAAGGCGGAGGGCGGGGTTTCCAGGTGTTCGAGTTCGATGCCGGGGGCGGAGAGGACCACGTCCCCGGCGAGGTGGACGGTGTGGACCTCGCCGGTGTCGAGCGCGGTGATCCGGTACTCGTCCACCACCAGCGGGCCGCTGTCCGTCGGGTGCTCCGCGCGGGAGAGCAGGGCCCAGGCCTGGTCGACCGTACGGGCCGCGAGGACCGGGTCGGTGAGCGCGACGAGGCGGACGCGGGTCGCCGGGGCGCCGGGGGCCAGGCGCAGCAGGCGGGCGGTGGCGATGAGGAAGGCCGGCGAGGTGCCGGTGAAGCCGGGGGCGCGGACGTTGCCCTCGGTGGCCTCGGCTCCCGCGGGGTCGGTGCGGACCCAGGTGACGCCGTCGATGGCGGCGCCGCGGACCTGCCAGCCGGAGGCGTTCAGTTCGAGGCGGATGGGGCGGCCGAGTGCGTCGACGGCCAGGTCGACCGAGCCCCGGTGGCCGCCGTCGGGGTGGGTCAGCTGGGCGACGTAGCGCCAGCCCGAGGGGCCGGGGGCGCAGTGGAAGTGCTCCTCGCCGAGGGGGGTGTGGTCGTGCGGGTCGTGGAGCGAGTAGCGGCCGCGGGGCATGGGGTGTGGTCCTTGCGTGCGTACGGGAGGTCGTACGGGGTACGGGGCAGGCCCCCGGCGGAGGTGCCGGGGGCCTGGCTCGGTGCTCGGGATCCGCGGGAGCGGTGTGCGGATCAGTAGCGGTAGTGGTCCGGCTTGTACGGGCCCTCCACCTTGACGCCGATGTAGGCGGCCTGCTCCGGGCGCAGGGTGGTGAGCTTGACGCCGAGG
>NZ_JBVJLO010000064.1:0-3191 GCF_055584685.1 Streptomyces sp. NPDC102258
TCAGCCTCGCCGGCGTTTGAGGCGCGGGCGCGGAGCGCCGTGTGGTGACGTGCACTGGTACGGGTCCGGGCGGAGCCCGGGGAACGGTGGAAGGGCGGGTAGGGGCCCTCAGCCCCGCGCAGCGGCCACCCACCCGCAGGCGACGCCGCACCCCAGCCAGGGGCAGCGGCCACGCACCCGCAGGCGGCCACCGCGCCTCCGGCCAGGGGCAGCGGTCCCGCCCGCCGGGCCGACGGACGGAGTCCGGCGCAGCGGGCCGAAGCCCGGGAAGCGCGCCAGCGCTGAGTGGTGCGAGGGGCGCGTCAAGAGGGGCAGCGCGCCAGCGCTGAGTGGGGCGAGGGGCGCGTCAAAAGCGGGCAGGGGCTACGAGTGGCCCAGGTCGGCGGACGGGAGGTCCGTCGGGGGGACCGAGCCGGTGTCCGTCGGGGGGCGGAGGGGGAAGTCGTCCGTGGCCATCGAGTCGAGCACCGGCGGCGCCGGCCGCAACGGCTTCGGCATGACGGCCGCCTCCGAGTGCCCCCCGCACCCGTACGACAGCGAGACGAGCCGCCCGTCCGCCGGACCGAACTCGTTCGCGCAGACACCGAAGGCCTGCCCCAGCGATCCCCCGATCGCGACGAGGAAGCCACACGACACGCACGACGCCGGCGCCGCCTGCGCCATCGGGGTCTTCGCCCCGAACGCCTCGTCCCAGCGGTCGGCCGCGCTGTGCAGCCCGTACCGCGACAGGACCCGCGCCCGCCGCATGCCGAGTTCCTCGGCGACCGCCGCGATGGAGCCCCGCGCGGGCACGACGACCCGGTCGGTGACGTCCGCGTCCTCCGCCTCGACCAGTTCGGCCATCTCGGGGGAGACGACCGCGTTCGGCGGCGGCGCGTCCTCCCCGGAGAAGCCCGGCTCCAGCCGCAGATCGTCCGCGTCCGTGGGCAGCAGGTCCCCGGGACCCATGTCACCCGGTCGCAGCCGCTCGCTCCACGGCACCCACTCGGGTGCCAGCAGTGCGTCCTGGCCGGGCAGCAGCACCGTCTCGTTGAGGGTGACGTTCTTCGCGCGGGAGGCGCGGGTCACCGTGACGGCCCAGCGCCAGCCCCGGTAGCCCGGTTCCTTGCACTCGAAGA
The DNA here is from genome assembly GCF_055584685.1 of Streptomyces sp. NPDC102258. Taxonomy (NCBI): domain Bacteria; kingdom Bacillati; phylum Actinomycetota; class Actinomycetes; order Kitasatosporales; family Streptomycetaceae; genus Streptomyces; species Streptomyces sp. NPDC102258. Next base: position 1,119 of record NZ_JBVJLO010000064.1, read on the forward strand.
AGTGCGTGACGACCCGGTCGCCCTCCGCAACGGCGGAGACGTGCTCGCCCACCACACTGGGGAAGGCGGCCTCCTCGGCCGCCGCACGGGCGAGCTCTACCGCCTCGACGCACAGGCGGTCGGGGGTACGCGGGGTACGGCTTCGCGTCGTCGCAGCACTCACAGGTCTCGTTCTCTCCTACGCCGTCTCACGAGTGCGCCGTCCGTACTGTCGTCCACAACGACCCGTCGGTCTCGTCCGTACGTAGCGCGGGCGGAGCGGACCAGAGGGCCGCGTCGACGTCCGCGCCCGATCGGCCTCGGGCGCACCCCACTGCGATCCATTCTGCGGGATCGCGAAGAGGCGCGCGGCCAAGAGCAACCGCCGGTGGCGCGCTACGCACGCTACCTCCTCCGAAGCCTTCGGCCCACATGCGAGGTCCGATTCGCGGACAACGGGGTCCCCCGGGACGCGCCGGGACCGGTTCCGGAGGGCCGAGTGGGGCACTATGGCCACGTGGCTCCCGTACGGTCGTCCGCCGGCGGCTCGGGACCGGCCAGGCGGGCCGGCCGGGCTGTCGGGCGCGCCCTGCACCTGCCGATCACCGGTACGGCGCGCGGGATCCGCCGGGCCACGCACGCCCACGGGGCCGGGGAGTCGGGCCTGGGGCGGCTGATCGAACTGCACGCCATCAACGGCGCCGGCGACGTGATGATCACCGTCGCGCTGGCCTCCACCGTCTTCTTCTCCGTCCCCACGGACGAGGCACGCGGCCGGGTGGCCCTGTACCTCGCGATCACCATGGCGCCCTTCACCCTGCTGGCCCCGGTCATCGGTCCGCTGCTCGACCGGCTGCCCCACGGACGCAGGGCGGCGATGGCGGGCGCCATGCTGACGCGGGCGCTGCTGGCGGTGATGATGTCGGGCGCGGTCGCCACCGGCGGGCTGGAGCTGTACCCGGCGGCGCTGGGGGTGCTCGTCGCGTCCAAGGCGTACGGGGTCGTACGCAGCGCGGTGGTGCCGAGGCTGCTGCCGCCGAAGTTCTCACTCGTCAAGGCGAACTCCCGGGTCACGCTGGCGGGCCTGCTCGCGACGGGCGCCGCCGCGCCGGTGGGGGCCGCGCTGCACACGATCGGGCCGCCGTGGCCGCTGTACGGGGCCTGCGTGATCTTCGTGTGGGGGACGGTCGCGGCGTTCCAGCTGCCGCCCGTGGTGGACGACGCCAAGGGGGAGCGGCGCGCCCGGCTCTCCACCCACGAGGCCCACTCGAAGCGTCCGGGGCTGCGGACGGTGAGCCGGCCGGTGCTGTGCGGGCTGCTGGCGAATGCCGCGATGCGGGCGCTGTCCGGGTTCCTGATCTTCTTCCTGGCGTTCCTGCTGCGGGAGCATCCGCTGGCGGGGCAGAGCGCGGCGGTGTCGCTGGGGATCGTCGGCGTGTCGGCCGGGGTGGGCAACGCGGGCGGGACGGCGGTGGGGGCGTGGCTGCGGGCGCGGGCGCCGGAGGCGATCATCGCGGCGGTGCTGTCGGTGACGCTGGGGGTGGCGGTGCTGGCCGCGCTGCTGTTCAGCGGGCTGTTCATGGCGGTGCTCGCGGGGACGGCCGGGTTCTGCCAGGCGCTGGCGAAGCTGTCGCTGGACGCGATGATCCAGCGGGACGTGCCGGAGGCGGTGCGGACGTCGGCGTTCGCGCGGTCGGAGACGTTGCTCCAGATGGCGTGGGTGCTGGGCGGGGGGATCGGGATCGCGCTGCCGCTGAACGGGGTGCTGGGGATGGTGGTCGCCGCGGCCATGGTCGCCCTGGGCACGGCGATGGCCCTCCGGGGCCTGCTGTCCACACCCCGCCCCCACCACCCGGGCCCACCACCGCTGCGCGAAGCCGGCCCCACCCCGCCCTTCCCCCGTTCCCGCCTCAATCGCCGACGCGGCTGAAGGCACGGGAGGACACCTGGCCCGCCCCACGACACGACGCTCCGCGCCCGCGCCTCAATCGCCGGCGGGGCTGGAGGGAGCGGGCGGGGCTGAAGTGTCCGACCCCGGTCGGCAAAAATCAGCCTCGCCGGCGTTTGAGGCGCGGGGGTCCGGGGGCTGGCCCC
>NZ_JBVJLO010000065.1:0-2683 GCF_055584685.1 Streptomyces sp. NPDC102258
CACCCCAGGCACTCACTGTCTCTCACACCACTGTCCCCAAACCGAGAGATCGCACTGAGCGGTTTCGACCACATTGAAGGCGGCTGATCCCCCGTCGCACGGCGGCCGCGCCAGGTGAGGCGGACCCGGATCCCCACTGTGCCGATGTCTGATTGCGCGGGGTGCCGTGCGGCGGAGGGGCATTGGCGACGGGCTTGGCGGGCGCAGGGTCGCCTGGTCGACCTGATGCAGGCTGGCAGGTTGGAGAGCTGCCAGCCCGACGGATATGCATTGGCGATCTTGGCCAAATATGTGATTGGAACGGCCGGGTTCGATATGTCGGGCTAGCTCAGTGATGAAATAGCGTAAATGCACCAGACTACCGCCCTGCGTAAATCGCTCCCTCTCGGAGGTATTGAGTGAAGCCCCTAAGTAAATTCACCTCAATTTCTATTGTCGCAGCAATGTGCGCACTTTTGGGAGTGGCTGGTGCCGCTTCGGCGGGCTCAGTGTCGGCGGCGGGTGCTTCGAATCCAAGTCTAGTCAAAGAGTGCGGGGAAAATGAGCGGACCACTCGACTGGAGCTGTGCAGTAATTATTCTGTCCCCGGGGGCATACGGCTGAGGATGGGGGGCCCGGAGGGTCTCCCCGTGAACGGGGATTGCACGGTGGCATTCACGGTTTTCAAAGGAGACCTTGAGAATAAATACGGCCTGACGGCTGGCCACTGCTACAAAAATAACCGCCCTTCGGTGTACAGCACGCCCGACTACTTCGGTCAGGTTGGGGACGTGCAGTACTCATCCGATCGGGATTCGGCGTTGATTAAGAGCGTTGACAACAATTGGAATCTTTCGATTATTACGGGCGGGGTGGAAAGTCATAGTCAACGAACAATACGGGGCACATGGAAACCTGGAACTGGAAAGACAGTCTGTTTGGGGGGCTCGTTCACTGGCGAAGTATGCGATGTGCTCATAAGGAGTAGTGCGCCACGCTGCTACACCTTCGAAGTGCAAGGCAAAGAAGTGGAGCGCTGCGGCCTCGTAGCGGGGCAAAAGACCGACTCGAGGATCGTCCAGCCCGGAGATAGCGGAGGGCCGGTCTACCGCAAGGCAGGTAGCGGTTTTGCAGACGCGGTAGGAATAATAATCGGAGGCGGATCAACGAAGAACAACGGAAACAAGGATATCGTCTATTACCGCCCCATAGCTCAGGTTCTAAGCGAACAGGGAGTCGAACTATTCACCTGCCACCATGAAGCACCTGAGGTCTGTAATTGAATTTCGCTGGCTGAACGCGGCACCGTACGAGGACTACCAGCAGTCCAAGAAGGCGCTCGCCGAAGAGAAGACCCAGCCGACCTGACGACAGGTCAGCCGGGGCCCGGACCCGGTTCGGGGCCCCTTCTTTGTGAGAGAACGGTGTGCAGGGGGCGCACCGTCAGAAGGCGGCGGCTCCTGCAGCCTGGTGCCTACCCGGGCCGGCACGGCTGCCGCTCCGCCCACGCACTGCTCCGACCTGGCCGTCGCCCACCGAGAATTTGCTCAATGCCCTGTCGGACGTCGGGACTCCGCACGTCTTAAGGCTGCGCTGCACGCGTTCGGCCGAGCCGTCAATGAGGCCACCGCATCGGCCTTCCTGGTGGGCACGCCGTCGTGCCGCCCGCAGGGTGACGCCCTGCCATCGATCTGCAGAGGTATGGATCTGCCTCAGTCGACGACCCGTCGGTGTCGGTCGGGCTGCTGAGCGCCGCCGTGACCGGGCTCGACATGATCGGGCTCTTCTTCACCCCGACCGTCGCCTCCCGCCAGCTGTCCGACGTCATCCGCCGGCGCTCCCGCCGGACGTCCGGCAAACCGTCCTGACGCTGCACGCCCGCCCCGGCCGGGGACGACAGCCCCGGGTGCCGCGCCAGGCTTCGGACTCCTCATCCTCGCTCAGTTCGTAGCCCTCGGGGTACGTCGACAATGTCGCGGGTGGTGCGGGCCGTGTCCCAGTCGGCGAGCCGCAGCGCGGTGTCCACCAGCAGCCGCGCCTCGTCGACGGCGACGCCCACGGTGTCGCCACCCTCGGCGGCCACCGCGATCAGGCGGTTGCGGATTCACCGGGGATGGGGCCGCCAGGCCGGAACCGCTCCACCCCTACGATGTGCCGCACCTTGACCGGGCGCACGATCACCGCGACCCGCTGCTCCCCCGGCATGAGCCACTCGAAGCGCTCGCCGCCCAGGTACTTGCGGGCCAGCCGGTCCATCCGCTCATGCGCCGCCTCGCCCTCGATGAAGCGGGCCACCACACCACTGATCTGCACTCGGTCGAAGGGGTCGGTGGCGTCGGCGTGCGAGAGATAGACGCGGGGGTCGCGGCGCAGGTTTTCCTCCTTCACCCGACCCACCGAGGTGTTGAACATCAGCTCCCCCTCTCCCTCCAGATCCACCCACATGGGGCTGACCTGCGGTGCTCCGTCGGGGAACACGGTGCCGACGTACCAGATGTTGGGGGCTTGCAGCCGGGCGCGGACGGCTTCGTCGAATGTCGCGGTCATCCCGGGAGGCTACCAACCATGAGCGGCGGGGCAGTTCAGGGAAGCCGAGGAAATCAACCGGGGTGAAGCCCATGCTGGGAGCCGTCTCGTGCAGGCTCTCCTCACTGAGCGTTTTCAGCGTTGCCTCTCCAGAGTGAGGACAGCCTTGGTGATGACG
>NZ_JBVJLO010000066.1:0-2617 GCF_055584685.1 Streptomyces sp. NPDC102258
CCGGTCCGAAGCCGTCGGCCGAGGCGGAGAACGCCTTGCAGCGGCCGTCGGCGGCGACTGCGCGCTGCCGGGAGAACTCCACGAGCACCTCCGGCGTCGACATCACGGTCGCACCGCCCGCGAGGGCGAGGTCGCACTCACCACCGCGCAGCGCCCGCACCGCCAGATGCAGCGCGACCAGCGACGACGAACACGCCGTGTCCACCGTCAGCGCCGGCCCCTCCAGGCCGAGGGTGTACGAGATGCGGCCCGACATGACGCTGGCCGAGTTGCCGGTGCCGAGGTAGCCGTCGAAGCTCTCGCTACCGTTCTGCAGCAGCGGCATGTAGTGCTGGCCGTTGGTTCCCATGAACACGCCGGTACGGCTGCCGCGCCGGCCGGACGGGTCCAGCCCGGCACGTTCGAACGATTCCCAGGCGAGTTCCAGGATGATTCGCTGCTGCGGGTCCATCGCCAGGGCCTCACGCGGCGAGATGCCGAAGAACCCCGCGTCGAACTCCCCCGCGTCGTGGAGGAAGCCGCCCTCCCGGACGTAGGCACGCCCCGCCGCGTCCGGATCCGGGTCGTACAGCCCCGCCACGTCCCAGCCCCGATTGACGGGCAGCTCCGTAATGGCGTCACGGCTGGTTTCGAGCAGCTCCCAGAGCTCGTCGGGTGTTCCGACGTCTCCGGGGAGGCGACAGGCCATGCCGATGATGGCGATTGGCTCGTCCTGACCCACCGGAGGCGGACCGCTCGGGGCGTTCAGCTCGGAGTCGGTGCGTTCCGCATCGTCCTCGCCCAGTAGTTCCTCGCGCAGATGGTCGGCGAGTGCCCGGGGGTGGGGGTGGTCGAAGACGAGGGAGGCCGGAAGGGTCAGCCCGGTGGCTTCCTTGAGCCGGTTGCGCAGTTCCATCGCGGTCAGGGAGGTGAAGCCGATGTCCTTGAACGCCCGACTCTGGTCGATCGCGTCGGGAGCGCCCTCACCCAGTACGGTCGCCACATGGGCAGTGACCAGCTCCAGGAGGGCCTTTCGCTGGGCGTGGCGGGGCTTGTCGCGCAGGAAGCGCGCCAGTTCCGTGCCGCCGGGCGCGCCGATCCGGGTGGCCTGGTCCGCCTTGGCCGCCGCCTCCGCCTCACGGAGACGGCGCACCTCGGGCAGCTCATCGAAGAGGACGCTGGGACGTACGGAGGTGAAGGACGCCAGGAACTGCTCCCAGTCGACGTCGGCCACTGCGGCGTCGCCCGCGCCCCCGCCCAGCGCCCGGTTCAGCTCCGCGAGCGCCGCCTGGGGCTCCAGCGGAGCGATGCCGTACTGCCGCAGCGACTCGGCGGCAGAGCCGTCCGCGGTGACGGAACCCGCCCAGGGCGTCCACGCGACGGAGACCGTCGGCAGACCGCGGGCCCGGCGGCGGGCGGCCAGGGCGTCGAGGTGAGCGGCGCCGACGGCGTACGCCCCCTGCCGGACACCACCCCAGATCCCCGCAACGGAGGAGATCAGCACCAGCTCCGGTACGCGGGGCCCGTCGAGCAATGCGTCGAAGTGCGCGGCGGTCGCGGACTTGGCGGCCACGGCCGCCGCGAGATCGGCCGGGCTCGTGCTCTCAAGCGGAGCGAGCTCCACCGCGGGCGGAACGACGACCACCATGGTGGGGGCGTGCTCGGTGACGAGGGCGGCGAGGACCGCACGGTCCGCGAGGTCGGGCGCCGCAGCGGTCGTCACGTGCTGAGCCACGTCCGAGAGCGCGGCCGGGAGTTCGATCAGGGCGGGATCGGCGAGTACGACACGGTCCGCGCCGTCCGTGAGCAGCCATCGGGCCAACGGCTCACCGACGGCGTCGAGTTCCCCGGCCAGCAGCACCGTGCCCCGCGGGCGCCAGTCCTTCCGTCCCCGGCGGGCAGTGGCTCGTACGAGACGACGGCCGTAGGCGCCCGAGTGCCGTACCGCCAGCTGATCCTCACCGGCCGCGATCCCGGTGGCCAGCGCCCGCACCGCCAGACCCACCGACCGCGTATCAGCGTCCGCCGGAAGATCGATGAGACCACCCCAGCGATCGGGGATTTCGAGAGCAGCGACCCGTCCGAGCGCCCACAGTTGCGCACCCGCCGTCTCCGGCACCTCACCAGGCACCACGGACACCGCACCCCGCGTCACCGCCCACACCGGAACACCGAACCCGTCTCGCAGAGCCTGGCGCATCAGCGTCAGCGACGCGGCTCCCCCGAGCGGCACCTCGCCGTGCTCCGGGTGCGGGCCTACAGCCAGTCCGAGGAGTGACAGGATGCCCGTGACGTCCGTTGCTTCCTCGAAGATCCCGCTGAAACGGCCGTCGAAGTCCGCTGTGGCAGGGTCAAGAGCAAGGGTGTGCACGGTGGCGCCGTGGGTGGTGAGGGTCTGCTCGACGTCGTGGGCGATCCGTGTGCCATCCGCGTCCAGGTCCTCGGGTACGACGAGCAGCCACCGGCCGTCAAGACGCACCGACTCCCGCAACGACAGACTCTTCCACGCCACCTCATACGACAGACCATCCTGCGGCCCCGACGCAACCGCCGCAGAAGGACGCGACTCCAGCCAGTAACGCCGGCGTTGGAAGGGGTAGGTGGGCAGGTCGATGGTCCGGGCGCCGGTGCCGTCGAA
>NZ_JBVJLO010000067.1:0-2260 GCF_055584685.1 Streptomyces sp. NPDC102258
CGGCCAGGGCCCGTCGTTCGTAGGCTGCGTCGACCAGACGGTAGAAGCCCTCGGCTGCGTCCGGCGAGACGGGCAGGAGCCCGATGTCGTCGACGATGATCAGGTCGGTTCGGATCAGCCTCGCCATGGCCCGGGCGAGAGAGTCGTCCGCTCGGTGGCGGCGGACGAGGGCTCCGAGGTCTTCGATGGTGAACCAGGCGACCGTCATGCCGGCCTCGATGGCGGCCTGGCCGAGAGCCTCAGTGAAGTGCGACTTTCCGGTGCCCGAGGGCCCGCAGATGCAGAGATTCTCCTTCCGGGTCACCCACTCGAGCATCTTCAGCGAGTCCTGGGTCGGCCGCGGAATCGACGAAGCCGTCTCGTCCCAGTCGCCGAAAGTCTTGCCCGCGGGGAACCCGGCCCGCTTGCGACGAGTACGGAGATTGGCGGCGTCCCGGCCGGCGGCTTCCTCGGAGAGAAGGACGCGGACGACCTCGGCGGGATCCCAGCGTTGGGCCTTCGCGGTGGGGATCAGATCGGTCAGTGCCCGCCGGATGTGCGGGAGTTTCAGCCGCTTGGTGAGCTCGATGGCCTCGGCGAGGGGATCGCCGTGGGTGCCGGTGACGGTGCGGATTGGGGTGGCCATCAGTGTTCTTCCTTCTCATCGGCGATGCCGAACTTGGACCAGGCGGAGGTGCCCGGCTGCAGGCTGTGATCTTCGGAAGCCCGTGTGGGCTCGACCGTCTCGAGGCCGGCTTGGTAGGTGAGGATGCGGATCAGGTCGTTCTCCGCGAACCGTCCGGCGATCGCCGCGGTCCCAAGAGCGCGGTCGACGTCGGCGACGGAGTGAAGCTTGGCCAGAGCGACGGCCTCGGCCATCTTCGGCTTGACCCTGCGGGCCCCGGCGGCGCCGGCCTCGACCAGCCACGACGCGGCCCCCGGCCCGAGCGCGAGGAAGGCCGCTTCCTCGGCGGAGTTCGCCCGAGGGGTTCGGTCGCCCTGTTTGTCTTCCCGCAGCGGGTAGTGCTCGTCCTTGATCGCGGGGTTGCCCGGGGTCGAGCGGTCGTGGCGGGCGACCTCGGCCGGTCCGTCCTCGCCGACCGCGGTGACGATCAGCTCGTCGCCGTTGAAACGGGCCCAGACGCGGGTGTCGACCAACTGGTGCGGGATCGAATACCGCACCCCTTCGACCGAGATGGTGGCGTCCCAGTTCACCCGCCTCGTCGTCCCGAACGCGACCGCGAACGGCTCCTTCGGCAATGGATGCAGCCGCTGTCGTTCCTCTGCGAGGACCTCGGCGGGCTTGCGCCGGGTGGCTCGGTGGACCCGGTTGTTGACCTCGTCGCAGAAGTCGCGGCAGGCCGCCTCAAGGTGTCCGAAGGTCGGGTACTGCTCGAGGAGATTCGCGTCCGTGGGCACCAGATCGGCCTTCGCGATCCTCACTGTCGCCTCGGATCCACCCTTGGTTTCGGGGTCGGCCGGCAGGCAAGTACGGATCGTCAGTCCGTAGTGCCTGGCCACCTCAACGATCTCTGGGTTGCGGACCGCGATGTTCGCGACGTGCGTCGTGGTGACCGTCTTCTCGTTGTCGGTCAGCGCATAAGCCGGCACCCCTCCTATTCGCCGCAGCGTCGCATCGAGGCAGGCCACGATTGTCGGAAGCGTCTTGTCGAACACCGGAATGACGACCCGAAACCGCGACCAGGCCAGCCACGCGCACCACAACTGCGTCTGCCGCCCGCCGATCTTCGGACCATGGCCCCAGTCCCATTGCAGCCACAAGCCCGGCTCGGTGATCCACGGCCGATAGACCCGCCGCGATCCGGCCCGCAGACTCGCCTTGACCTCCGCGACCACCCGCCGAGTCGTTCGCTCTCCGCCTGTGAAGCCCATCGCCGTGATCCGCCGATGCACCACATCGGCACGGATCCGGCCGTGGGAGTTCACCACCAGTTCCTCGATCTTCGACAGGTACTCGTCGATCGGACGGGCCCGATGCTGGCGTGCCGTCGGGCTGGCGCCCTCGGCCCGCATCTGCACATACCGGGCCACCGTGTGGTGGTCGCAGCCAGCCAGCTCGGCCGCCGCTCGGTAACTCCCCGTGAGGTCGTATGCCTCCAGGATCTCCATGATCTCCCTGCTGTTCTTCACACCGGCCAGCTTTGCCGACCGGCATCGGTCCAGTTCCGGGGAGATATCTGGCCGTCCGTGGGGAAACCCTTGGCCATGAGTGGGGCGCTAAGTGGCCGCCTACGGGGAGTATCTACTGACCGCCGTCACC
>NZ_JBVJLO010000068.1:0-1980 GCF_055584685.1 Streptomyces sp. NPDC102258
GGGCGCGGGCGTCGGGGCGTAGCCGGGCCTGTGCTTCGAAACGGTCGACCAGCGTTTCCCGGGGGGTCTCGACGCGGATCCCCGTCCATTCCTCCAGCACCTGACGCCGCTCCGCCCCACCGAGCACCTCCAGCTCCGACAGCCGGACCCCCGGCTCCCGCGCGGCCTGCTCCAGCGTGCGCCGCAGCATCGCGGTCATCCGCTCCACGGTGGCCCGGTCGTACAGGTCGGAGCTGTACAGCACGGCTCCCGTCAGCCCGGAACCCTCCTCGGCGTGCAGCAGGAACTCCAGGTCGAACTTGACCGCCCCGGTGGCCAGCGGCTCCGCCGCCCCCGCCCGCAGCCCGGGCAGGTCCGGCACCACCGCCGGCCCCGACTCCAGCGCCAGGCAGACCTGGAACAGCGGGTGCCGGGCCAGGGAACGCACGGGGTTCACGGCGTCCAGCACCAGGTCGAAGGGGGCGTCCTGGTGTGCGAACGCGTCCAGATCGGCGGCGCGCACCCGGGCCAGCAACTCCCGGAAGGCCGGGTTGCCCGAGGTGTCCGTACGCAGCACCAGGGTGTTGACGAAGAACCCGACCAGCCCGGTCAGCGCCTCGTCCGGGCGCCCCGCGACCGGGGAGCCGAGCGGGATGTCCGTGCCCGCGCCGAGCCGGGTCAGGGTGGCCGCCAGGGCCGCCTGGACCACCATGAACGGAGTGCACCGCTCGGCCCGCGCCAGTTCCAGCACCCGCTTGTAGAGCTCGGTCCCGAAGTCGACGCGGACCACCCCGCCCTCCTGCCCCGCCACCGGCGGCCGTGGCCGGTCGGGCAGCAGCCCCAGTTCCTCGGGCAGGCCGGCCAGGGCCGTCTTCCAGTAGGCGAGCTGCGTCTCCAGCACCGGGCCGGTCAGGGCGGTGCGCTGCCAGAGCGCGAAGTCGGCGTACGCGGCGGGCAGCGGCGGCCGGTCGGGGGCGGTGTGCGCGAGACGGGCCGCGTAGGCGAGGGACAGGTCCTCGAACAGCGGGCGCAGCGACTGCCCGTCGGTGGCGATGTGGTGGAGCAGGACGAGGAGCGTGTGGTGGCCGTCACCGGAGCTCAACAGGGTGACCCGCAGCGGGTGTTCGGCCGCCACGTCGAAGGAGTGGCTCGCCGCCGAGTGGAGCGCGGCGTCCAGGTCCTCGGGTGCGACCGTACGCGCCTCGAAGGTGAACGCCGGGACCGGATCCACGACCTGGTACGGGTCGCCGTCCGCCGTGACGAACCGGGTCCGCAGCGGTTCGTGACGCTCCGCCAGGTCGGTGAAGGCGGCGCGCAGCGCGGCGAGATCGGGCTCGCCCTCCAGCCGGACCGCCATCGGCACGTTGTACGAGGTCCCCCGCGCGCCGCCGCCCAGGCCGGCGGTCACCAGCCACAGCCGCTGCTGGGCGAACGACAGCGGGAGCCGCTCGGGCCGGGGCAGCGGGGCCGTGAGCCGGGGCAGCGACGGACGGTCGCAGACCTCGTCGATACGGCGGACGAGGGCGGCGGGGGTGGGGTGCTGGAAGACGTCGCGGAGGGTGAGGGTGACGCCGAGGGTAGCGGCGATCCGGTTCGTCAGACGGGCGGCGAGGAGGGAGTGGCCGCCGTGGTCGAAGAAGTTGTCGTCCATCGACAGCGGCGTGACCGCGCCGAGCACCTCGCCGACCAGCGACCGCAACAGTTCCTCGGCCTCGGTGCGCGGCTGGCGCCCGCCGGTGGTGAGCGGGGCTTCGACGGCCGGCAGGGCGGCCTTGTCGATCTTGCCGTTCGCGGTCAGCGGCAGCCGGTCCAGCACCGCGAACCGGGCCGGGACCATGTGCTCCGGCAGCCGCTCCCGCAGCCAGGCGCGCAGGGCGTCGGGGCTCGGGGCCGGGGCGCCGGGGGCGGTGGTCACGTACGCGGTCAGCTGCTGGTCGCCGTGGAGCAGGGTGGCTTGGGTGATGTGGGGGTGGGTGGTGAGGGTGGTTTCGATTTCGGTGG
>NZ_JBVJLO010000069.1:0-1917 GCF_055584685.1 Streptomyces sp. NPDC102258
CGACGCCGGTTTTGCCCTCATCTCACCTTCGCCGCCCCGGCCCTTTACGCGGCACTGCCTAGCGTGGAAAACCCAACGAGATCGGCTGGCCTGCTTGGACCCTCAATGGGAGGGAGGCCGCCCCCGCCTACTCAGCCATGCCGACGAGGACTTCGTCATCCAGACGGCCACCACCCGCCCCCCACCAAGCTCGGCCAGCCGTTCACCCGCTGGTCAATGCGCAACTCCTCGCAGGAGCCTAGGCGCAGGCTGTGAAGTGCCCGCAGAGGTGGCCGCTTCTATGATGAGAGCAGGCGCCATGACTACCCATCGCACCAGAGGCGAACTGCTGCCCGGCGCAATAGACCGACGGGTGAGACTAGCAGCGCAATTGCACGATGAACCAGACCCCCGCCGTGCCCAATCAAAGAATTTTTCCAGCAAAGAGTATGTCCGTGTTGCGCGGCAACCATTGTGGGCGAGCCTGCCTCGCAGTACCTGCACCAGTGCTCTTCCTGCGAAGCTGCCGAGACTTCAGCCTATTTCACTGCTGGGGAATATGCGACGAGGAATGCAAATCCGCCGTTCCCGTGCCCGGTGATCTGGCTGGCAATTCCGCGCAACACGGTCATGCCCACACGGCTCTTCTCCTGCGCATCGGCCAGCGCTCCCTTCTGATTGCCCTTACTGATGTCGCAGAGGCGCGGCTGCCCCATCCTCGTCGGTCGGCCTCAGCGCTGATGAGCACGGCCGGGGCATGCCCATAGCCTCGCTCAAGCCTCGCCCGTCCAGACCGCCGTGGCGCACCGACAAAAGGGAATGGAGACATCAGCATGGCTTCCACCGATCGTGTCCAGCCCAACATGGCGACACCCCCGGCTAGGTATGTACTGCGGAAGCTCCCGCTTGTGACGGCGTTGTTCTGGGCGCTGAAAATCATCGCTGTCACTCTCGGAGAAACCGCAAGCGACCAGTTCGCAATCGAACTTAAAATCGGATATGCGACCTGTGTGATCGTCTTCTTCGCGTTCTTCGTCATCGTCGCTTTCCTGCAGCTGCGAGCCAAGCGCTACCATCCGAGTCTCTTCTGGACGGTGATCTTCAGCACCAGCATCGTCGGCACCTCGATATCAGATCTCATGGACCGTGGAATCGGCCACTCCGGCACCGTGACGAAAAATGGGATCGGCTATGGGCCTGGCGCGATCATCCTCACCAGCATCCTGGTGGTCATCTTCCTGGTGTGGTGGCGAAGCGGGCAGACCTACGACGTCGAGCAAATCGCCACCCGTAAGGGCGAGATCCTCTACTGGATCGCGATCCTGGTTTCCAACACCCTCGGTACCGCCAGCGGGGACTGGCTGGCTCACAGCACCGGACTGGGATTCCGCAACGCCTTCTTCGTCATCGCCGCAATAATGCTGCTGCTGCTCGCCGCCCACTATCTGACCAGCATCAACAGCATGGTGCTGTTCTGGGTGGCATTCATCCTGACCCGCCCACTGAGTGCCGCCGCTGGTGACTCGATCACCAAACCCGTCAGCGAGGGAGGACTCGGGCTGGGCACGCTGTGGGGCTCGGTGGCGCTGGTGGGAGTGCTCGCCGCGTTGATCGCCTACGAGACCTGGCACATCCGGCGTCACCCGCTCGACCTGTTGCCCGCCCCGACCCACCGGCTCACCGGACAACCGCAGCAGCCCAACGGGCAGGTCGTCCTGGCCTACGGCCCGCACCCCGGCCACATCCAGACCTCGAAGGCAGCATCCAGACCTCGAAGGCAGCAGCCCGACTGACGCTGGCAAATCGAGCAGTCGGCGCGCTTCATCCGGCTGCACCTCTCGCACACGGCGTCGCGTAGGGGCGGGACGTGGGGGAAGCCCGCAGCTGCCCGGCGTGTGATCGCATCACCCCTCTCTCCTCCCGTACCCGTGCGCAGGC
>NZ_JBVJLO010000070.1:0-1883 GCF_055584685.1 Streptomyces sp. NPDC102258
GCGCCCGGACCATCGACCTGCCCACCTACCCCTTCCAACGCCAGCACTACTGGGCACCCGATGGCTCCGCATCGGCAGCGCTCACGCTGGACAGCCGGCCGGACGAAACCGCCGTACTTCCATCGGATACGACGGACCACGCTGGACAACTCCGCCGAGAACTCATGACGTTGACCGCGACCGAGCAGATCGCGCGGTTGCTCGACCAAGTACGCGACGGTGTCGTCACCGTCCTCGGACTGGACGCCCACGCCGAAGTGCGCGCGGAGGCAACGTTCAAGGAACTGGGCGTCGAATCGCTGACCGGTGTCGAGCTCAAGAACCACCTCCGTTCCCGGACCGGACTGCACGTCCCGACCTCGCTGATCTACGACTGCCCGACTCCCCTCGCCGCCGCTCACTACCTCCGTGACGAGCTCTTGGGCGAGTCCCAAGAACAGGCTGTCATCCGCCCCGACACCCCGGTCGACGAGCCGATTGCGATCGTGGGGATGGGGTGTCGGTTCCCGGGCGGGGTGTCGTCGCCGGAGGGGTTGTGGGATCTGGTGGCCTCGGGGGTGGACGCGGTCTCTCCGTTCCCCACTGATCGGGGTTGGGATGTGGCGGGGTTGTTCGATCCGGAGCCTGGTGTGCCTGGGCGTACGTATGTGCGTGAGGGTGGGTTCCTCCATGGGGCGGGGGAGTTCGACGCGGGGTTCTTCGGTATTTCGCCGCGTGAGGCGTTGGCGATGGATCCGCAGCAGCGGTTGTTGCTGGAGACGTCGTGGGAGGCGTTGGAGCGGGCGGGTATCGATCCGCACTCGCTGCGCGGCTCACGGACCGGCGTCTACGCCGGAGTGATGGCCCAGGAGTACGGCCCCCGACTCCACGAAAGCGCTGACGGATACGAGGGCTATCTGCTGACCGGGTCCTCCAGCAGTGTGGCTTCGGGTCGTATCTCGTATGTGCTGGGTCTGGAGGGGCCGGCGGTGACGGTGGACACGGCGTGTTCGTCGTCGTTGGTCGCGTTGCATCTGGCGGTGCGGGCGCTGCGCAGCGGCGAGTGCGACCTCGCCCTCGCGGGCGGCGCGACCGTCATGGCCGAACCGGGCATGTTCGTGGAGTTCTCGCGGCAGCGGGGACTGGCCGCCGATGGGCGGTGCAAGGCGTTCTCTGCCTCGGCCGACGGCACAGGCTGGGCCGAGGGTGCGGGCGTGTTGCTCGTCGAGCGGTTGTCGGATGCGGTGCGGCATGGGCGTCAGGTGCTGGCGGTGGTGCGTGGTTCGGCGGTGAATCAGGACGGTGCGAGCAACGGACTCACGGCGCCGAGTGGGCGGGCCCAGTCGCGCCTGATTCGTCGGGCGTTGGCGGATGCGCGGTTGGGTGTGGGTGATGTGGATGTGGTGGAGGCGCATGGGACGGGGACGCGTCTGGGTGATCCGATCGAGGCGCAGGCGTTGTTGGCGACGTATGGGCAGCGGGATGCGGGTCGGCCTTTGTGGCTTGGTTCGCTGAAGTCGAATGTGGGTCATACGCAGGCTGCTGCTGGTGTGGCTGGTGTGATCAAGATGGTCATGGCGATGCGGCACGGTGTGCTGCCGAAGACGTTGCATGTGGATGCGCCGACGGCGGAGGTGGACTGGTCGGCGGGTGCGGTGTCCCTGTTGACGGAGCAGGAGCCGTGGCCGCGGGGCGAGCGCGTACGGCGAGCTGGTGTCTCGGCGTTCGGTGTGAGCGGGACGAACGCCCATGTAGTGGTCGAGGAAGCGCCGGATGTGCAGGAATGGGCGGAGCCGGGTGCTGGGGGGCTTCTTCCGGTGGTGCCGGTGGTGGTGTCGGGTCGTTCTGCGGGTGTGGTGCGTGAGCTGGCGGCCCGTATGGGGGGTGTGGCTGGGTCGGGGCGG
>NZ_JBVJLO010000071.1:0-1878 GCF_055584685.1 Streptomyces sp. NPDC102258
CCTCAACCTCACCGGCGTCACTCGATCAGTGACCACGCTGAAAACGCTCACTGATTCGGAGCGCCTGCTGCTGGTCTCCCCGGAGCTGGCGGAGGTGCTGACCGCGGTGATCTTCCGGGTCCGGGCTGGGAACGCCGCCCTGCCGCTGGTGTCGGCCTACGACGTGTTCGAGCAGACCTGGAGCCCGCCCATGCCGTTCCTGTTCCAACGCCGGTACGGCACCGAGGACCGGCCGCTGACCCGCAGCTACATCCGCGAGTGCTTGGTCGCGACCTCGCAGTCCGCCCAGATCACCGTGGCCGGCGACCCGCTCGAATGGCGTCCCCACGACTTCAGAAGGATCTTCGTGACCGACGCCATCCGCTCCGGACTGCCGCCGCACATCGCCGCGAAGATCTGCGGACACGCCGCTCTGGACACGACCATGGGCTATGCCGCGATCTACCCGGAGGACGTGATCACCCATCACCGGGCCTTCATCGCCCGGCGCAGAACCGAGCGGCCCAGCGAGGAGTACCGCGAGCTCACGGCCACCGAGTGGGACGAGTTCCTGGCCCACTTCGAACTCCGCAAGGTCGCCCTGGGAACCTGCGGCCGCGATTACGCGACGCCGTGCCAGCATGAAAACGCCTGCGTCAGATGTCCCCTACTTCTCGTGGACCCGGCCCAGATGCCACGCCTCCAGGAGATCCACGCCAACCTCATCGACCGGCTCCAGGAGGCCAGGGACCATGGCTGGTTCGGCGAGGTCGCCGCGATCGAGACGACTCTGGCCGCCGCCGCCCAGAAGCTGGAGGCCATGCGCGACCGTGCGGCCCAGCCGTCCATCGTCCACCTCGGCATGCCCGACATCCGTAGCAGCGTTGGTCGCATTACTCCGTAGCTGTGACAGATACGGCCGCGCAAGCCGGGCACGCTCATCCGTGGTGACGCAGCTGCCCATCTTGACTACCGGATTTCCGTCGAGACCGGGTCGAGGAAGAAGAGGCACTGCTTCGCGTTGAATTCGCCCACCTCGGCGACGAAGCGGAACTTATCGCCCGCGCGGACGGTGGCGGGGATCTCCGTGCCGGTCAGTTTCAGGTCGAGGATGTTGACGTCCTCGTACTTGAAGGCCGGGCCGATCCCCGTGTTCGGCCCCTTGTCGCCTGGGCCCAAAAGGAAGTCGTAGCGGGTGTCGTAGTCACCGTGGGGCGCCATGTGCACGATCGAGCCGTCGAAGGCGACCGTCTTGCCCTTGTACTTGGTCGCGAAGTCCGGGTTCGCGCTGTCGCAGGAGTCCGGCGTCGTCAGCAGCGCCGCGAACTCCCGGTTGTTCTGAGGCGTGATCACCTCAGCGGCAGCCGACCCGGGCGTGGTCGGAGTCGACGTGGCGGAGCGCTCTGCGCTCGCAGTGGCCGCCGTCGGTTTGTTCGACTCGTCCTTCTTCTCACCTCCGTCCTCGAGTGCCGCGGCTACGCCGATGACGATGGCCAGGATCACGAGGCCGCCGACCGCGGTGCCGATCAAGAGCCGCGGCAGGGGCTTCTTCGGCCGGCGGAAGTCGAGGGTGGAGCGCAGCATGCCCTGGGCCTGCTCCACGAGCTCCCAGCCGTCCTTCTGCATCTTCGAAATCACCACGCCGTCGGTGCCGCGAACAGTCTGCACGGTCTTGTACTCGTACTTGATCTCGTCGGCCATGCGGCTCCGCGCCCCCTAAATGAACTGTTCATACCAACTGCATCGCGAGCATAGGGGACTTCGCGAGGAACCAGGCCCGGCGAGGTCGCCGCGATCGAGGCCAGCCTCGTCGGCACCGAGCAGAAGCTCGTCGCCATGCGCGACCTCACTGAGCGTTTTCAGCGTTGCCTCTCCAGAGTGAGGACAGCCTTGGTGATG
>NZ_JBVJLO010000072.1:0-1848 GCF_055584685.1 Streptomyces sp. NPDC102258
ATGAGGCGTCGACGACGCAGATGAACAAGGCGGAGATCCCGACCTTCCCGCCGCCACCGGTGGTGTTCAATCCCCCTGGCATCGTCGGTGGTCACCATGTAGACCGTGAGACCAGCCACGGTGGCAGCGGTGGTCCGGGGGGAAGCGGTGCCTCCTCCCTGCCCTCGGCCTCGAACGGCGGCTCTTCGTCCGGACCTGGCACAGTCTCGGCCCACCAGCCTTCTGGGGGTGGCAGTGGCACCTTGGCGCCCACGCCGGGGACTGGGCCGACGCCGGTTCTTCCGGACCGGGCGGTCGGCGTGGGCCTGGACCAGGTGGCGACGCTTCCGGACAAGACGCTGCCGCCGGTCACCGGCTTGCCCGGTGGCGGCGGCCCTGTTGTTCCGGGTGGTGGGGGTCCCAGCCCGCTGCCGCCTATGCCTCCGCTGACGCTTCCTCCGGCCCGTGGAGTTCCCGGTTTGGGGGGCGGTGGTCAGCTGCCTGGTGTGAGGCCTCCGGCGGGCGGTGTCGGCGGCAAGGTCGGCCTTCCTCCGCGCGATAGCGGCATTGTGGGCGGTAAGCCCATTTCCGCTGGTTCCTCTGGTGCTGGGATCCCTCGTGGCACCGTGATCGGCGGGGAGGGTGCGCAGTCGGGTGGCCGGGGGCTGGGTGGCTCGATAGGTGGTGGCGTCGGCGGCGGCTCGCAGGGTCCGCGGGGTGGTTCCCCGGTGGGGCGCCGACTGGCGACAGAGCCGGGTGGCGTTGTCGGCGGACGCCAGGCGGGTGCGGGCGGTCAGCCGTTCACGCAGGGTGGCTCCGGTCTTGTGCGCAACGGATCGGGGTCCGGCGCGGCCGGTGGGCGGATGGGTCATGCCGGCGCGGGTGCGTCCGCTCCGGCGCCCGGGCGGCGTGGGAACCAGGGCGGCGCACGCCCCGATTACTTGGCCGAGGACGAAGAGACCTGGCAGGGCGACCGTCGTGTCGTCCCGCCGGTGATCGACTGAGCGGAACGGACGTTGCACGGGATGCGTATGCGCAAGGCGACCTCGGCCCTGGTGGGTCTGCTGCTGGCCGGGGTCGCCGCGACCCCTGCGCATGCGCAGACGATCCGCGAGAAGCAATGGCACCTCGACGCCATGAAAGCCGACGACATCTGGAAGACCAGCACGGGCAAGGGCGTCATCATCGCGGTCATCGACACCGGTGTGGGGCGGGTTTCTGAACTGGAGGGGCAGGTCCTCCCGGGTAAGGACCTCGCCACGTCGCAGGAGGGTGACGAACGCACCGACTACGACAAGCACGGCACAACCATTGCGGCGGTAATGGTCGGAACGGGGAAGCACCCCAGCGGCGACGGGGCCATCGGTTTGGCACCGGGCGCGAAGGTCCTCCCGATCCGGGTCCCGATCGAGAACAACGCCATGTACCCGGGCGTGACGCAAGCGATCCGTTATGCCGCGGACTCCGATGCAAAGATCATCAACATCTCCCTGGGTCTTGACGATGAGGATCCTGCGCGGCTCGATGCGGTGAAGTACGCCCTTTCGAAAGGGAAGCTGATTTTCGCAGGCGTCGGGAATGACGCGGAGGGGCTCAACGACGTCAAATATCCCGCGGCGACGCCGGGCGTGGTGGGTGTCGGGGCGATCGGTCCTGACGGCGGTGTCACCCAGGAGTCGGAGCGCGGCCCTCAGGTGGACATGTCCGCCCCCGGAATCGACATCTACGCTGCCTGCGAGGACAAGTCGGAAGTCTGTGTAAGCCATGGCACCAGTGACGCTTCCGCCCTCGCATCCGCCTCCGCGGCCCTCCTCTGGTCGGTTCACCCGGACTGGACGAACAACCAGATCCTCCGAGTCCTGCTGAACA
>NZ_JBVJLO010000073.1:0-1670 GCF_055584685.1 Streptomyces sp. NPDC102258
AAGTCCGCTACGCCCGCGACGCCTTCGAAGGACTCCGCCTCATGGACGCCCTCATGGGCGTCAAAAGGGGAGTCCCGGGCGTCGCACTCCCGCCCCTCAAGCAGCGCCGTGTCCCGCAGCGGGCCGCCGCCCTCGACGTCCGGGAACCGCAGGAGACGGGCCGCTCCGACGTGGCCGTCGACCACCCCGTCCCCGAGCCGCCCTTCTTCGGCACCCGCGTCGTCAAGGGCATCCCGCTCAAGGAGTACGCGGGCTGGCTGGACGAGCAGGCGCTCTTCAAGGGCCAGTGGGGCCTCAAGCACGCCGAGTCGATCGAGCGCGAGGGCCGTCCCCGGCTGCGCGGCTGGCTCGACCGGCTGCACACGTCCCGGCTCCTCGAAGCGGCCGTGGTGCACGGCTACTTCCGCTGCGTCTCCAAGGGCGACGACCTGATCATCCTGGACGAGGACGGCGGCGAGCGGACCCGCTTCACCTTCCCGCGCCAGCTCCGCGGCCGCCGGCTCTGCCTCGCGGACTTCGTCCGTCCGGAGGAGTCCGGCGAGACCGATGTCGTCGGCTTCCAGGTCGTCACCGTGGGCAGCCGCATCGGCGAGGAGACGGCCCGTCTCTTCGCGGCGGACGCCTACCGCGACTACATGGAGCTGCACGGCCTCTCCGTCCAGCTCGCCGAGGCCCTCGCCGAGTACTGGCACGCCCGCGTCCGCGCCGAACTCGGTATCGCGGGAGCCGATCCCGGCTCCGTCGACGGCATGTTCCGTACGGAGTACCAGGGCTGCCGCTACTCCCTCGGCTACCCGGCCTGCCCGGAGCTGGCGGACCGGGCGAAGATCGCCGATCTGCTGCGGCCGGAGCGGATCGGCGTCCACCTCTCGGAGGAGTTCCAGCTCCACCCCGAGCAGTCCACCGACGCCATTGTCATGCACCACCCCGAGGCCACCTACTTCAACGCGGGAGGCCGCAGATGACCTCCGCCGCCGCACCCTTCCAAGGAGCACGACCCATGTCTGCCGAGTTCACGGATTTCAAGGTCGCCGACCTTTCCCTCGCCGCCTTCGGGCGCAAGGAGATCACCCTCGCCGAGCACGAGATGCCCGGCCTGATGTCGATCCGCCGGGAGTACGCCGAGGCGCAGCCGCTGGCCGGTGCCCGGATCACCGGCTCTCTGCACATGACCGTACAGACAGCGGTGCTGATCGAGACGCTGGTCGCCCTCGGCGCCGACGTCCGGTGGGTGTCCTGCAACATCTACTCCACGCAGGACCACGCGGCGGCGGCGATCGCGGCCGCCGGCATCCCCGTCTTCGCCTGGAAGGGCGAGACGCTGGAGGAGTACTGGTGGTGTACGGAGCAGGCGCTGACCTGGCCCGGCCACGCGGGCCCGAACATGATCCTGGACGACGGCGGTGACGCGACACTGCTGGTCCACAAGGGCGTCGAGTACCAGAAGGCCGGCGCCGTCCCGGACCCGGCCACGGCGGAGAACGAGGAAATGGCCCTGGTCCTGGGCCTCCTCGCCACCACCACCCTGGACTGGACGGCACTGGCCGCCGAGATCCGGGGCGTGACGGAGGAGACCACCACGGGCGTCCACCGCCTGTACGAGATGCACCAGGCCGGCACCCTGCTCTTCCCGGCGATCAACGTGAACGACGCGGTGACGAAGTCGAAGT
>NZ_JBVJLO010000074.1:0-1572 GCF_055584685.1 Streptomyces sp. NPDC102258
CTGGTGAGGTGCCGGAGACGGCGGGTGCGCAACTGTGGGCGCTCGGACGGGTCGCCGCTCTTGAACTCCCCGATCGCTGGGGTGGTCTGATCGATCTCCCGGCGGACGCCGATGCGCGTACGGCGGGTCTGGCGGTACGGGCGCTGGCCGCCGGGATCGCAGACGGTGAGGATCAGCTGGCGGTGCGGCCCTCAGGCGCCTACGGCCGACGCGTCGTTCAGGCAAGCCATCGGAAGCCCACGGGTGTTGAGCCGGAATGGCGTCCGCGCGGCACCGTGCTCGTCACTGGAGGAATGGGCGCCATCGGGTCCCGGGTGGCCCGGTGGCTGGCCCGGAACGGAGCCGAGCACCTGGTGCTGATCGGTCGCCGTGGTGCGGAAACGCCCGGCGCGGATGCGCTGGCGGGAGAGTTGCGGGCCTCCGGCGTTCAGGTCACGCTCGCGGCCTGCGATGTGTCCGATCGTGCCGCGCTGGCCGCGCTGCTCGATGCGCATCCGCCGACCGCCGTCTTCCACACCGCCGGTGTGCTGAACGACGGGACGGTCGACACACTCACCCCCGGACGTCTGGACGGGGTCCTGAGCCCCAAGGCGACGGCCGCCGTTCACCTGCACGAGCTCACCGCACACCTGGACCTTGACGCTTTCGTCCTCTTCGCCTCCGTCACCGGCGTATGGGGTAACGGCGGCCAGGCCGCGTACGCCATGGCCAACGCGGCTCTGGACGCGCTCGCCGAGCAGCGCCGTGCCGGCGGACTTGCGGCGACCTCCATAAGTTGGGGCCTCTGGGGTGGCGGCGGCATGGCCGAGGGCAACGGAGAGGTGAGCCTCAACCGCCGTGGCATCCGAGCGCTTGAGCCTGCCACCGGCATCGAGGCGCTGCAACGGACGCTCGACCAGGACGCGACCTGCCGCACCGTCGTTGACGTGGACTGGTCCCAGTTCGCTCCGCGCACGGCTGCGCTGCGGCGCGGACGACTCTTCGCGGATCTACCCGAGGCGCGACGTGCGCTGGGATCGGAGGGGGCAGAACAGGAGGATGCCGGGACCGACGAGCCTGGCGCCGCGCTCGCCGAGCGCATCGCGTCGCTGCCGGAGCCCGAACAGCGCCGGATACTAGTCGAGTTGGTCCGAGCCGAGGCGGCTGCCGTCCTGCGGCACGACACGACGGAACTCCTGGCGCCGCGTAGGTCCTTCAAGGACGCTGGGTTCGACTCGCTGACCGCGCTGGAGCTCCGCAACCGGCTGAGCACCGCGACCGGTGTCGTCCTTCCCGTCACTGTCGTCTTCGACCACCCGAACCCCGGCGCGCTGGCGGACTTCTTGCACGGCGAGGCGCTGGGCCTGTCCGTGCCCCACGTTGCCGGGAGCGACCCGACCGACACGGCCCGGCCGGCCGTCGCCCCCGAAGAGCCGATCGCGATCGTCGGTATGGCCTGCCGTTACCCGGGCGAGGCCCACTCTCCCGAGGAACTGTGGAAGTTGCTCATGGACGAACGCGACGTCATCGGCCCCATGCCCACTGATCGGGGTTGGGATGTGGCGGGGTTGTTCGATCCGGAGCCTGGTGTGC
>NZ_JBVJLO010000075.1:0-1487 GCF_055584685.1 Streptomyces sp. NPDC102258
AAAGAGCGTTTTGTCCCGTCGGGGGCGTTTGGCAGCTGTTTGAGTAGCGGAGTGGGCTGGGACTACTGAGGCCAGGGTCGTTCTCCGGGACCTGAGAGACGGCTGACGCCATTGCCAGGCACGTTTCCGCACATTCGCTCCTGTCTGATCCCAAGGCGCCCCCACTCACCCCTGTTTGCGCCCTGCGGCTGTCTGTCGGCCTGCGGAACTATCGAAACATGTCTCGACAGCGGCCGTATCCGAGTGACCTGTCCGATGCCCGATGGGAACTGCTCAAGCCCATTCTGTCGACCTGGCGCGCCGAGCGGCGAGGGAAGGGCCTGGACATCGGCCGGCCGCCCGAGCACGACCTGCGCCAGATCATGGACGCGGTCTTGTACGTGGACCGGACCGGGATCCCCTGGCGCTACCTTCCCCACGACTTCGCGCCATGGGAAACCGTCTACGGATACTTCGCCGCCTGGCAGAGGGACGGCGTATTCGACCAGCTCAACGGCCTTCTCCGCCGACTGGTCCGGGAGGCCGCAGGCCGGGACGCCGAACCAAGCGCGTGCGTGCTGGACGCCCAGAGCGTCAAGACCTCCGCCAACGTCCCGGCCGCCGGCCAGGGTATCGACGCGGGCAAGAAGATCGCAGGACGCAAGCGCCATATCGGCGTCGACACCCTCGGCCTCCTCCTCGCGGTCTGGGTCACCGCGGCCAGCGTCTCCGACAACGTCGGCGGCATCCACTTGCTCTCGCACATTGCCAAGGCCCACCCCAGGATCACCAAGGCCTGGGCCGACACCGGCTACCGGACCAAAGCCATCGACCACGGCGCCACCCTCGGCATCGACGTCGAGGTCACCCGCCGTGACCCGGGCCAGAAAGGCTTCAAGGTCATCCCGCGGCGCTGGGTCGTCGAGCGGACCTTCGGCTGGTTGATGAACCACCGCCGCCTCGCTCGCGACTACGAAACCCACCCACACCGCTCCGAAGCGATGATCCGCCTCGCGATGATCGACCTGATGAGCCGCCGGCTCACGCGAGAATCGACTCCGAACTGGAAGGACTCATAGTCGCCGGGCCACGCTGACCCGCGCATTTTCGCCCCTCATTGCCTGCGGCCAGCGGTCATCAATGACACCCGCCGCTTCCCGGCAAGCGCCGCAGGCATTCTCCCGCTCCGGCAGCCACCAGTAGTCGGACGGCGACATGCCGGCTTCCTGGATTCCGCACAGCGTCCCGTCGAAAACGCCGAAGGCGTGGGAGACGTCGGCGGGAAGGCCGTCTGCAACTGCCCTCTCCCAGCGAATCCCCACGGGCAAATACGGCGGCCGCGCGACCTCGAACCACTCACCACCCACATCGGTGGAGGCGTAGCACCAGGAACAGGACCAGATCTCCGAATGCGTCACCGCCGGCAGCGCCGGCCATCGCCACATGGCCCGTCCACACACATCGCACTCCATGGGCGGATCCTCACACGCCTCCATGCGTGGACCCAA
>NZ_JBVJLO010000076.1:0-1078 GCF_055584685.1 Streptomyces sp. NPDC102258
AGCGGATGCTGTCGTCGGCTTGGACAGCCGCGGTTTCGACGGCGGCAAGCTGATCAACGGGCGCAAGCGGCACGTCGTGGTCGACACCCTCGGCCTGCTGCTGGGGGTGATGGTCACCGCCGCGGACACCGGCGACCGCGCCGCCGCCCGGGCCCTGCTCGGGCAGGTGGCCGACGCGCACCACCGCCTCGCCCTCATCTGGGCCGACGGCGGCTACACCGGAAGCCTCGTCGAGTACTGCCTGGCCACGCTCGCCCTGGTCCTCGCGATCGTCAAACGCAGCGACGATATGCGTGGCTTCGTGGTCCTGCCCAAGCGGTGGATCGTCGAGCGTCTCTTCGCCCACCTGATGCGCACCCGCCGCCTGGCACGCGACTACGAACGCCGTACCACCAGCGCCGAAGCGATGATCTACTGGTCGATGACCCTGCTCATGACCCGCCGCCTCGCGCGGTCGCGGCCTTCGCGAGCATGAACCGGCCCGGCGCGGGTTCGGCCAGCCAGCCGCGCGCGACCAGGCGTTTCGCCTTCGACCGCAGTGCCTCCACCTTGGCCGGCACCGCGTCCAGACCGAACATCACGGCCATCTCCTGGCAGGTCAGCGGCCCTTGATGGAGCCGGTCCCGGTCCGAGAGAGCCTGCAGAACGCGCTGGTAGTCCACCGACAGCACCGACCAGGCGAGCCCCTCACGCCACACCGGCACCTGCGCCTTCGGCTTCGCCGAGTCCCGGGGCGCCGGCCCGCCCGCAGCCGGCGGATCCTGGACGTCCTCCGGGCCGGCGGTGTTGCCGCAGTCCGGAGCCAGCACCGCATCGACCCGCCTGCGGGCAATGACCCACTCCTGCCATTCCAGCTCGGCCACGGCCAGCTCTGCCTGGATACGGTCGGCCTCCTCACGCAGCCCGTCCACCCGACAGCGAGCCGCGAGCTCGTGCTGTTCCAGCAGTCCGACAACCGATGGCATCCGCAACCTCCCGGGGAGCGACGACACGACAGGTCACGACTCCCACCGAATCACCGCCCCTACTCCTGACCAGCGAAAACGCCGCCCTCAAGTCCGGAAAGACAACAACCTCT
>NZ_JBVJLO010000077.1:0-1049 GCF_055584685.1 Streptomyces sp. NPDC102258
TGGGTTCCGCTCTCTTCGCGGGGTGGAATCCGGTAGGACTGGGGTTGTGACACGCAGGCAACTCACCCATGCCCAGTGGAAGTTCATCGAGCCGTACCTGCCGATCGGTAGGTACGGGCCTTACCCGGAGCGGCTGCGGGAGCAGTTCGAGGGAGTGATCTGGCGGTTCCGCTCCAGTGGGCAGTGGCGCGAGATGCCTGCCGAGTTCGGCCCATGGGCCACCGTCTACGGACGCTTCCGCGTCTGGCGGGACGCCGGTGTCTTCACGGCCCTGCTGGAAGGCCTGATCGCCGAGGGTGCCCGGGTGGGCAGAACGGACTTGTCGCTGGTCAGCGTGGACTCCACCACGGTCCGCGCTCACCACGATGCCGCAGGGATGCGGGTCAGCAAGCACCTCATGAAGGCCCTGGAAGAAGCCGCGCAGGAGCAGGAGGCAGCCCGGCAAAAGGGGGCGGCACGGAGGAACAGAACGGACAGGATGAACGCCGGCGCATCCGGCGCAGACGCAGGCTCCGTCTGAAGGAAGCCCTGCTCGGCAGGTCCCGGGGCGGGCTCACGAGCAAGATTCATCTCGCCTCGGACCGCCGGTGTCGTCCGCTCGCGCTGGTCCTGACTGCCGGGCAGGCCGGGGACAACCCGCAGTTCGTCCCCGTGCTCGCGAAGGTGAGAGTCCGGCTGCCGGTCGGCCGTCCCCGCACAACGCCCGACGCGGTCGCCGCGGACAAGGCGTACTCGTCCCGCGGCAACCGCGCCTACCTGCGCAAACGCGGAATCAAGGCCGTCATCCCAGAAAAGAAGGACCAGGCCGCCAACCGCAAGAAGAAGGGCACACAAGGCGGCCGACCCATCAGCCACGACGCCGACCTCTACAAGGAACGGAACACCGTCGAGCGCCTGATCAACAAGCTGAAAGCCTGGCGAGGCATCGCCACCCGCTACGACAAAACCCCGGACAGCTACCTCGCCGGCCTCCACCTACGCGCCGCCATGATCTGGATCGACGACCTCCTCAAAGCCGCCGACTGATCGCAACCTCACACAGGCCCTAG
>NZ_JBVJLO010000078.1:0-1009 GCF_055584685.1 Streptomyces sp. NPDC102258
TCCTAAGGTAGCGAAATTCCTTGTCGGGTAAGTTCCGACCTGCACGAATGGCGTAACGACTTCTCGACTGTCTCAACCATAGGCCCGGTGAAATTGCACTACGAGTAAAGATGCTCGTTTCGCGCAGCAGGACGGAAAGACCCCGGGACCTTTACTATAGTTTGATATTGGTGTTCGGTTCGGCTTGTGTAGGATAGGTGGGAGACTTTGAAGCAGCCACGCCAGTGGTTGTGGAGTCGCCGTTGAAATACCACTCTGGTCGTGCTGGATGTCTAACCTCGGTCCGTGATCCGGATCAGGGACAGTGTCTGATGGGTAGTTTAACTGGGGCGGTTGCCTCCCAAAGGGTAACGGAGGCGCCCAAAGGTTCCCTCAGCCTGGTTGGCAATCAGGTGTTGAGTGTAAGTGCACAAGGGAGCTTGACTGTGAGACCGACGGGTCGAGCAGGGACGAAAGTCGGGACTAGTGATCCGGCGGTGGCTTGTGGAAGCGCCGTCGCTCAACGGATAAAAGGTACCCCGGGGATAACAGGCTGATCTTCCCCAAGAGTCCATATCGACGGGATGGTTTGGCACCTCGATGTCGGCTCGTCGCATCCTGGGGCTGGAGTCGGTCCCAAGGGTTGGGCTGTTCGCCCATTAAAGCGGTACGCGAGCTGGGTTTAGAACGTCGTGAGACAGTTCGGTCCCTATCCGCTGTGCGCGTAGGAATATTGAGAAGGGCTGTCCCTAGTACGAGAGGACCGGGACGGACGAACCTCTGGTGTGCCAGTTGTCCTGCCAAGGGCATGGCTGGTTGGCTACGTTCGGGAGGGATAACCGCTGAAAGCATCTAAGCGGGAAGCCTGCTTCGAGATGAGTATTCCCACCTCCTTGAGAGGGTAAGGCTCCCAGTAGACGACTGGGTTGATAGGCCAGATGTGGAAGCCCGGTAACGGGTGGAGCTGACTGGTACTAATAGGCCGAGGGCTTGTCCTCAGTTGCTCGCGTCCACTGTGTTAGTTCTGAAG